>NZ_WTFF01000390.1 GCF_019400985.1 Streptomyces bambusae
GGTGCCGTCCGGGTGAAGGGGCTTCGGCCGCCGGCAGCATCGTGCGGGCCGCCGAGCCGCCGAGCCGCCGGGCCGCCGTCCGGTGCGTCGGGCGGCCGCCGTCACGGCCACGGCCGCGGGCCCCCGGCATGGGCACGGTCGCAGTTGCGGCCCCGGGCACCGGCAGGTCGTGTGGCAGGGGTGCGTACGGTGGTGGGGCACCCGTACGCAGGGGCGCCCGCTCGCCCGGGGTCGACGTCCCTTCGGGGTTGTCCCATGTGCTGTTCCCGACCGAGGGAGGGTCCCCGTGACATCGGCCGATCGGCCGGACGCCGAGCGTTCCGCAGAGCCCGCAGAGCCCGCAGAGCCGCTCGCGCCCGCCGCGCCCACCGTCCTCACCGTCCTCACGACCGTCGACACCCCCGACGTCGCGACGGAGCTGGCCCGTGGCGCTGTGGAGGCGCGGCTGGCCGCCTGCGCGCAGATCTCCCAGCCGGTCACCTCGGTCTACCGGTGGCAGGGTGAGCTGGAAACCGCCCAGGAGTGGCAGGTCCTCTTCAAGACCACGGAGGCCGCCTACCCCGCCCTGGAGGCCTGGCTCACCGCGGCGCACCCGTACGACACCCCGGAGATCATCGCCACCCGCGTGGTCCGCGGCAGCGCGGGCTACCTGGCCTGGGTCGACTCCGAGGTGTCCGGATGACCGGGACGGCGGAGGCGGCCGGGGCCGGCGGGCTGCCGTTCTTCGTGTACGGCACCCTGCGCCCCGGGGAGCACAACCACGCCCTCTTCCTGCGCGGGCGCACCGCCGGCGAGGAGCCCGCCCGGCTCCCGGACGCGGCCCTGTACGACGGCCCCGGCTACCCGTACGCCGTCCACCGCCCCGGCGCGCAGGTCGTCGGCGAGCTCGTCACGCCCTCGGCCGCCGCGTACGGGGAGGTCCTGGCGGAGCTGGACCGGCTGGAGGAGTATCACGGCCCGGACCGGCCGCTGAACGTCTACGACCGGCTGTCCCGCCCGGTGCTGCGGACCGACGGGACCGCCGTACAGGCCTGGGTCTACCTGGCCGCCCCGCAGATCGCCCGTCACCTGGAACGGACGGGCACGCTCATACCCGGCGGCGACTGGCTGGACCGCGCCGCCTGATCCGCCCGGCCCCGCCGATCAGCGAGAGCTCTCGGTGGATCCCCGCAGGCCCCTCAGAGCCCCTCGGCGCCCCGGTTGCGCAGCCGCTGCCCGTACTGCTGGAGCACCCACAGCTCCTCCTGGACCGCCGCCAGCTGCTCCGCCGGGGCGTGGGAGCCCATCCGGGCCATCGTGCCCTGGATCTCGTGGACCCGGCGGTCGACCGCGCGCAGCCGGACCTGGACCAGCTGGACGCCCGCGTACGCCTCGTCGACCGTCTTGGCGTGGATGGCCTCCACCGCCAGCTCGGTGACCAGGGCGCGGACCGTGTCGTTCGGAGCGGCGCTGCGGACCCGGGCCAGGTAGTCGTCGCCGCCCGCCGCCGCGCCGCCGGCGTCCTGGACGGCCTGCCGGACCATGGCGTAGGGCGGGGCGGTGAACTCGTCCACGCCGTACGCGTCGAAGGCCGGGGAGACCAGCTCGGGGCGCTGGAGCGCCAGCTTCAGCAGCTCCCGCTCCGTCCGGTGGGCCGGGCTGCGCAGGTTCAGCGCGGGGCCCGACGACGGGGCGGCCGGGGCCGGGCGGCCGGTCTCGTACCCGGGGCGCGGGGCGCGGCCGCCGGCCCCGCCCTGCTGCTGGGGGCGGTTGCCGCGCTCGCGCGCCCACATCGCCTGCTGGGCGACGCGCTTGACGACGAACTGCTCGTCGAGGATGCCCAGCATGCCCGCCAGCTGGACCGCCGACTCGTGCTGGATGGCGATGTTCTTGATCTTGGCGACGATCGGGGCGGCCTCGTCCAGCGCCGCCGCCCGGCCGGCCGGGTTCTCCAGGTTGTGCCGGGAGACGATGTGCCGCATCGCGAACTCGAACAGCGGCGTACGCGACTCCACCAGCGTCGAGACGGCCGCCTCGCCCTCGGCCAGCCGCAGGTCACAGGGGTCCATGCCGCCCGGCGTGATCGCGATGGAGGTCTCGGCGGCGAACTTCTGGTCGTCCTCGAAGGCCCGCAGGGCGGCCTTCTGCCCGGCCGCGTCGCCGTCGAAGGTGAAGATCACCTCGGCGGTGGCGTTGTCCATCAGCAGCCGGCGCAGGATCTTGATGTGGTCCCCGCCGAAGGCCGTGCCGCAGGTGGCGATCGCCGTGGTCACCCCGGCCAGGTGGCAGGCCATCACGTCGGTGTAGCCCTCGACCACGACCGCGCGGGAGGTCCTGGCGATCTCCTTCTTGGCCAGGTCGATGCCGTACAGCACCTGGGACTTGCGGTAGATCGGCGTCTCGGGGGTGTTCAGGTACTTCGGGCCGTTGTCGTCCTCGCGCAGCTTGCGCGCGCCGAAGCCGACCACCTCGCCGGTGATGTCGCGGATCGGCCACATCAGCCGGCCCCGGAAGCGGTCGATGGGCTTGCCGCTGCGGCTGTCCTGGGCGAGGCCGGAGAGGATCAGCTCCTTGTCGGAGAACCCCCGGCCGCGCAGGAAGCGGGTCAGGTGGTCCCAGCCGGCCGGGCTGTAGCCGACGCCGAAGTGCGCCGCGGCGGCCTGGTCGAAGCCGCGCTCGGCCAGGAACTTCCGGCCGATCTCGGCCTCCGGGCCCTGGAGCTGGTCGACGTAGAACTGGGCGGCCGCCTTGTGCGCCTCGACGAGCCGGATGCGCTCGCCGCGGCCGCTGGTGCCCGCGGTGTAGCCGCCCTCCTCGTACCGCAGGGTGATGCCCGCCTGGGCCGCGAGCCGCTCGACCGCCTCCGAGAAGGAGAGGTGGTCGATCTTCATGACGAAGTCGAGGGTGTCCCCGCCCGCCTGGCAGCCGAAGCAGTGGTACAGCCCCTTGCTGGGGCTGACCTGGAAGGACGGGGACTTCTCGTCGTGGAAGGGGCAGAGGCCCTTGAGGTTGCCGCCACCCGCGTTGCGCAGCTGGAGGTAGTCGGACACCACGGCGTCGATCGGGACCGCGTCCCGGACCGCCTTCACGTCGTCGTCGTTGATCCTGCCTGCCACGCGTGAATTCTACGGCCGCGGTCCGACAACCCCGTCAGCCGCCCTGGCCGCTGCCCGCCAGGGACTCCAGCGGCACGGACGGGTCGGCCAGCGCTTCCCGGTCGGGGACGGCCGCCGTCCTGATCATGGTCTGGACCGGTTCGGTGACGTCCCACACGTTCACGTTCATCCCGGCCAGCACCCGGCCCTGGGACAGCCAGAACGCGACGAACTCCCGCTTGGCCACGTCGCCGCGGATCACCACCTCGTCGTACGAGCCCGGCGGGGCCCAGCCCGAGTACTCCAGGCCCACGTCGTACTGGTCGGAGAAGAAGTACGGGATGCGGTCGTAGCTGACCTCCTGGCCCAGCATGGCCTTCGCGGCGGCCGGGCCCCCGTTGAGCGCGTTCGCCCAGTGCTCGACCCGCAGCCGGGTGCCCAGCACCGGGTGGTTCGCGGCGGCCACGTCCCCCACGGCGTAGACGTCCGGGTCCGAGGTGCGCAGGCTCGCGTCCACCGCGATGCCGCCGCCGTGCTCCCGGTCCACCAGGGCCAGCCCGGACGTCTCGGCGAGCGCGGTGCGCGGGGCGGCACCGATCGCGGCGAGCACGGCGTGCGCAGGGTGCTCCTCGCCGTCCTCGGTGCGGGCGGCCAGCACCATGCCGTCCACCCCGGTGATCTCGGTGAGCCGGGCCCCGAAGTGGAACCGCACCCCGTGCCCGGTGTGCAGGTCGGCGAAGAAACCGCCGAGCTCGGGACCGAGCACCGCGTGCAGCGGCGTGGGCAGCGGCTCCACCACGGTGACCTCGGCGCCGTAGGAGCGGGCGGCGGCCGCCACCTCCAGGCCGATCCAGCCCGCGCCCGCGATCAGCAGGTGGCCGTTGTCCCGGCCGAGCGTGGCCAGCACCCCGCGCAGCCGCTCGGCGTGGGCCAGCCGGCGCAGGTGGTGCACCCCGGCCAGGCCGGTGCCGGGGATGTCGAGGCGGCGCGGCTCGGCACCGGTGGCCAGCAGCAGCTTGTCGTAGTGCAGCGCGGTGCCGTCGCCGAGGACGACCCGCTTGTGCTCCCGGTCCAGCTGCACCGCCGGCTGGCCCAGGTGCAGCTCGATGTCGGCGCGGGCGTACCACGAGGGCTCGTGCACGAAGACGCTGTCGCGCTCGTCCTTGCCCAGCAGGTAGCCCTTGGACAGGGGCGGCCGTTCGTACGGGTGGTCGCGCTCGTCGCCGATCAGGATGACCCGGCCGGTGAAGCCCTCGGCCCGCAGGGCCTCGGCCGCCTTCGCGCCGGCCAGTCCCGCGCCGACGATGACAAACGTCCGGTGTGCGTCGACCACCTGATGCCTCCTCATAACCTCTGCGCCATGTGCGGCCTCATGCGAGCCTCCCGCACCGAGCCTGCCGCGTGAAGGGGCCGTGGCCCGATCGGCTCACCCGTCGGCGCGTCGGGAGCGGCGGGTGAGGCGCTCGTGCAGGGAGCGCGCGGAGGCGTCGGTGAGGGACGCGATCTGGTCGATGACCGCGCGCTTCCTCGCCCGGTCGTCGGGAGCGGCGTCGAAGACCGCCCGGAACTGGGGGTCCAGGCCCTCGGGGGCGCGGGCGTACAGCGCCTCGGCGAGTTCGGCCAGGACGATGCGCTGGTCGGCGCGCAGCCGCTCCTGCTCCTCGCGCTGCATCACGTACAGGTCGGCGACCGCCTTCAGCACGGCGCACTCGTGGCGCGCGGTGGCCGGGACCACCAGCTCCGCCGCGTACCGGGTGAGCCGGCCGGAGCCGTACGCCTCCCTCGTCGCGCCCTCGGCGGCCAGGCAGAACCGGCCGATCAGCTGGCTGGTGGCGTCCTTGAGCCTGGCCTGGGCCACGGCCGATCCGTCGTAGCCATGTGGCCACCAGTCCTGCTCCAGCAGCCGGTCCAGGGCCTCGCGCAGCTCCTCCGGATCGGTGCCGGCCGGGACGTAGCGGCCGATCGCGACCTGCCAGATGGCGCGGCGCTCCGGCTCGGAGAAGAGCAGGTTGGGGTCGATGTGGCCGGCGTGCAGGCCGTCCTCGACGTCGTGCACGGAGTACGCCACGTCGTCCGCCCAGTCCATGACCTGGGCCTCGAAGCACTTGCGGTCGGCGGGCGCGCCGCGCCGCAGCCAGTCGAAGACCGGCAGGTCGTCCTCGTACGCGCCGAACTTCACCGAGTCGGGGTCGGTGGGGTGGCCGCCGCGTGGCCACGGGTACTTGGTCGCGGCGTCGAGCGAGGCGCGGGTGAGGTTGAGGCCGACGCTGACCGGTGCGCCGGTGCGCGGATCGGGGACGAACCGCTTGGGTTCCAGGCGGGTGAGCAGGCGCAGCGACTGGGCGTTGCCCTCGAAGCCGCCGCAGTCCTTGGCGAAGTCGTTGAGCACCTCCTCGCCGTTGTGCCCGAAGGGCGGGTGGCCCATGTCGTGGGACAGGCAGGCGGCCTCGACGAGGTCGGGGTCGCAGCCGAGGGCCGCGCCGAGCTCGCGGCCGACCTGGGCGCACTCCAGGGAGTGGGTGAGGCGGGTGCGGGGGCTGGCGTCCCAGTCGTAGGAGCGGGTGCCGGGCGTGACGACCTGGGTCTTGCCGGCGAGCCGGCGCAGGGCGCCCGAGTGCAGCACCCGGGCACGGTCGCGCTGGAAGGCGGTGCGGCCGGGCCGCTTGTCGGGCTCGGCGGCCCAGCGCTCGGTGTCGGACGCGTCGTACGGCTCGTGCGGATCGTACGGATCGTGACCGGGGACGGGTGCGGTGCCTGCCATGCCTTCCATGCAACGACGGTAACCGGAAGGACCGACAAACCGGGATCAGGCGGTGGCGAGTTCCGGCCGGGGGCGGTGGCCGGACGCGAGCCGCAGGCCGGGCAGCCGTCCGGCGAGGGCCTGGTCGTAGCGGTGCAGCACGAGCCGGGCCAGGGCCGGGTGGTCGCCGAGCGGAGCGGCCGCGAGGGCGGGTGCGGCGGCGGCGCACTGCGTGGCGAACCGGCCCGGGGCGGCGAAGTACGAGGCC
>NZ_WTFF01000391.1 GCF_019400985.1 Streptomyces bambusae
CGCCCGCGCGGCGGCACCCCCGCCGCGCCGGGGCCGGCCGGGGCGTACCCGGGCGGGCCGGGCAGCACATAGGCCGGTTCGGGCAACGCCGTTCCGGGGCCGGGGCCGGTGCCGGGGCCGGGGGGCTGCTCGTACGCGGGACGGCCGGCCTCGTACGCGGGACCGCCGGCGGGGTCGTACGCGGGACTGCTGGTGGGCAGCTCGTACGCCGGACTGCCGGCGGGACCGCTCGCCGGCCCGTACGCGGGACTGCTCGTGGGCGCGTACGACGGCCCGCTCGTGGGTTCGTACGACGGCCCGCTCGTGGGTTCGTACGCGGGCATGGCCGGCAGGTCCGGCCGGCGGGGGCGGGGCCCGGCGGCGGGCTCGGGCCCGTACGACGGCGGGCCTGACGGCGGGCCCGGCGTCGTACCGTCGGCCGGGGGTGCCTCCGGGGCCGGGGGCGGAGCGGGGTCGTGGACCCAGCGCTGGCTTTGTGCGTCCCAGCGGGGAGCGGACGGCACGGGTCAGCCTCCCAGGTTCGTCAGGAGGCTGCCGAGGGCCGCCGCCGCGCTCACGCCCTCGACCAGCGGAGCCCACCGCTCCAGCGCCCGGCGCAGCCGGCCGACCAGGCCTTGCGGCACCTCCTGCGCCTCGGCCGGACCGGCGGGGCCTGCCGAACCGGCCGGACCTGCCGGACCCGTCGAGCCCTCCGGCCCCACCGGGCCCACCGGTCCCACCAGTCCTTCCAGCGCCTCGGCGATCCCGTCCAGTTCTCCGCCCAGCTCCGCCCGGTCCGCGCCGCGCGGCAGCCGGACGAGCGCGACCTGGAGGTCCTGTACGGCCTCCAGCAGCTCGGCCGGCGTCGGGCGCCGCTCCGGCCCGCCCGTCGTCGTGGTGTTGTGCACCGTGTTCGTGACGTTGGTGCCGCCGATGCTGAAGCTGCTGCCGTGGATGTTCCCGAACCTGGGCGAAGACGGCTCCTGCGACTGCGGTTGCTGCGACTGCTGGTGCCGCTGCTGCGGTTCGTCCGCCATGGCTACTTCGTCCCCCTCGTGCCGTTGGTCGTATTGTGCACGCCCGTCCCGCCGATGCTGAACGAGCTGTCGTGGACGGAGAAGGAGCCCATGGAGCCGATGTAGGTCCCGCCGCTCGCGACGGTGATGGCGGTGCCGCGCCGCGCGAACTCCTCGGTGTGCCAGCCCGCCGCGTCCAGCGCGAGCGTGACCCCGTGCACCACCCGGTCCTGAATGGTCTTCAGGTACCGGTCGACGTCCATCAGGTGGAAGATCGAGCCGTTGTCCTGCGAGGCCAGCTCCCGCACGGACAGCCGCGGGCCCTCGGCGCGGGCCCCGCCGTGGCCGCCGGTGACGATCCGCCACCAGCCGGCCAGACCGCGGGCCAGGGTGGTCACGGCCGCGGCGAAGGAGCCCGGGGTGTGCACCAGCGCCCAGGCCGCCTTCCCGAGCGCGTTGTTGTTCAGGTAGCGCTGCGCGTCGGCGTCGGCGTTGTAGAAGCGGGTGCGCACCGGCAGCAGTACGTGCGGCGCGACCTCCAGCATCATCATCCCGCCCTGGGTGTGGACCCGGACGAAGACGGTGACGACGAGGTTCTCGTCCCAGCCGCCGACCCGGACGCGCAGGAAGTGCCGGCGCCGCTCGCCGCCCTCCTCGATCGCGGCGGGCCGCTGCGCCGCGAAGATGTGCGGGGCCAGCGGGGCGGCGTCCCGGTGCGCCAGTCCGTCGACGGGCGTGAAGGTGCACTCGTCGATGACCAGCTCGCGCAGCCGGTCCATGACGGCCGCCTCCGCCTCCGGCGAGCCGTGCGGCGACGGTACCCGCAGCGCCTGCAGGAGCGGCACGATCTGCTCCACGATGCCGGCGTTGGTGACCGGCGTCGGCTTGCGGTCGGGGCCGAGGTCCTCGCGGGGGCGCAGCTCGACGGACAGGTGCCAGGGGTAGTACGGCTCGCCCGCGCCGCACAGCGGGTCGTTGACGTCGTACATGACGAGCGGCGAGTGCTGCTCGGCCCGGATCCGCCGGCGGATCCGCTCGAACCGGGGCGTGGGCGCCGCCTCGGCGGGGTCCCCGGCCTGGTCGGCGTAGCGGCGCGGGGAGAGCTCGCCGGCGATGATGCGCGCGACGTGGCCGCGCTGGAGGGCGACGAGGGTGACCAGGCCGGCGAAGGTCAGCGGCAGCATCCACAGGGCCAGCCCGCCTCCGGACGAGCCCGGACCGGAGCCGGTCAGCGAGCCGACGGCGAACAGCGCGCCGAACCCGACGACCTCGCCGAAGGCCCCGCCGAGCGCGAGCCCCAGCCCGACGAGGGCGACGACCAGCACGAGCAGCATCCACCACGCGTAGATGCGGACGACCAGGCCGAGGAAGCGCAACAGGACCGTGCCGCGCGCCCGCAGCCAGTTGGCCAGCGTCAGCAGCAGGAACGGTACGAGCACCAGCGTCAGCAGTCCGGAGGTCAGGAGGCCGCCGACGAACCAGGCGGCGAGTATGCCGGCCGCCCAGCCGAGTTCGAAGCGGCGGGCGCGCAGGGCGTGGGCCAGCACGCGGGTGGTGTCGAAGCCGTACGCGGGGGCGACGAGGCGCTCCTCGTGGACGTACAGCTCGTCGATCACCCGGTCGCGGTAGCCCGCGTCGAGGTAGGTGCCTGCGCACAGCAGTCGGCCGGCCTCGCTGACGGACGGGTGGACCGGCGGCCGCCCGGCCCGCGGGTCGTCCCAACCGCCGTTCGGCTGCGGGGGAATCGGGATGTCGGTCACTGAGGTGACCTTAGTTTTCCCTTACATACCGGCGGCAGGCGAATTCACGCCAAAGCGCCCCGGGCAGGTTTGCCCGGGGCGCTTCGGTGTTGATCGGATCCTGATCGGATCCTGATCAGATCAGGCCGAGCTCGCGCACCGCGTCGCGCTCCTCGGAGAGCTCCGCGACGGACGCGTCGATGCGGGTCCGGGAGAACTCGTTGATGTCCAGGCCCTGGACGATCTCGTACTTGCCGTCCTTGCAGACGACCGGGAAGGAGGAGATGAGGCCCTCGGGGACGCCGTAGGAGCCGTCCGACGGGATGCCCATCGAGGTCCAGTCGCCCTCGGCGGTGCCGTTGACCCAGGTGTGGATGTGGTCGATGGCGGCGTTGGCGGCGGAGGCGGCCGAGGACGCGCCACGGGCCTCGATGATCGCGGCGCCGCGCTTGGCGACGGTCGGGATGAACTCGTCGGCCAGCCACGCCTGGTCGTTCACGACCTCGGCGGCGTTCTTGCCGGCGATCTCCGCGTGGAAGATGTCCGGGTACTGGGTGGCGGAGTGGTTGCCCCAGATCGTCAGGCGCTTGATGTCGGAGACGGCGGCACCGGTCTTGGCGGCCAGCTGCGAGATCGCGCGGTTGTGGTCCAGGCGGGTCATCGCGGTGAAGCGCTCGGCCGGTACGTCCGGCGCGGCGGCCTGGGCGATGAGGGCGTTGGTGTTGGCCGGGTTGCCGACGACGAGCACGCGGATGTCGTCCGCGGCGTGGTCGTTGATGGCCTTGCCCTGCGGCTTGAAGATGCCGCCGTTGGCGGCGAGCAGGTCACCGCGCTCCATGCCCTTGGTGCGCGGGCGGGCACCGACGAGGAGGGCGACGTTCGCACCGTCGAAGGCCTTGTCGGCGTTGTCGGTGATCTCGATGCCGCGCAGCAGCGGGAAGGCGCAGTCGTCGAGCTCCATGGCGGTGCCCTCGGCGGCCTTGAGGCCCTGCGGGATCTCCAGGAGGCGCAGGTTGACCGGCACGTCCGCGCCGAGCAGGTGGCCGGACGCGATGCGGAAGAGCAGCGCGTACCCGATCTGGCCGGCGGCGCCGGTGACGGTGACATTCACGGGAGTGCGGGTCATGGCCTTCTCCGTTAGACAGCTGTGGGTGGGGCGTCCCTGCCCCATGTGCTGGAGGACGCCGCTTCCCGGTGAATCTTGATGTGAAGAGACATCCGCGGTCAGGCTATAGGACACGGGAGGGGCCGCATCCACACCCCCGTGTGGTGCGTGGCACACGGGGCCGAGGTTTCGAAGGCGAAGGGCCGCCTCCGGCCCTGTTCCGCGGCCTGAGCGCCGCTGCTGCGCGGCCCCCGCCCCGCTGCCGCGCCCAGGGGCGACACGCCCGCGCCCTGCGGCGGTGCCCCTGTTCGGCGGACACGCCGGCTGCTCGGCCGCTCAGTGCTCCACGGCCCCACTGCTCCAGTGCTCCACTGCTCCACTGCTCCACTGCTGCACTGCTGCACTGCTCTACTGCTCTACTGCTCTACTGCTGCACTGCTCCACGCGGAGGACCCTGCCCGGTAACTCCACTACTCCGGTGCTCCACTACTCCACGCGGAAGACCTGCCCGGTCCGGTGGCCCTCCACGGACTTGACGTACGCGGCGGCCGCGCGCCGCACCGGGACCGCGTCGAAGCCGGCGAACGTGTCCCCGTACGCGTCGAGCGACTCCTCGAAGACGGTCGGGCTCACCGCGTTGACGCGCTGGCGCCCGGGCAGCTCGATGGCCGCGGCCCGTACGAAGGCCTCGACGGCGCCGTTGGCGAGGGAGGCCATCGAGCCGGTCAGCAGCGGCTCGCGCGCGAGGATGCCGGTGACCAGCGTGAACGAGCCGTGCGCGGGCAGCCGGTCCATGCCCTGCCGGACGAGCTCGATCTGGCTGACGGCCTTGCCCTCCAGGCCGGCCCGCACGTCCGCCGTGGTCAGCTCGCCCAGGGGGCGCCAGGGCACCCAGCCGGCGGCGTTGGCCACCGCGTCGACGGGGCCGGCCTGCTCGTACAGGGCCCGGATCGAGTCCGGGTCGGTGATGTCGACGTACAGGTCGGCGCCGGTGCGGGAGGCGGTGACCACGTCGTGGCCGCGCTCGGCCAGAGCGGCGTGGACGGCCCGGCCGAGGGTGCCGTTCGCCCCGATCAGCAGGACCTTCAGGTTCTTCGGACGCGTGAGGCTCATGCGTCCGAGCATCACCCCAGGGCGACCGTGAAGTCTAGCTACCTCTCCTTCACGATCCCTTAAGCAGAACTACGCTGAGCTGACTAGGCTGGACCCCATGCGGCACATGCTCGACGTCAAGCGGATGGTCCTCCTGCGCGACCTGGCCGAACACGGCCGGGTGACCGCCGTCGCCGACCTGCACGGGGTGACCCCGTCGGCCGTCTCGCAGCAGTTGCGGGCCCTGGAGGCCGAGGCGGGCGCGAGCCTGGTGGAGCGCGAGGGCCGGGGGTTGCGGCTGACCGCCGCGGGGGCGGCGCTCGCCGCCGAGTGCGCGCACGTGCTGGCCGCACTGGAGCGGGCCGAGGGCGCGGTGCGCGCGCTGGACGCGGAGGTGGCCGGGGACCTGGCCGTCGGCTGCGCACCGAGCGCCCTGCGTACGGTGGCGGCCCCGCTGCTGGCCGAGCTCGCCGTACGGCACCCCCGGCTGCGGCCCCGGATCGTGCAGGCCGAGCCGGAGGAGGCGGTGCCGGAACTGCGCGGGCGCCGCCTGGACGTCGTGGTCGGCTACCGCTACGACCTGCTCGGGGAGCCGCCCGCGACGGGGACGACGGCGGTACCGCTGTTCGCCGACCCGCTGTGTCTGGCCCTGCCCGAGGCGCTGCGGCCGGCGGTGGAGCGCGAGGGTCTGGCGGCGCTGCGCGGGCACGCCTGGGTGTCGGCGCCCGAGCCGAGCAGCTGCCGCGCGATGCTGCTGCACGCCTGCCGCAACGCCGGCTTCACCCCGCGGATCGAGCACAGCTGTTCCGACCTGCGCAGCGCGCTGTGGCTGGTGGCCTCGGGCCAGGCCGTGTCGATCCTGCCCGGGCTGCTGTGCGACAGCCCGCCGTCCGGCGCGGCAGTGCTGCCGCTGCCGGGGCACGGGCGGACCGTGGAGGCCCTGGTCCGGTCGGGCACGGAGGGCCGCCCGGCCATCGCCGCGGTGCTGTCCGCACTGGCGGCGGTGACGGCGGGGCGCGCGGGGCCCGAGGGGCCCACCGGGGCGGGGGGGGGGGGCGGGGCGGTGTCTTATTAACATATGTGGCGTCCGCAAGACCTTAGCGTCGTGACTCTCAG
>NZ_WTFF01000392.1 GCF_019400985.1 Streptomyces bambusae
TAGCGCTGTGGTTGTCGTTGGTAAGAGGAGTGTCGCCATAGGGCTAGACGGTAAGTTTGTCGGCAGCGTCAGATGTGTATAAGATCCGGGCCTAGCCGGTTGCCCGGCCGGGGCCGGGCGGCGGTCAGTCGGGGAAGGCCGAGGGCGGGGTTTCCAGGTGTTCGAGTTCGATGCCGGGCGCCGCGAGGACGACGTCGCCGGCCAGGTGGACCGTGTGCACCTCGCCCGTGTCCAGGGCGGTGACCTGGTACTCGTCCACCACCAGGGGGCCGCTGTCGGTGGGGTGGGTCTCGCTCCTGAGCAGGGCCCAGGCCTGGTCCACGGTGCGCGGGGCGAGGACCGGGTCGGTGAGGTTCACGAGCCGGACCCGGGTCGCGGGGGCGCCGGGGGTGAGGTGCAGCAGGCGGGCGGTGGCGACGAGGAAGGCCGGGGAGCTGCCGGTGAAGGAGGGGGCCTGGACGTTGCCCTCGGTGGCCTCGGTGCCGGCGGGGTCGGTGCGGACCCAGGTGACGCCGTCGATGGCGGCGCCGCGTACCTGCCAGCCGCCCGCGGCCAGTTCCAGGCGGATGGGCCGGCCCAGTTCGTCGATCGCCAGGTCGACGGAGCCGCGGTGGTCGCCGTCCGGGGTGGTCAGCTGGGCGACGTAGCGCCAGCCGGAGGGGCCGGGGGCGCAGTGGAAGTGCTCCTCGCCGAGGGGTGTGCCGTCGTGCGGGTCGTGGAGCGAATAGCGGCCGCGGGGCATGGGGATTCCTGATGTCTGGCGTGAGGTGCGTGAGTACAGGGGCAGGCCTGTACGTGAGTACGGGGCAGGCCCCCGGCGACGTGCGTGCCGGGGGCCTGCCTCAGTGCTGTGCTGCTACCGCTGGAGCGTGATCAGTAGCGGTAGTGGTCCGGCTTGTACGGGCCCTCGACCTTGACGCCGATGTACTCGGCCTGCTCCGGGCGGAGCGTGGTCAGCTTGACGCCCAGGGCGTCGAGGTGAAGGCGGGCGACCTTCTCGTCGAGGTGCTTGGGGAGCACGTAGACGTCGGTCGGGTACTCCTCGGGCTTGGTGAAGAGCTCGATCTGGGCCAGGGTCTGGTCCGCGAAGGAGTTCGACATGACGAACGACGGGTGGCCGGTCGCGTTGCCGAGGTTGAGCAGGCGGCCCTCGGAGAGGACGATCAGCACCTTGCCGTCGGGGAAGGTCCAGGTGTGGACCTGGGGCTTGACCTCGTCCTTGACGATGCCGTCGACCTTGGCGAGGCCGGCCATGTCAATCTCGTTGTCGAAGTGGCCGATGTTGCCGACGATGGCCTGGTGCTTCATCTTGGCCATGTCGGCGGCCATGATGATGTCCTTGTTGCCGGTCGTGGTGATGAAGATGTCGGCGGTCTCGACGACGTCGTCCAGCGTCGCGACCTGGTAGCCGTCCATGGCGGCCTGCAGGGCGCAGATCGGGTCGATCTCGGTGACGATGACGCGCGCGCCCTGGCCGCGCAGGGACTCGGCGCAGCCCTTGCCGACGTCGCCGTAGCCGCAGACGACCGCGACCTTGCCGCCGATGAGGACGTCGGTGGCGCGGTTGATGCCGTCGATGAGGGAGTGGCGGCAGCCGTACTTGTTGTCGAACTTCGACTTGGTGACGGCGTCGTTCACGTTGATGGCCGGGAAGAGCAGGTCGCCGGACTGCATCATCTCGTAGAGACGGTGCACGCCGGTGGTGGTCTCCTCGGTGACACCGCGGATCTCGGACGCGAGCTGCGTCCACTTCTGCGGGGTCTCCTTCAGCGTGCGGTTGAGGAGGGTCAGGATGTGGCCGTACTCCTCGCTGTCCGCCGTCGACGGGTCCGGGGCGGCGCCGGCCTTCTCGAACTCGACGCCCTTGTGGACGAGGAGGGTGGCGTCACCGCCGTCGTCCAGGATCATGTTCGGGCCGCCGGTGGGGGTGTTCGGCCAGGTCAGCGCCTGCTCGGTGCACCACCAGTACTCCTCCAGCGTCTCGCCCTTCCAGGCGAAGACCGGGACGCCCTGCGGGTTGTCCGGGGTGCCGTTCGGGCCGACGGCGATGGCCGCGGCCGCGTGGTCCTGGGTGGAGAAGATGTTGCAGGAGGCCCAGCGGACCTCGGCGCCGAGGGCGACGAGGGTCTCGATGAGGACGGCGGTCTGCACGGTCATGTGCAGCGAGCCGGTGATCCGGGCGCCGGCGAGCGGCTGGGCCTCGGCGTACTCCTTGCGGATCGACATCAGGCCGGGCATCTCGTGCTCGGCCAGGGTGATCTCCTTGCGGCCGAAGGCGGCGAGGGAGAGGTCTGCGACCTTGAAGTCCATACGTGCTGCTCCTCATGGATCGTCGAGAGGGTGGGTACGGCTGAGCCGTGCACCGCGGGGGCGCACCGAGCGCAGTCCGTCGGGGGCCCTCTCTCCCCTCGGCCGGTCCTGGGGACCGCCCGACCCGCCATCAGCAGCGACGTCTGACACCGCCTACGAATCTACACCGATCGGCCCAGCGGCCCCAGCGGATCGGAGGGACACGTCGTGCCGTGGCCGGGGCGGCGGCCTGGGGGGCCTTGCCCGGGGATCGGGTGGCCCGTGCGTACGCTTCCGGCCACGTGCGCGCATGCGGAAGGCGGGGCATGGCGTAGGCCCCGTAGCTCTCGTGGGCTGCGGGGCCTACGCCGTGCGGTCAGTTTCCGGCCGGCTCGGTGTCCGGCTTCGTGGCCGGCTCGCGGTAGATGTCGGGCTCCAGGTAGATCACGCGGGCGATCGGGACGGCCTCGCGGATGCGGGCCTCGGCTGCGTCGATGGCGCGCGCGACCTGGGTGGCCGTGTCGTCGTGCTGGACGGCGACCTTCGCGGCGACCAGCAGTTCCTCGGGGCCGAGGTGGAGCGTGCGCATGTGGATCAGGCCGGTGACGGTCTCGCCGTCGACCACGGCGGCCTTGATCTTCTCGACCTCCTCGGTGCCGGCGGCCTCGCCGAGCAGCAGGGACTTGGTCTCGGCGGCGAGCACGATCGCGATGAGGATCAGCAGGGCGCCGATGCACAGGGTGCCGATGCCGTCCCAGACGCCGTTGCCGGTCAGCAGGGCGAGGCCGACGCCGCCCAGGGCCAGCACCAGGCCGATGAGCGCGCCGAAGTCCTCCAGGAGGACGACGGGCAGCTCGGGGGCCTTGGCGCGCCGGATGAACTCCTTCCAGGACAGCGAGCCGCGCAGCTCGTTCGACTCCTTGATCGCCGTGCGGAAGGAGAAGCTCTCCGCGACGATCGCGAAGACGAGGACGCCGACCGGCCAGTACCAGGCCTCGATCGGGTGCGGGTGCTTGATCTTCTCGTAGCCCTCGTAGATCGCGAACATGCCGCCGACGGAGAAGAGCACGATCGAGACCAGGAAGGCGTAGATGTAGCGCTCGCGCCCGTAGCCGAAGGGGTGTTGCGGTGTCGCCTCGCGCTGGGCCTTCTTGCCGCCGAGGAGCAGCAGGCCCTGGTTGCCCGAGTCGGCCACCGAGTGGACGCTTTCCGCGAGCATCGACGACGAGCCGCTGAAGATGAAGGCCACGAATTTGGCCGCGGCGATGGCGAGGTTGGCGGCGAGGGCCGCCACGATCGCCTTGGTTCCGCCTGACGCGCTCATGGGTGCAGGTGTCCCTTCCTAGCCACTGACTACGGCCGCACATTGTTGCAGCCGCTGCGGCGGAGGTGACGCCAGAGCACGTCAGAGCACTACCGTGGCCCGGAAGACGGTGCCCGAACCGGACAATTCGACGCGCTCCGACGCCGGTACGAAGACGGACTCGCCGGGCGCGAGCTTCTCGTTGCCGACCTGCGGGGAGCCTGCGGTGCACAGCAGGATCTGCGGGGCGCCCGCCGGGACGCCGGTCGGGGCCGCGCCGGGGGCCAGGTCGTACCGGGAGAGGCGGAACTCGTCGATGGGGGTCTCGTAGACCTCCTCGCCGTTGCCCTCGGGGCGCAGGACGTTCGGGTCGGCGGGCTCGAAGCGGACGATCTTGAGGAGCTCGGGGACGTCGACGTGCTTGGGGGTGAGTCCGCAGCGCAGCACGTTGTCGGAGTTGGCCATGATCTCGACGCCCAGGCCGTCGAGGTAGGCGTGCGGGATGCCCGCTCCGAGGTACATGGCCTCGCCGGGCTGGAGCCGTACGTGGTTGAGGAGCATGGCGGCGATCACGCCCGGGTCGCCCGGGTAGTGGTGGGCGAGCGGCGCGTACGGGGCGTACGGGCCGCCCAGGCGCTCGGCGGCGGCCGCGGCCTCGGCCACGGTGGCGGCCATCTCCTCGCGGTCGGCGGTCAGGACGGCGGTGAGGACCTCGCGCAGGGCGGCCTCTTCGGGGTGGGCGTGGAGCAGGTCGACGTACGGCTTGAGGGAGTCGACGTCGAGGCCGGAGAGGAGGTCGGCGGCCTCCAGCGGCGGGCGGAAGCCGCAGAGCCCGTCGAACGGCGTGAGCGCGCAGATGAGTTCGGGCTTGTGGTTGGCGTCCTTGTAGTTGCGGTGGCCGGCGTCGACGGGGATGCCGCGGGCCTCCTCGTCCGCGAAGCCCTCGGCGGCCTGGGCGAGGTCGGGGTGCACCTGGAGGGAGAGCGGGGCGCCGGCGGCGAGGATCTTGAGGAGGAAGGGCAGCTGCGGGCCGAACTTGGCGACGGCGGCGGCGCCGAGCTCGCCCTCGGGGTCGGCAGCGATGGTGTCGGACAGCGCCTGCTCGCCCGTGCCGCGGTCGATGCGGGAGGGGGCGCCGGGGTGGGCGCCCATCCACATCTCGGCCTGGGGTTCGCCGGTCGGCTCCACGCCGAGGAGTTCCGGGATGGCGGTGGTGGAACCCCAGGCGTAGGGGCGGACGGTGTTGGTCAGGCGGTCCATCGTGCGGCTTCCTCGTGACGGCAGTGGGGGCGGGCGGGGCTGGATCGCCCCGTCAGGGACGTCCCCCGGACGCCACTGCCAGGTAGGCGGTGGCGAAGTCGGTGACGGCGAGGAGCTCGGCGAGCTGTTCGAGCTCGCTGCCCTCCTCCGGTTCGATCTCGCTGACGGCCGTGTCGTGGCTGAGGGCGAGCTCGCGCGCGGCGGGCGCGGCGCTGAGCGGGCCGGCGGGCCGGTCGCGCAGCAGGACGACGCGGGCGTGGAGGGCCTGCTGCTCCTCGACCCGGTCGCGGAAGAAGTCCTCGGGGTCGGCGCCGGCCGCGAAGGCCCCGGCGAGCAGGACCCCGTGCCGGGGCAGCGCCTCGGGCAGGTCGGCGGCCAGGGCGGGGCGGCCGGCCAGCTCGGCCAGGGTGGCGGCGAAGCGGCGGCCGGCGGGGGCGGCGCCGTCGCCCTCGCTCCAGATGAGCGGGAGGGCGTCGGCGAGCTCGCCGGCCAGGGCCTTGGCGGGGTTGGAGTACGCGGCGATGGCCGGGCCGCAGCGTTCGGCGGTGCGGTCGAGCCGGTCGGCCACGAGCTGGAGGGCGTCGGGGCCGGCGGAGAGGAGGCCGACCTTGTCGAGCAGGAGCAGCAGCGGTGTGAGCAGGGCCCACAGGGCGCCGGGTCCGGCGGCGGCGCTCTCGTCGTAGTCCTCCTGGTACGGCGCCCTCGCCATGGGCACGAGCAGTCCGTGGGCGCCTTCGACCGCCTCGGTCAGGGGGGAGCGCTCGGGGGCCACGGCGACGACGGTGCAGCCGCGCCGGTAGGCCTGCTCGACGAGCACGCCGAGGCCCGGCTCGGAGCCGTCGGCGGTGGCGACGAGCAGCAGGTCGACCGGGCCGGCCCAGCCGGGCAGGGCCCAGCGCAGGGCGCCGGCGGCGTGTGCCACGCCGGTGGGGTGCAGCCGGATGACCGGGGCCGCGGCGCCGGCCAGGGCGCCCAGCAGGTCGGCGACGCCCGTGGCGGCGGCGAGCGCAGCCGGCTGCACGGCGGCGACGGGTTCACCGCCGGGGTCCCGACCTCGGCCACCGGCCAGTTCCGGTTCTACGCGGCGCCGGGCGAGTGGACCCTGCGGGCCCTCGTCCCGGGCGGCACGGCCGACCGCAAGGTCGTCGTGACCGAGACCGGCAGCCTCACG
>NZ_WTFF01000393.1 GCF_019400985.1 Streptomyces bambusae
CCCGTGCCCCCGTCCGCGCTGCCGGGCGGACCTGGCGGCAGCCCGGTGCGGATCGCGCCGTGCGTGGGTGCCGTCGTCTCCCTGCCGCTCGTCGCCAGGCCTGCTACCGGGCCACCAGGCCGCGGGGCCGCGTCGGTCCGCCGGAGGCATCCGCGTCCCCGTCCGCGCTGCCGGGCGGACCTGGCGGCGGCCCGGTGCCGATCGCGCCGTGCGTGGGTGCCGTCGTCTCCCTGCCGCTCGTCGCCGGGCCTGCTACCGGGGCACCAGGTCGCTGGGCCGCGTCGGCCCGCCGGAGGCACCCTGCCCCCGTCCGCGCTGCCGGGCGGACCCGGCGGCAGCCCGGTGCCGATCGCGCCGTGTGTGAGTGCCGTCGTCCCCCTGCCGCCCGCCGCCAGGCCTACGGCTTGACGGAGCGGTAGTACCGGGCCGCGCCCCGGTGCAGTTCCAGCGGGTCCGTGTAGATCGCCGTACGCAGGTCCACCAGCTGCGCCGCGTGCACCTCGTGGCCGATGCCGTCCCGGCTCAGGATCACCGTCCGCGTGAACCGTTCGGCGAGGTCCGCGCCCGTCCGGTCGGTCGTCACCAGCAGGTTCGGCACGGCCAGTGTGGCCACCGCCGAGGTGTTGCGGGCCCGGGCGTACGCGTCCTGCGGCATCACCGCCGCGCGGTAGTAGTGCGTCAGGCTGCCACCGCCCTGCATGGCCGGAACCAGGTCCCCCAGCGGCACCAGCCGGATCTCGAAGCGCTCCGACAGCTCGCGCACCGCGTTGGTGGGCAGTCCGCCGGACCAGAAGAACGCGTCGATCCGCCCGGCCTCCAGCTCCGCCGGCATCGTGTCGATGCCGATCGACACCGGTGTCACGTCCCGCACCGGGTCCAGCTTGGCCGCCGCCAGCAGCCGGTCCGAGATCAGCCGTACGCCCGACCCCGGCTGCCCGACCGCGACCCGCTTGCCCCGCAGGTCCGCCGCCGAGTGGACCGGCGAGGCCGCCGGCACCACCAGCTGTACGTAGTCGTCGTAGAGCCGGGCGACCCCGCGCAGCCGCTCCGCGCCCGGCTTCCTGTCCAGCTGGTACTTGGCCACCGCGTCGGCTGTCGCGATCGTGACGTCGGCCTCGCCGCGGGCCACCCGCTCCAGGTTCTGCTGCGAGCCCTCGCTGGGTACCAGGCGGACGTCCACGCCGGGCATGTCCCGGTTCAGCTCCTGCCGCAGCAGGCCGCCGTAGCGGTGGTAGACCCCGGTGGGCACGCCCGTGCTGAAGGTCAGCCGGCCGCCCAGCGCCGGCTCCCCGAACGGCCACAGCCACCAGACCAGCAGCCCGAGCGCGACCAGCGCGGCGAGCAGACCCCGCAGCGCGCGGCGCCTGCTGATCGGGGGCAGTACGAGTGGCATGGGCGAGATCCTGCCAGCCGTCCGCCGTCCTGTCACGGCCGGTCGGTCGCGGCGGTCTCCGCCGGCGGGCCCGGCTCCACCGCAGGCAGGGCCTCCCGCAGCAGCTCCAGCAGCGTGCGCGCCGCCGGCCCGGCCGGTCCGTCAGTACGCCAGGCCAGCGCGACCCGGCCGCGCAGCACCGGCCCGGTGATCCGCAGCTCGCACACCGCCTGTTCCCTCGCCCCCGTCCCCGCCGCTGCCCGCGCTCGTGCCGTGGCCTCCGGCCCTGCCTGCGCCCTGGGCTCCGCCCCTGCCGCGGGCTTTGCCCCCGTCTGCCCCAGCGCCCCCGTCTCCGGTCCCGGCCCTGCCGCCGCCCCCCGCCCCTCTCTTGGCCCGCGCGGTCCGTCCTCTCCCGTCCGTCCGCCCCTCACCCCCGGCCTCGCACCATCGACTTCACGCCGTTTTCCCGCCTCCGGCGTCCGGATCCCGTCGGTCCGGGCCACCCGGACCGACGGCTGGCTAGGCTCATACAAAAGAGAGTGCTCGTTTTGTTACGTGGTGGGAGAGGGCGGGTTCCATGGTGGTGGACGGGATGGTGGCGCAGCCGGCGGCCTCGGCGGCCCCGGCGGGGCGTGAGGCGTACGGGCGGCCCCTGGGCGAGTTGTTCCTCGCACGGGCCCAGGAGCACGCCGAGCGGCTCGCGATCGACGTACCGGGCGGCCGGCGGTACACGTACGCGGAACTCGCCCGCCAGGTCACCCGGTTCGCCGCCGGGGTACGGGCGCTGGGCGCGGCGCCGGGCACGGTCGTCGCCGTGGCCGGCTCCCGCAGCGCGGAGGCGTGCGTGGCGCTGCTCGGCGTGGTGTGCGCGGGGGCGGCCTACCTCCCGCTCGACCAGAGCCTGCCCGCCGCCCGCGCGGCCGGCATGCTCCAGGACGGGGCCGCCGTCGCGGTGGTCCGGCTGCCCGGCGCCGCCTCGGCCGCCGCACCGGTTCCGACCTGGGACTACGAGCAGGTGCTCCAGGCCGGGTCCGCCGCCGGGCCCGCCGGGGCGGGGCCGTTCCCCGGGGGACCGGACGGCACCGGCGAAGACGTCGACACGCCCGCGTACGTCATGTTCACCTCGGGCACCACCGGCCGCCCCAAGGCGGTCGCGGTGCCCCGGCGCGGACTGGTCCGCCTCGCCGTCGACAACGGCTTCCTGGACGTCCGGCCCACCGACCGGGTGCTGCACGCCGCCACGCTCTCCTTCGACGCCTCCGTCCTGGAGATGTGGCCCGCCCTGCTGAACGGCGCCTGCCTGGTGCCCGCCGACTCCACCCTCCTGCTGGCCCCGTACGCCCTGCACGAGTTCCTGGGCGCCCAGCGCATCAGCGTGATGTTCGCGACCACGAGCGTCTTCCACCACATCGCCCAGGAACGGCCGGAGACCTTCGCCGGCCTGCGCTACGTCCTGACCGGCGGGGAGGCGCTGCGGCCCGACGCGGCCCGCCGGGTGCTGGAGCTCGGCCGCCCCGACCATCTCGTCAACGCCTACGGGCCCACGGAGGCGGCCTGTGTGGCGACGGCCCACCAGGTGGAGCACGTGCCGGCCGGTGCCACCGGGGTGCCCATCGGCCGCGCGATCTCCGACACCCTCTGCCTGGTCCTGCGCGAGGACGGCACCGAGGCCGGGCCGGGGGAGGAGGGCGAACTCTGCATAGGCGGCCCGGCCGTGGCCGCCGGGTACCTGAACAACGCGGCCGAGAGTGCCCGCCGCTTCGTCACCCTCGACACCCTCGACACTCCCGACCGGGACGCCGGCGGCGAGGCCGTCCGCGTGTACCGCACCGGAGACTTCGTCCGGCAACTGCCCGACGGGCTGCTGGAGTTCTGCGGCCGCCGCGACGACCAGGTCAAGGTGCGGGGCTTCCGCATCGAGCTCGGCGAGATCACCGACGCGCTCGCCGCGCACCCGGCCGTCACCGACTGCGTGGTGCTGCCCCGCGAGGACGGCGCCACCCGCTCCCTGGCCCTCTACGCCGCCACCGGCCCGGACGGCGCAGGCCCCCGCCCCACCGCCCAGGACCTGCGCGCCCATCTGGCCGCCCGGCTGCCGGCCTTCATGGTCCCGGCCCACATCACCGTGCTGGAGCAGCTGCCGCTGGCCGCCAACGGCAAGGTGGACCGGGCCGCGCTCCTCGCGCCGGCCCCGGCCGAGGCGGCCGCCCCGGCCGCAGCCGCCGCGGTGGACCACGCCGCTGGGGCCACCGTCGCCGAGGTGGTCGCCCGGATCTGGGCCGACACCCTGCCCCAGGGGGCAGCGGACGACGCGGACGGGGACGACGCGGGCGGGGACGACGACTTCTTCGCGCGCGGCGGCAACTCCCTGACCGCCTCCACCCTCGTCCGCCTGGTCCAGGACGCCCTGTCGATCGGCGGCTCCCACAGCTACCGGCTGGTCGGGGAACTCCTCATGCAGCCCAGCCGCAAGGCCTTCACGGCGGCCGTCGAGGCCACCGTCCGGGGCCTGCCGGCCACCTCCCGGCCGGCCGCCGCCGACCGCTGGCTGCCCGACCTCGACCGCCCGGTCCCGCCCGTGCTGACGACCGCCGAACCCCGGCCCGGCTGGCAGCGGCCCCGGCACGTCCTGCTGACCGGCGCCACCGGCTTCCTCGGCGCCCACCTGCTGCGTGAACTCCTCGACCGCACCGGCGCCGAGATCCACCTGCTGGTCCGCGGCCACGACGAGGAGCACGCCCGCGTGCGCCTGGCCCGGGCCCAGGCCCGCCACGGCATCGAGCGCCGGCTGCCGCACGAGCGCATCCGCATCCACCTCGGGGACCTGGCCGCGCCCCGGCTCGGGCTCGGCGAGGCCGCGTACGCCGATCTGGCCGGCCTCGTGGACGTCGTCCACCACTGCGGGGCGGACGTCAACTTCCTCTATCCGTACGAGCAGTTGCGGCCGGCCAACGTGGACGGCACGGCCGAGGTGATCGCGCTCGCGGCCGCCCGCGCGGTCCCGGTGCACTTCGTCTCCACCATCGGCGTCGTGCACGGCTTCGGCGCCGCCGGCGTCCGCCGGGTCGAGGAGGACACCCCGCTCGACCACGTCGAGCTGCTGTCCATGGGGTACACCGAGAGCAAGTGGGTCGCCGAGCAGCTGCTCCGCAAGGCCGCGCTCGCCGGCCTGCCCGCCGCCGTGTACCGTCCGCACGAGATCACCGGCGACACGCGCAGCCACGTCTGGGACAGCGGGGCCGCCCTGTGCGAACTGTTCCGGCTGGTCTGCGAGATGGGCCTGGCCCCCGACCTGCCGGTGGCGCTGAACTTCGTCCCCGTGGACCACGCGGCCGCCGCCATCGTCCACCTCGCCCTGCACCAGGAGGCGCAGGGGCAGACGTACCATCTCACCAACCCCCGCGAAGCGCTGCTGGAGGACCTGGTCGAGCGGCTGCGGGTGCACGGGCACCGCATCGACACCGTCCCCTACCGCGCGTGGACGCAGGCGATGACCGCCCATCTCGCCGACCGGCCCGGACACCCCTTCACGCCGTTCGCGCCCCGCTTCACCACGCTCGCGGCCGGCGGCGACCTCACCCTCGAAGAGATGTGCGCGACCACGTACTTCCCCGAGCTGGGCCGGGACCGGATCGAGCGCGACCTGGCCGGCAGCGGACTTGTCTGCCCGCCGGTCGACGCCGGGCTGCTGGACCGCTACATCCGCTACTTCCACGCCTCCGGCTTCATCCCCGAGCCGGCGCCCCGGGACCGGAGCGGACGGCCGTAGGCGCGGCGCGCGCGGCGCCGGCCGTCCCACCCGCGGGGGTGGCACGGCCGGCGCCGCGGGCGGCACCTCAGATGTCGATGACCCGGTACGCGACGGTGTACACGCCGCCGGAGCCCTCGACCGAGCGGTACTGGACCTCGCCGCCGAACTCGCTGCCCGTGACCAGGGTGGCGCCGAGCTTGTCGTCCGAGCTGGTCGAGTCGTAGTCCCACACCGTCAGGGTGCGAGCCTGCTGCTTGCCCAGGACGAGCGCCGCGTTGCCGTTCGCGTCGGTCAGCGAGCGTACGTAACCGGGGCCCATCGTCTGGTACTTGGCGCTGCCGGGCCACACCTTGACCTGGTTGCCGTTGGCGTCGGTGATCTTGATGTAGGCCTCGTCGTGGTCGCCCTCGCTCTGCTGGTGGCAGGTCAGCTCCAGCAGTTCGATCCGGACGTAGTCGATCGGCTCGGCCTGTGCGGTGCCCGCGAAGGCGGCGAGGCTGCCGAGCGCGAACAGTGCGGCGGGGGCGATCCTGGCGGTGCGGCGCATGGGGGGTCCCCCTGTGTGATGTTTCGCTGAGTGGTGTTCCGCTGGGCGGTGTCCGCCCGCCCCGTGTACTCCCCCCGGAGCGGGGTGCCGTTCCTCCGGCACGGCACCCACTGTGCCGCCTGCCGCCCCGCCGGCTCTACGCGCGTTCCGCTCAGCGGAACGCTCCTGCCGGCCGGGCGGCGCCTCAGCTGAGCAGCCCCGGCGGGAGTTCGGCCGGACGGGGCGCGCGGCCCCGCGCCAGCCCGCGTGCCACGGCCCCGGCGGGCTCGGCGA
>NZ_WTFF01000394.1 GCF_019400985.1 Streptomyces bambusae
CAGCCGGCCTGAGCCGCGCCCCGGCCGGCCTGAGCGGCGGCGCCCTGGTCGGCCCGGGCGGCGGCGCCCGGCCGGCCCGAGTTCATCCGCCGTACGGCCCGGATTCCCCTGGAGGAGTCCGGGCCGCGGTCTTTTCGTACGACCATCATGACCAGGATGTGGAGGATGGTTCAGTCCACCCTCCTTCCGCTTGTAGGGTGGCCGGTAGTTCCAACCGGACGACGTGGTCCGGTCGTCGGCCCACGTTGCAGAGGTTCTTCCTGCCATGCGCATTGGTGTGCTCACTTCCGGCGGCGACTGCCCCGGTCTCAACGCTGTCATCCGCTCCGTCGTGCACCGCGCCGTCGTCGACCACGGCGACGAGGTCATCGGCTTCCACGACGGCTGGAAGGGCCTGCTGGAGGGCGACCACCGCAAGCTCGACCTGGACTCCGTGGCCGGCATCCTGGCCCGCGGCGGCACCATGCTGGGCTCCTCCCGGGTCCAGCCCGCCCACCTGCGCGACGGCGTCGAGCGGGCCCGCGGCCACGTCGCCGACCTCGGCCTGGACGCCGTCATCCCGATCGGCGGCGAGGGCACCCTGAAGGCCGCCAACATGCTCTCGGAGGCCGGTCTTCCCATCGTCGGGGTCCCGAAGACCATCGACAACGACATCGCCTCCACGGACGTCACCTTCGGCTTCGACACGGCCGTCACCGTCGCGACCGAGGCCCTCGACCGGCTCAAGACCACCGCCGAGTCGCACCAGCGGGTCATGGTGGTGGAGGTGATGGGCCGGCACACCGGCTGGATCGCGCTGCACTCGGGCATGGCGGCCGGCGCGCACGCGATCATCGTGCCGGAGCGCCCGTTCGACATCGACGAGCTGACGGCGATCGTCGGTGAGCGGTTCAGCGCGGGCAAGCGCTTCGCCATCGTCGTGGTCGCCGAGGGCGCCAAGCCGCGGCCCGGCTCGATGGAGCTGGAGGAGGGCGGCAAGGACATGTACGGCCACGAGCGCTTCGTCGGCATCGGCAACCGCCTCGCCGTCGAGCTGGAGACGCGCCTGGGCAAGGAGGCCCGCCCGGTGATCCTCGGCCACGTCCAGCGCGGCGGCACCCCCACCGCCTACGACCGGGTGCTGGCCACCCGCTTCGGCTGGCACGCGGTGGAGGCTGCGCACCGGGGCGAGTTCGGCATGCTCACCGCGCTGCGCGGCACGGACATCGAGATGGTGCCGCTGGCGGACGCCGTACAGACCCTCAAGACCGTCCCGGCCGACCGGTACGCCGAGGCGCAGAACGTGCTCTGATCCTCCCGGCCCGTCCCGGCGGGTCCGGTACGTCCCGATGGGTGCCCCCGGACGCGAGCGCGTCCGGGGGCGCCATTACTGTGGTGGGGCATCACAGTCAAGGGAGTGGACACATGGATCACAGCGGGCACGGCATGGACATGGAGATGGACCTGCCGCCGTTCACTCTCGGGCGGGGTCTGGAGTTCTCCTTCGACGCCTTCTTCCTGTTCGGCAGCCTGCTGGGGCTCGCGCTGTACGGCTGGGGCGTGCTCCGGCTGCGCCGGCGCGGCGATGCCTGGCCGGTGCGGCGGACCGTCTCCTTCGTCGTCGGCGTACTGAGCGTCGCGCTGGTGATGTGCACCAAGCTCAACGACTACGGCATGGTCCTGTTCAGCGTGCACATGGTCCAGCACATGGTCATCAGCATGCTGTCGCCCATCCTGCTGCTGCTCGGCGCGCCCGTGACCCTGGCGCTGCGCGCCCTGCCGCCCGCCGCCCGCCGCGGGACCAAGGGCCCGCGCGAGCTGCTGCTGATGCTGCTGCACAGCCGCTACATGCGGGTGATCACCCACCCGGTGTTCACGATCCCGATGTTCATCGCGAGCCTGTACGCGCTGTACTTCACCCCGCTGTTCGACTTCCTGATGGACAGCAGGCCCGGCCACATCGCGATGATGGTCCACTTCCTGGCCGTCGGTCTGGTCTTCTTCTGGCCGATCATGGGCGTGGACCCGGGCCCGCACCGCCCCGGCTACGTCATGCGGATGCTGGAGCTCTTCGCGGGGATGCCCTTCCACGCCTTCTTCGGCATCGCGCTGATGATGGCGAGCGAGCCCATGATCGCGACGTACACGAGCCCGCCGGCCTCGCTGGGCGTCGACGCCCTGCAGGACCAGCAGTGGGCGGGCGGCATCGCCTGGGCGTTCAGCGAGATCCCCTCGGTGCTGGTGCTGATCGCGCTGGTCTACCAGTGGTACCACTCGGAGCAGCGGGCCGCGAAGCGGTCCGACCGGGCCGCCGACCGCGACGGTGACAAGGAGCTGGAGGCGTACAACGCGTATCTCGCCTCGCTCCAGGCGCGTGGCCGGTAGCGCGGGAGCTCCCGCAGGCGCCACCATGGGGCATGACCGGTTCTGTGAAGGCGATGGCCGTCCTGACCTTCGCCGCCCTGGTGGTGGTCGCCGGGTACTCGGTGGCGCTCGGCAGCAACGGCTGGCTGTGGTTCGGCTGGATCGTGCTCGGCCTGCTGACCGTCGGCATGGCGGCCTCCCGCAATTCCTGACCTGACCCGCCCGGCCGGGTCCCGGTCCCGTCCCGGCAGCGCCGACCCCTGCGCACCGCAGCTGACTGTCCGTAGGATGATGATGACGGCGCGGCGCGAGAAGACGGCGACGGGAGCGACGACCGGTGTTCTACCACCTGCTCAAGCATGTCCTGCTCGGCCCGCTGCTGCGGCTGCTGTTCCGGCCGCGGATCGAGGGACTGGAGAACGTCCCGGCCGAGGGGGCGGCCATCGTCGCGGGCAACCACCTGTCCTTCTCCGACCACTTCCTGATGCCCGCCATCCTCAAGCGGCGGATCACCTTCCTGGCGAAGGCCGAGTACTTCACCGGGCCCGGCCTGAAGGGCCGGCTGACGGCCGCGTTCTTCCGCAGCGCCGGGCAGATCCCGGTGGACCGCTCCGGCAAGGAGGCCGGAGCGGCCGCGATCCGGGAGGGGCTGGGCGTCCTGGCCAAGGGCGAGCTGCTCGGCATCTACCCCGAGGGCACCCGCTCGCACGACGGACGGCTGTACAAGGGCAAGGTGGGCGTGGCCGCGATGGCGCTGGGCGCCCGGGTGCCGGTGGTCCCGTGCGCCATGGTGGGCACGTTCGAGATCCAGCCGCCCGGGCAGGTGGTGCCGAAGCTCCGGCGGGTGACGATCCGCTTCGGCCGGCCGCTGGACTTCTCCCGCTACGCCGGGATGGAGGGCGAGCGGGCGGTCCTGCGGGCCGTGACCGACGAGATCATGACGGCGATCCTCGACCTGTCCGGGCAGGAGTACGTCGACCGCTACGCCACCGAGGTCAAGGCCGAGGAGGAGGAAGCGCGCAGGAGGGCCCGGCGCGGGACGCGCTGAGCCCTCCCCCGTCGCAGGTGCGGCCCGGCCGCTACCGCGCGGTCACCGCCGCGGCAGCAGCGCCGGCAGGTCCGCCTCCGGCTGCTCGGCCGGGGCCGGCGTCAGCGACCTGGCCGTGGCCGCCGCCGGCGGGGCCGGGGTGGCGTGCGGCTCGCAGGTCACGTCGTAGGCGTCGACCTTGCCGGTGAGCAGGTAGGCGTCGACCCGGCTGTTGACACACGGGTTCTTCAGCCCGGTGACGCCGTGCGAGCCGGCGTCCTTCTCGGTGATCAGGCGCGAGCCGGCCAGCCGCCGGTGCAGCTCGACGGCGCCCTCGTACGGGGTGGCCGCGTCCCGCTCCGACTGCACGATCAGCACCGGCGGCAGCCCGCGGCCGGCTCCGACCTCGACGGGCCGGTGCTGCTTGGACCGCCACGTCGCGCAGGGCAGGTTCATCCAGGCGTTGGACCAGGTCAGGAACGGGTACTCCTGGTGCAGGGCCGTGTTGTCCCGGTCCCACTTGGCCCAGCTGGTGGGCCACTTGGCGTCCGCGCACTCGACGGCGGTGTAGACGGCGTTGCCGTTCTCGGCGGCCGCGTTGCCGGCGGTGTCGGACATGTCCGGGGCGATCGCGTCGACCAGCGCCTGGGTGTCACCGGCGAGGTAGGCGCTCCAGGTCTGGGCGACGGGCACCCAGGAGGAGTCGTAGTACGGGGCGCTCTGGAAGAAGCCGAGCAGCTCGGCCGGGCCGACCACGCCGCCGAGCGGGTTCGCCTTGGCGGTGGCCCGCAGCTCGCGCCACTTGGCCTCGACCTTCTCGGGGGTGTCGCCGATGTGGAAGGCGGCGTCGTTCTTGGCGACCCAGGCCTTCCAGTCGTCCCAGCGCATCTGGAAGGCGACGTCCTGGTCGAGGTTGGCCTCGTACCAGATCTTCTCCTTCGAGGGGTTGACCACGCTGTCGACGATCATGCGGCGCACGTGCGTCGGGAAGAGCGTGGCGTAGACCCCGCCGAGGTAGGTGCCGTACGAGACGCCGATGAAGTTGAGCTTCTGCTCGCCGAGGGCGGCGCGCAGCACGTCCAGGTCGCGCGCGCTGTTCGGCGTCGTCATGAACGGCAGCATCCAGCCGCTGCGCTCCTTGCAGCCGTCCGCGTACTCGGCGGCGAGCTTGCGCTGGGCCCGCTTGTCGGCCTCGCTGTCCGGGACCGGGTCGGCCTTGGGCGCCTTGACGAACGCCTGCGGGTCGATGCAGGAGATCGGCGTGGAGTGGCCGACGCCGCGCGGGTCGAAGCCCACGAAGTCGTACGCCTTGGAAGTGCTCGTCCACAGCGGGTTCTTGGTGGTGACCCGGCGCGGGAAGCGCATGCCGGAGCCGCCGGGGCCGCCCGGGTTGTACAGGAGGGCGCCCTGGCGCTCCTCCTTGGTGCCGGTGTGGGCGATCCGGTCGACCGCGATGTCGATGGTGCGGCCGTTCGGCTTGGCGTAGTCGAGCGGGACCTTCACCCAGCCGCACTGGATGGGCTTCTCCAGGCCCCAGTCGGCGGGACAGTCCTTCCAGTCGATCCCGGTGCGGGCCGCCCGGGCGGCGGCGATCTGCACGCCCAGCGCCTCCGGGACCCCGAGGTCGGCGGTGGTCCGCGCGGCGGCGGGCGGGGCGAGGAGCAGGCCCGCGGCGAGCGTGCCGGCGATCAGAGTGGCGGCGCTGCCCAGCGCCGCGGTGCGTATCACGTGGTTGTTCCCCCTGCGTCAGGTACGGCCGTGGGCGGCCGACTTGGTCGACGAGCAGGAGGATCCTTTCGTTCGGCGCGGGGCGGGCGACAGGGTGGAGCGGTGTTCTTTGCCAACCCGATATTCGGTGGGGCCGGTACCGCTCAGCGGCGCGCTGCCGCCGGGCGCCTCACCAGCCGTGCACGGAGGCGGCCTCGTCCAGCAGGGCCCGTAGCCGCAGCGCGTCGGGGGCCAGGGCGGTGACGAGTACGGCGGGGCCGGCGAGCGGGGTGACGGCGGCCAGCTCGCCGAGCATTCCTGCGGGTACCGGGTTCTCCTCGAACGCCGGGTCCACGACGACGAGTTGGCCGACTGCGCGGTGTCCGGCGAGCCCGGCCGGGCCGTCCCAGCCGGCGGGTGCGCCGGGGCCGCAGATCAGCTCCTGGTCCAGCAGGGGCCGCCCGCCGCGGGTCACGGTCAGCCGGCTGCGCAGGCGGCCGGGCCCCTCGCCGGCGCGGCCGAGCACCTGCTCCTCGCGCAGCAGCAGCCGGGCGGTGGGGGCCAGTTCGGCGCGGGTGTGGACCCGCAGGTCGCTGCCGCGGACGGAGACGAGGGGCTCGGGCAGCCAGCGCAGCTCGGCGCCCTCGGCGAGGGTGAGCCGGGTCCCGTAGCGGGCGGGGGCGCCGCCGCGGCCGGGCAGGGCGAGGGTGGCGGAGGCCGAGCCGAGGGAGCGGCGGGGCGCGGGGCGGCGCGCTGGCCTCCCACATGGGAGGTGGCGGACGCGCGGGGGACGTCACCGGTCACGCCGGAGGGTGGGGTGCCTG
>NZ_WTFF01000395.1 GCF_019400985.1 Streptomyces bambusae
CGGCCAAGGCCGAGCCTGCCGGGCCCGCCGGGCCCGCCGGCCAGGAAGGGCAGCGCGGGCGGCGCGGGCAGCACGGGTGGCACGGGCAGCGTGGCGGCCCGGGCGGCCCCCTCGTTCATGTAGCGGCTGGAGACCGTGTGCCATTCGTGGCCGCCGGCCTGCCAGTCCTGGAGTCCCTTGGCGTACGCGAGGACCGCCGCCAGCTCGGCCGGGGTCAGCGCGTGCTCGGCCGCGAGCGCCGGGACCTCGGTGAGCGCGGTGTGCTCGAACTGGTGCAGCCGGGAGGTCAGCAGGTCGCCCGCGAGGTCCGCGGCCTCCTGGGTGGTGCAGCCCAGGAAGGTCTCCAGGACCAGCACGGCGTTCGACAGCTCGCCCTCGTCCTCGACCTCGCGCTGGTAGGAGAACAGGTCGTTGCGGATGTGGACCGCGTCGGCGAAGGCGTCGCGCAGCACCGCCAGCGGGCGCGCGTGGGCGACGCGGTCGGGCACCTCGGCCGCGACGTACTCGACCAGCCCGGCCGACCACGGCGCCCCGCCCACCTTGCGGCGCATCTCGACGTACTCCAGCGGGTTGGCCACCCGGCCGATGTCGATGTTGTGCAGCTCCCACATCGACTCGTCGAGCAGATTGCGGGTGCTCTCGGCGAATCGTTCCCGCCAGCCGGCGGACATCGCGGGCACGGTCCGCAGCCACAGGTCCTTCAGCCCCGCCTCGACCGGATTGGCGGGCTCGGGAAACCCTCCGGCGAGGTCCATCGGCATGAAGGCGGCCAGCCGGTCGAGGTAGGCCTTGGCCCCGTCGAGGTCCTGGGTGCGCTTGAAGACCTCCAGGAAGTGGTCGTCGAAGAAGAACACCCACACGTACCAGTCGGTGACCAGGGCCAGGGCGTCGGCGTCGCAGTCGGGGTGGGTGTAGGCACACAGCAGCGCGTAGTCGTGGGCGTCGAGGTCGCTCTGCTCCCAGATGCCGGAACCTTCCAGCATCCCGAAGTCGCGCGCCCACTGCCGGCTCTGCGTCCGGGCGGCCTCCAGATGGGGGTTGAGCCGGGCCGGGTACGGCAGGTAGAAGTCCGGCAGGCGGAACGGCTGGGTCACGGCGGCCTCGGCCCCTCTCGTACGGGTGCGGGGGCACCGGTCCGCGCCGGCCCCCGCACGAGAACAGCAGGGCACTACCCGCCGGGCCGCCCGGACATGGGGAAATTCACTTATTCAGGTGACCGCACGCCCGACATCCGACCACGGGCGGCCGACAACGGGCGACCGAGCACGGGCGGCCGACGGTGCGACACGGGCGTGTCATCATACGGGATGATTGTCCGATTGGTATAGATTCATTCCCGAGGCAGGCAGGAAAAGGAAAGCCGACGGCGCCCGCCCCGCGGTCCGGGTGGGCGGGCGCCGTCGGCAGGCAGTCCCTCTCCGCGCAGTTACTCCGCTTCGCCTTCGAGATCGCCCTCGGTGTCCAGGTAGACCTGGCGCAGGGCGTCCAGGACCTGCGGGTCCGGCTTCTCCCACAGGCCGCGGGACTCGGCCTCCAGCAGGCGCTCGGCGATGCCGTGCAGGGCCCAGGGGTTGGCCTCCTTCAGGAAGGCCTGGTTCTCCGGGTCCAGGACGTAGGTCTGCGTCAGCTTGTCGTACATCCAGTCGGCGATCACGCCGGTCGTGGCGTCGTACCCGAAGAGGTAGTCCACGGTGGCCGCCAGCTCGAAGGCGCCCTTGTAGCCGTGGCGGCGCATCGCCTCGATCCACTTCGGGTTGACGACCCGGGCCCGGAAGACCCGCGAGGTCTCCTCGACCAGCGTGCGGGTACGGACCGTCTCCGGCCGCGTCGAGTCGCCGATGTACGCCTCGGGGGCCGTGCCCCGCAGCGCGCGCACGGTGGCGACCATGCCGCCGTGGTACTGGAAGTAGTCGTCGGAATCGGCGATGTCGTGCTCACGCGTGTCGGTGTTCTTCGCCGCCACCGTGATCCGCTTGTACGCCGACTCCATCTCGTCGCGCGCCGGCCGCCCGTCGAGACCGCGGCCGTACGCGTAGCCGCCCCACACCGTGTACACCTCGGCGAGGTCGGCGTCCGTACGCCAGTCGCGGCTGTCGATCAGCTGGAGCAGACCCGCGCCGTACGTCCCCGGCCGGGAGCCGAAGATACGGGTGGTCGCCCGGCGCTCGTCACCGTGGGCGGCCAGGTCCGCCTGGGCGTGGGCGCGTACGAAGTTCTGCTCCGCGGGCTCCTCCAGCGAGGCCGCCAGCCGCACCGCGTCGTCCAACAGGCCGATGACGTGCGGGAAGGCGTCGCGGAAGAAGCCCGAGATGCGCAGGGTGACGTCGATGCGCGGACGGCCGAGCTCATCCAGCGGGACCGGCTCGAGGCCGGTCACCCGGCGCGAGGCCTCGTCCCAGACCGGGCGCACGCCCAGCAGGGCCAGCGCCTCGGCCACGTCGTCGCCCGCCGTGCGCATGGCGCTCGTACCCCACAGGGACAGGCCCACCGACGCGGGCCATTCGCCGTTGTCCGTGCGGTAGCGCGTCAGCAGCGAGTCGGCCAGGGCCTGGCCGGTCTCCCACGCCAGCCGGGACGGTACGGCCTTGGGGTCGACGGAGTAGAAGTTGCGGCCCGTCGGCAGCACGTTGACCAGGCCGCGCAGCGGCGAGCCCGACGGGCCGGCCGGCACGAAGCCGCCGTTCAGCGCGTGCACGGCGTGCGCCAGCTCGTCCGTGGTCGCCGCCAGCCGCGGGACCACCTCGGTGGCCGCGAAGGCCAGGATGTCCGCCACGGCCTCCGGGTGGCCGGCCGCCACGGACGCGACCGCCGCCGGGTCCCAGCCGGCGGACTCCATCGCCTCGACGAGCGCCCGGGCCTGGTCCTCCGCCTCGTCGGCCGAGACGCGGGTGGCCTTGGACTCGTCCAGGCCCAGCGCCTCGCGCAGCCCCGGCAGGGCCGTCGAACCGCCCCAGATCTGACGGGCGCGCAGGATGGCCAGGACCAGATTGACCCGCTCGGCGCCGGCCGGAGCCCCGCCCAGCACGTGCAGGCCGTCGCGGATCTGGGCGTCCTTGACCTCGCACAGCCAGCCGTCGACGTGCAGCAGGAAGTCGTCGAACCCGTCGTCGTCCGGCCGTTCCGCCAGCCCCAGGTCGTGGTCCAGCTTGGCGGCCTGGATCAGGGTCCAGATCTGCGCCCGGATCGCCGGCAGCTTGGCCGGGTCCATCGAGGAGATCTGCGCGTACTCGTCCAGGTGCTGCTCCAGGCGCGCGATGTCGCCGTAGGAGTCGGCGCGGGCCATCGGCGGCACCAGGTGGTCGACCAGGGTGGCGTGCACCCGGCGCTTGGCCTGGGTGCCCTCGCCCGGGTCGTTGACCAGGAACGGGTAGACCAGCGGCAGGTCGCCGAGCGCGGCATCGGGCGCGCAGGCCGCGGACAGGCCCGCGTTCTTGCCCGGCAGCCACTCCAGGTTGCCGTGCTTGCCCAGGTGGATCATCGCGTCGGCGCCGAAGCCGCCGTCCTCGGCGGCGGCCTGGATCCAGCGGTAGGCGGCCAGGTAGTGGTGCGAGGGCGGCAGGTCCGGGTCGTGGTAGATCGCGATCGGGTTCTCGCCGAAGCCGCGCGGCGGCTGGATGAGGATCAGCAGGTTGCCGCGGCGCAGCGCCGCCAGGACGATGTCGCCCTCCGGGTTGTGCGTGCGGTCCAGGAACATCTCGCCGGGCGCCGGCCCCCAGTGCTCCTCCACCTGCTCGCGCAGCTCGGCGGGCAGCTGCCCGTACCAGCGCCGGTAGTCGGCCGCCGGGATCCGCACCGGGTTCCGGGCCAGCTGCTCCTCGGTCAGCCAGTCCTGGTCGTGGCCGCCGGCCTCGATCAGGGCCCGGATCAGCTCGTCGCCGTCACCCGAGACCAGGCCCGGGATCTCCTCGCGCGGACCGAAGTCGTAGCCCTCGGCGAGCAGCCGGCGCAGCAGCGCGACCGCCGAGGCCGGGGTGTCCAGGCCCACCGCGTTGCCGATACGGGAGTGCTTGGTGGGGTACGCGGACAGCACGAGCGCGATCTTCTTCCGCGCGTTCGGGGTGTGCCGCAGCCGGGCGTGCCGTACGGCGATCCCGGCGACCCGGGCCGCCCGCTCGGGGTCGGCGACGTACGCGGGGAGCCCGTCCGCGTCGATCTCCTTGAACGAGAACGGCACGGTGATCAGCCGGCCGTCGAACTCCGGCACGGCGACCTGGCTGGCGGAGTCCAGCGGCGAGAGGCCCTCGTCGCTCTCCTCCCAGTTGCTGCGCGAACCGGTCAGGCACAGCGCCTGGAGGATCGGCACGTCGAGCGCGGCGAGGGCGCCCGCGTCCCAGGACTCGTCGTCCCCGCCCGCCGAGGCGTCGGCGGGCCGGGTGCCGCCGGCCGCGAGCACGGTGGTGACGACGGCGTCGACCCCGGCCAGCTCGGCCAGCAGCTCCGGCTCGGGGGAGCGCAGCGAGGACACGTACAGCGGGACCGGGACGCCGCCCGCCGCCTCGACGGCGTCCGCCAGGGCGTGCACGAAGGCGGTGTTGCCGCTCATCTGGTGCGCGCGGTAGTAGAGCAGCGCGATCCGCGGGCCCGCGGTGGTGACCGGGCCGCGCTCCAGGTGGCCCCAGGTCGGCGCGGCGGCGGGCGGCTCGAAGCCGTGGCCGGTCAGCAGCACCGTGTCGGACAGGAAGCGGGCGAGCTGGCCGAGGTTGGCCGGGCCGCCGTGCGCGAGGTAGGCGTGCGCCTCGGCCGCGATGCCGATCGGGACCGTGGAGGCCTCCATCAGCTGCGCGTCCGGGGCCTGTTCACCGGTCAGGACCACCACCGGCCGGCTCTGTTCGGCGGCCAGCAGCACGTCCAGGCCGTCCTGCCAGGCGCGCAGGCCGCCGAGCAGGCGTACGACGACCAGGTCGACGCCGTCGAGCAGCCCGGGCAGGTCGTCGAGGGGCAGTCGGGAGGGGTTGGCGAACCGGTACGCGACCGGGCCGTCGGCGGCACGGGCGCTGAGCAGATCGGTGTCGGACGTCGACAGCAGCAGGATCATGCGACGGCAGGCCTTCCTCGGGGTTTCCGCGCCCCGGGCAGTGCGGACGGCGGGAGTTCCTGACTCACCCGGCAGCTGGCTTCCAGCTGCCCCGGGCTCACAGTGGCGGGACCGCGCCGGAGTCTCACCGGGCTTCCTCCCATGTCGCCGTCCTCGGCGACGACGGACCAGTCGGTCCGCCGAGGGGCATCCTATGCGGCCACGTGGGGGCGCGTCAGGTGGGCCCGGCGGTGGGGTTCTCCCAGGCCGAGCCGGGTGTGCCGGGTGGCGCGGGGGTGGTGACGGCCACAGGCCGGAGCCGCAGAATCGTGGGTATGCTCGCCGCCATGCCGACCGCCCCCTCCGCCGCGTCCCGGGACGAACCCGTCATACGGGACCGCGGTGACGCCTGCCCCGGCGCACTGCGCCTGCACCCCGCGGACGACGGGTACCTGGCGCGCGTACGACTGCCGGGCGGCCTGCTCGACACCGCGGGCGCCCTGGCGCTGGCCGAGGCCGCCGACCGGCTCGGGGACGGCCACCTCGAACTCACCTCGCGCGGCAACGTGCAGCTGCGCGGCCTCGCCGACGGCTGCGGGGCCGCCCTCGCGCAGCTGCTGGACGGCGCCGGGCTGCTGCCCGCGCCCTCGCACGAGCGCGTGCGCAACATCGTGGCGACCCCGCTGGCCGGACTCGACGGGTCGGGCCACGGCGAGGTACTGCCCTGGGTGGCGGAGCTGGACCGGCTGTTGTGCGCGAGCGCCCGCGCCGCCGCCCTGTCGGGCCGCTTCCTGTTCGCGCTCGACGACGGCCGCGGCGACGTGGCCGCGCTCGACCCGGACATCACCCTGTCCCGCCGGCCCGCGGCGCGCGCCCTGCTCC
>NZ_WTFF01000396.1 GCF_019400985.1 Streptomyces bambusae
GGGCGGCGCTGCCGTCGGCCGCGCCGATGACCGCGCTCGGCCGGCGCGCCCTCGGGGTACGGGTGCCGCCTGCCCTGGTCCTGGGCTGGCGGGCCGCGTTCCCGCGCCGCCGGCGGACGCTGGTTCCGGTGCTCCGGCTCGCCCTGCCGCTGGCCCTCGTCACGGTCGCACTCGTGGCGTGGTCGACGCTGGACCAGTTCCGCAGCCGGCCCGCGGCGGTCGGCATGCCCGCGGCGCTGACCGTACGCGCCCAGCAGCCCGGAGGTCCGTCGGACACCGAGCTGGAGAAGACCCTCGCGGCGGTCCCGGGCATCGCCGCGGTGCATCCGGGTGCGGAGACGGCGGCGCTCGTACCGGGGCAGACCGGCACGATCACGCTCCGCGGGCTGGGCACGGCGCAGGACCCGTATCCCTCGGCGGTGGTGGAGGGGCGCGCGGCCGGCGGGCCCGACGAGGCGGTGGCCGGGCAGGGACTGCTCGACCTCCTCGACGTGCGGGTCGGCGACTGGGTGCGGATGACCGTCGAGGGGCGGCCGCAGATCCTGCACCTCGTCGGCCGCACCATCGAGCCGGAGTCCGGCGGCCGCGTGATCACCACGACCGTCGACGCGCTGCGGGAGGGCGATCCGCAGCTGCGGCCCGGCTTCCACGCCCTGGTCCTGCGCGAGGGCGCCGACCCCCGCGCGGTGAGCGGCGCGCTGGCCGCGGCGGCGGGCGGCTCGCTGGAGATCCGCGAGACCACCGACCCGGCCGACCGGCTGGCACCGGCACGTGCGGTGATCGCCGCCCTGATACCCGTGCTGGCGCTCATCGGGCTGATCGAACTGCTGACCCTGGTCGGCACGGGCGTACGCGACCGGGGCCGCGACCTGCTCGCGCTGAAGGCGATCGGGCTGACGCCCCGGCAGATCGGGGCGATGATCGTGACGGCGGCCGGCCTGACCGCTCTCGCGGCCGCCGCCGTGGGGACGGCGGTGGGCGCGCTGTCGGGCACCTGGCTGGTGGACGCCCAGGGCGCGTCGAGCGGCATCGGCGCGGGAATCGCCCAGTCGCCGCCGTGGTGGATGCTGGTGTCGGTGATCGCCGGAGCGGTGCTGGGGGCGGTGGCGGCGGCGACGCTGCCGGCGACCCGGGCCGCGCGGCGGCGACTGGCGGACTCGCTGAGCGAGACGCTCTGAGCGGGGGCGCCCTGAGCAGGGGCGCCCTGACCGGGACTCGCTGGGCGGGACCCTCTGAGCGAGACACCCTGACCAGGACGCTCCGACGCGCCCGGTCAGCAGTGGAGGACCGCCACGGCGTGGTTCTCGTACGGGCCGTAGCCCGCGAAGGTGGCGGCCGTGGCGGCGGCGACCTCCCGGCAGCCCGTGCTGGTGCCGTCCTGGTGGAGGACCTGGAGGTGGTACGTGGTGCCGCAGCCGTTGAAGGCGGAGGTGTAGCGCCAGGTCTCCGACCAGGTGATGCACGTCGGTGCGACGCCGGAAGCCGGTGTGCCGGGCGTACGGCGGAAGGTGTCCCGGACGGTGACGGGGCTGTCCGGCCGGGGACGCAGCAGGCGGTTGGGGCCCTCCTCCCAGGTGAACGTCCCGTCCGACTCCCGGACCACGTACTTGTACTCCACCGGGACGTCGGCCGGTACGACGGCTTCGCCGGACCAGACGGGATAGCCGTGCGCGTCGAGGTGCACCGCGCGGGCCGGGTCCCACGAACCGAGTGCCGGGACGCTGCCCACGGCGAGCAGCTCGTCGCCCCACTCGGTGGTGGCCGTGACACCGAACCGGATCGGCGAGGCGGCCGACGCCTGCGCGGCGGAGGAAGGCGACGCCTGCGCGACGAGGGTGGCGGCCAGGAGGCCCGCAGTGACGGCGATGCGCCCGCCGTGGGATGCCCACATGGGGTTCGGTCCTTTCGCTGGGAGGCAACGCCAGCACCCTAGCGAGATCTGCAAGAACTTGCGGAAACTTTCAGAAAGAATGTGCGGCAGCGCTCCGGCACCCTCCGGCCGGCCCTGCCGACCTGCCGACCGCCCCTGCCGACGGCCCCCGCCGACCGCCCCGCCGGACGCCCCGCAACGGCATGCGCTTTGAGTGCTTTTGTGTGGAGTTGCCCCGCATGCTCTCGTGGCTCTGCGGTCCGTGCTGCGCGGTGCGCGACCATACGGACGCCGAGACGACCCGGTCATCGGCGTGCCCGGCGGGCGAGCAGTCAGCAGAAGGAACCAGCGCGACAGGAAGAAGGACGGACGTGTCCGGCAGCGAGAGCGAGAACCCGGTGATCCCCTCCCCGACCCCCACGCCGACTCCGCCCAGGTCCAACCGGGACTGGTGGCCGAATCAGCTGGATCTCCAGGTCCTCCACCAGCACTCCCCCCAGTCCAATCCGATGGGCGAGGACTTCGACTACGCGGAGGAGTTCCGGACCCTCGACGTCGACGCGCTGAAGCGGGACGTCTTCGACGTGATGACGACGTCGCAGGACTGGTGGCCGGCCGACTACGGCCACTACGGGCCGCTCTTCATCCGGATGAGCTGGCACGCCGCGGGCACGTACCGCATCGCCGACGGCCGGGGCGGCGGCGGCAGCGGCGCCCAGCGCTTCGCCCCGCTCAACAGCTGGCCGGACAACGCGAGCCTGGACAAGGCGCGCCGGCTGCTCTGGCCGGTCAAGCAGAAGTACGGCCGGAAGATCTCCTGGGCCGACCTCCTGGTCTTCGCCGGCAACTGCGCCATGGAGTCGATGGGGTTCAAGACGTTCGGGTTCGGCTTCGGGCGCGAGGACATCTGGGAACCCGAGGAGATCTTCTGGGGACCCGAGGACACCTGGCTCGGGGACGAGCGCTACACCGGCGACCGGGTCCTCACGGGTCCGTTCGGCGCGGTGCAGATGGGCCTGATCTACGTGAACCCGGAGGGCCCCAACGGCAACCCGGACCCGCTGGCCGCCGCCGTGGACATCCGCGAGACGTTCGGGCGCATGGCGATGAACGACGAGGAGACGGTCGCGCTCATCGTCGGCGGCCACACCTTCGGCAAGTGCCACGGCGCGGTCCCCGCCGAGTACGTCGGTCCCGAACCCGAGGCCTGCCCCCTGGAGGAGCAGGGCCTGGGCTGGCGGAACACCTACGGCACCGGCAAGGGCTCCGACACGCTGACCAGCGGGCTGGAGGGCGCGTGGACCAACGAGCCGACGAAGTGGGACAACGGGTATCTGGACAACCTGTTCGCCTACGAATGGGAGCTGACGACGAGTCCGGCCGGCGCGAAGCAGTGGACCCCCAGGGACCCCGCGGCGCAGGGCACCGTACCGGACGCCCACGACCCGTCGAAGCGGCACGCGCCCATGATGCTGACGACGGACCTCTCGCTGAAGCTGGATCCGGTCTACGGGCCGATCGCGAAGCGCTTCCACGAGAACCCCGAGGCGCTCGCCGACGCGTTCGCCAGGGCCTGGTACAAGCTGCTGCACCGCGACATGGGCCCCGCCACGCGCTACCTAGGCCCCTGGGTCCCCGAGCCGCAGCTGTGGCAGGACCCGGTCCCCGCGGCCGACTACGCGATGGTCACGGACCAGGACGTCGCGGCCCTCAAGGACACGATCCTCGCATCGGGCCTGTCCGTCTCCCAACTGGTCGCCACGGCCTGGGCTGCGGCGGCCAGCTTCCGCGGCACCGACAAGCGCGGCGGGGCCAACGGGGCGCGCCTCCGGCTCGCGCCGCAGCGGGACTGGGCGGTGAACGACACGCCCGAGGTGGCCGAGGTGGTGCAGACCCTCGACCGGATCCGGCAGGAGTTCGACCGTGCGCAGTCCGGCGGGAAGCGGGTGTCGCTCGCCGACCTGATCGTCCTGGGCGGGTGCGCGGCCGTCGAGCGGGCGGCGAAGAGCGCCGGGCACGACATCACGGTCCCGTTCGCACCGGGGCGCACGGACGCCTCGCAGGAGCAGACCGACGTGCAGTCGTTCGCCGTGCTGGAACCCAGCGCGGACGGGTTCCGCAACTACCTGCGGGCGGGAGAGAAGCTGTCGGCGGAGACCCTGCTCCTGGACCGGGCCAGCCTGCTGACGCTGACCGCTCCCGAGATGACCGTCCTGATCGGTGGCATGCGGGCCCTGAACGCCAATCACAAGCAGTCCCGGCACGGCGTCCTCACCGACCGGCCGGAATCGCTGACCACGGACTTCTTCGTCAACCTGCTCGACATGAACACGGAATGGAAGGCGTCCGCCTCGGCGGAGAACGAGTACGAGGGCCGGGACCGCGCCACGGGCGAGGTCAGGTGGACCGCCACCCCCGTCGACCTCGTCCTCGGCTCCCACTCCCAACTCCGCGCCGTCTGTGAGGTCCACGCGTCGGCGGACGCCGGGGAGAAGTTCGTGCGCGACTTCGTGGCCGCGTGGGACAAGGTCATGAACCTCGACCGGTTCGACCTCGCCTGAGCTGCCCTGCACCTCCCCGTACCCCGTACCCCCTGTTCCCCCGCGCCCGGGGCGGCCGCCGTCGGCCGTCCCGGGCATCTTCGCGCCGCGGCCGGGCATCTTCGCGCCGCGGCCGGGTCGGTGACGGGCCGAAACCATGGCGAGTGGGCCTGCGGGCCCCGCCCCGCTATGGTGTGTCCCCTGCACCGTCGCCCTCGCCTCCGCGCCGTCGCCGAGCGGCATCCGCGCACTGCTAGGGTGACGTGCACCTGCCAACGGGCACCCACCTTGCTCATCGAACATCCAACGGGGTTGAACGTGAAACTTCGTCATGTCCGCGCAATAGCCGTCTGCGGCGCCGCAGTCGTCGCACTCACCGGAGCCCGTGGCTCCCACGGCGGAAGCTGCGGCGGAAGCCACGGCTCCAGCTCCAGCTCCAGCAGCTCCGGCGGAAGCAGCAGCGGCGGGAGCAGCAGCAGCGGTTCCACCACCGGTGGCAGCAACGACAGCAGCAGCACCAGCACCTCGGGCGGCGCCTCCGTCCCCGGTGGTTCCAGCAGCGCCAACAAGGCCGAGCGCGACATCCGCATCGACAAGTGCCGGCTGGACGACACGGGCAAGAAGCTGGTCGCCAAGCTCACCGTCACCAACAACGGCGCGCTGGACTACACGTACAGCATCACCATGAAGTTCCAGGGGGCCACCGGCTCCACCGTGACCCCCGCCACGGCCATGGTCACGGGCCTCAAGGTCAAGGCCGGCGCCTCCCAGCAGGCCGAGGCCACCACCCCGTACACCGGCAAGGGCGACGGCAGCGAGTACAAGGAGTGCGTCGTCTCCAGCGCGAAGAAGCTCTGACGCCCTCGGAGCGCCGCTGACGCAACGCACGCCCCCTCCCGCCGCCGCGCGGGAGGGGGCGCTCGCGTACGGACCGGCGCCCGACGACGCACGGACCGGCATCCGGTGTCCCCGCGGCCCCCGTCCCGGCCGCCCGGTCTCTGTCGCCCGGTCTCTGTCTTCGGACAGAGACCGGGATCCTCCGAAAGGCGCAGGCCTGCGCCGCGACGGGACGCCGATACTGGTCACCGTGCCGTTCACCAGCCCGTTCCGCCGATCCGCCCGATATCGCCGCCGCCCGGAAAGCACCTCCCGCCCGGCCGCGAGGGCAGCGGCGCAGACGTGCGGTGTGCTCCTCGCGTCCCTGGGCGTGTACGCGGCGGTCGGGCATCTGGTGCCCCTGCCGTACGCGCGCCTGCAGTTGGCCGTGCTCGCCGCCGGAACCGCGCTCTTCCCGCTGCGCCGCCGCCTCCCCCGCGCCGTGCTCCTGACCCTGGCCGTGCTGACCGGCCCGGCGCCCTGGCTCGGGCCCGTCACGGCCGCGACCGCGTACACGGTGGCCCACCGGACGGCCCGGTCCCGCGACCGGACCCGGCTGCTCACCGCGGCCGGCACCCTGCTCGTGGCCTCCGCGGCGG
>NZ_WTFF01000397.1 GCF_019400985.1 Streptomyces bambusae
GCCGCCCCTGAGCGGGGGCTCGGACGGCCGCGTGCCCCTGAGCTGGGGCTCGGACGGGCGCGTGCCCCTGCGACGGGGCGCCCCGGCGACGGGCCGCCTGCGACGGGCCGCCCCTGGGACGGGTCGCCCCTGAGCTGGGGCGCAGGCGGACTGGGCATGGCCGAATAGGGTCCCCGCACGGGGCCCTTCCTTGCCCAGGACGGCTGAACATGGGTAGGCATGATGGAACGCCCGTTCGCCGACCCGGTGGACGGGCCACCTCCCCCCGCGCACCCTCGGGACGTCATGTCATCGACCGACCACGCCTATTCACGCTGCCCGAGCAAGGGTCCGAAGAGAGAACACATGCGATATCGGCCACCCAGCCTGCGCAGGCGATGTGCAGCCATTCTCGGCCAATTGGATTTGTCGCATCCGTTTTCCCTCGACGCGCTGTGCGAGCGCATCGCCGGGCAGCGCGGCCGCCCCATCAGGCTGCACCCGCTGCCCAAGGAAGCGGCCGAGTCCGGCATCTGCGGACTGTGGGTGGGCACCGCCAGCGTCGACTACGTCTTCTACGAGGCCCAGACCACGCCCGTGCACCGGGAGCACATCGTGCTCCACGAGCTGGGGCACATCCTGTTCGGGCACAACTCCCTGGAGGGCGAGGAGACCGGCGGCGCCGCCCCGGTCATCCTCGGGCGCACCAACTACACCACCCGCCAGGAGCAGGAGGCGGAGATGCTGGCCAGCATGATCCGCACCGGCGCCGGCTTCCGGCCCACGGCCGAGCCCCAGGGCACGCTGGCCCGGCTGGAATCCGCGATGGGCTACCACCCACGGGGCAACCATGGCTCCTGACCCGGCCCTCGCCCTGGCAGCAGCGGGGCCCACCGGCATCCAGGCGTTCGGCGACGCGCTCGCCGTCCCCAGCGTGGTCTGCCTGTGGGTCGCGGTCCTGCTGCGCATACCCGCGGCGCTGCGCTCCCCGCAGCAGCGCGGCCTGCTCCTCGCCGTCGCCACCGCGGCCGCCGCCATGACCCTCAACCTGCCCGCGGTCGTCACGTACGCCATGCGGGACCCGGCCCACTCGCACGCCGTCGGCCTGGTCCGCAACCTGATCGGGGTGCTCTCGGCGGGCGCCGTGCTGTACTTCGTCGCCGCCGCCACCAGCGGCCGCCGGCTGCGCTTCGCCGCTGGCGTCACCACCCTCGTGCTGCTGACCGCCCTCGTCTCCCTCGACGCGGCCGCCCCCGACCACGGCACCCACACCATGCCGCCGCAGGGCAGCCCGGTGCCCTCCCTCGCGTACTGGCTGGTGCTGATCTCGGCCCATCTGCTCGCCAACACCAGCTGCGTCTTCGTCTGCTGGCGCTACAGCCGGCAGGCCGAGAGCCGCACCCTGGCCATGGGCCTGCGGCTGTTCGGCCTCGGCACCGCGCTGGCCGGGCTGTTCTGGCTGGCGTACCTGCTCAAGGCGCTGTTCGGCAGCACCTGGGCGATGCCCTACCTGCCGCTGATGATGAACCTGCACGGGCTGCTGCGCGCCGCCGCCCTCCTCGTGCCCAGCCTCTTCACGCTGCGCCGCACCCTCGCCGACACCGCCACCGCCTGGCGGCTGTGGCCGCTGTGGCGGGACCTGGTGCAGGCCGTCCCGCACGTCGCGCTCACCAGGCCGCGCGCCACCCGGCTCGTGGAACTGCTGTGGCCGCCGGTCCCGCGCAACCTGCTCGTCTACCGCAAGGTCATCGAGACCCGCGACGCGATCCTGATCCTCGGCGAGTACGTCGCCCAGGACGCGCCCGAACGCGCCCGGGGCCATGTCACCGGCGCCGGCGTGCCCGGCCCGCGGCGTGCGGCGGCCGAGCTGGCCTGCGTACTGAAGGAGGCCCGGCACAACAAGCTGCTCGGCCTCCCGTGCCCGCCCGGGGCGGCCGACCGGCCGGCGGCCGGGCCGGCGCTGTCCGCCGGCGCGGAGGGCACGGAGCTGGAGGACGAGACGAAGTTCCTCGTGGCCGTCGCCCAGGCGTACGGCTCACCCACCACCCGGGCCTTCGTCCCGCGACAGCCCGAAGCGTCCGAAGGGGAAGTGAAGCCCAGTTGACCACCGTACTGATCACCGGGGCCAGCGCCGGCCTCGGCGCCGCCTTCGCCCGCGGTTTCGCCGCCAAGCGCTGCGACCTCGTCCTCGTCGCCCGCGACAAGGAGCGCCTGGCCGCGGTCGCGGCCGCCCTCGGCCGTGAATTCGGCGTCCACGCCGAGGTGTTGCCCGCCGACCTGCTCGACCCCGACGAGCTGCGCACCGTGGAGCGGCGGCTGGCCGACCCCGAACGGCCGGTGGACGTCCTGGTCAACAACGCCGGCTTCGGCCTGCCCGCCCCCTTCCCCTACAGCCCGGTCGAGGACGAGGAGCGGATGCTCGACCTGCTGGTGAAGGTGCCGCTGCGGCTCACCCACGCCGTCGTGCCCGGCCTGCGCGAGCGGGGCCGCGGCGCGGTGCTCAACGTCTCGTCGGTGGCCGGACTGCTGCCCACCGGCACCTACGGGGCCGCCAAGGCCTGGATCACCGCCTTCAGCGAGTCCCTGCGCGTCGACCTCGCCCCGTACGGGGTACGGGTGCTGGCGGTGGTCCCCGGGTTCACCCGCACCGAGTTCCAGCAGCGCGCCGGCATGGACGTCAGCGCGCTGCGCGACTCGGTCTGGCTGGAGCCCGACGCGGTGGTGGACCGGGCCCTGAAGGACCTGGCCCTGCGCCGGCCGGTCAGCATCACCGGCTGGCGCTACAAGGCGTACGCGACGGCCGTCCGCCACCTGCCGCGCACCCTCGTCGCCGGCCGGATGGCCCGCAAGCGCCGTCCCCCGCAGGAGCGGTAGCGGGCGGTTGCGGGCGGGAGCGGGGCCCGCGACGGCGCCGGGACCGGCTGAGCGGGCTCAGCGAAGTCCGGTGCACTACCGCGCCCCGTCAGGGGCGCGGGGCTGTCCGCATATGCGGCTCCGCCGCGTGGGCGCGACCAGCCCCCACCGGCCCGCGGTTCCATCACCGCATTCCAGCGGAGCGCTACAGCTCCGTGATCCGGCCCGCCGCGACCTCCAGGCGGCGGGTCGTGCGGACCGCGTCCAGCATCCGGCGGTCGTGCGTGACCAGCAGCAGCGTGCCCTCGTACGCCTCCAGCGCCGACTCCAGCTGCTCGATCGCCGGCAGGTCCAGGTGGTTCGTGGGCTCGTCCAGCACCAGCAGGTTCACCCCCCGGCCCTGGAGCAGGGCGAGGGCCGCACGGGTGCGCTCGCCGGGGGAGAGGGTGGCGGCGGGGCGCAGCACGTGCGCCGCCTTCAGGCCGAACTTGGCGAGCAGGGTGCGGACGTCGGCCGGCTCGGTGTCCGGGACCGCCGCGCAGAAGGCCTCCAGCAGGCTCTCCTCGCCGAGGAACAGGGCCCGGGCCTGGTCCACCTCGCCGACCAGCACGCCCGAACCGAGCGTGGAGGCCCCCGAGTCGAGCGGCAGCCGCCCCAACAGAGCGGCCAGCAGGGTCGACTTGCCCGAGCCGTTCGCCCCGGTGATCGCCACCCGGTCCGCCCAGTCGATCTGTACGTTCGCCGGGCCGAAGGCGAACGAGCCGCGCTTGACGGTCGCTTCGCGCAGGGTGGCGACGACCGCGCCGGACCGCGGCGCCGTCGCGATCTCCATCCGGAGCTCCCACTCCTTGCGCGGCTCCTCGACGACCTCCAGGCGCTCGATCGCGCGCTGCGTCTGGCGTGCCTTGGCGGCCTGCTTCTCGCTCGCCTCGGCGCGCGTCTTCCGGCCGATCTTGTCGTTGTCGGTGGTCTTGCGGCGGGCGTTGCGGACGCCCTTGTCCATCCAGTTGCGCTGCATCAGGGCCCGGCCTTCGAGGGCGGCGCGCTTGTCGGCGTACTCGTCGTACTCCTCGCGCGCGTGCCGGCGGGCCGTCTCGCGCTCCTCCAGGTAGGCGTCGTAGCCGCCGCCGTAGAGGTTGATCTGCTGCTGGGCCAGGTCGAGTTCGAGGACCTTGGTGACGGTCCGGGCGAGGAACTCGCGGTCGTGGCTGATCACGACGGTCCCGGCGCGCAGGCCCTTGACGAAGCCCTCCAGCCGCTCCAGGCCGTCCAGGTCGAGGTCGTTGGTCGGCTCGTCCAGCAGGAACACGTCGTAGCGGGACAGCAGTAGCGAGGCGAGGCCGGCGCGGGCCGCCTGGCCGCCGGACAGGGCCGCCATGGGCAGGTCCAGGCCGACCGTCAGCCCGAGGTCGTCGGCCACCTCCTGGGCGCGCTCGTCGAGGTCGGCGCCGCCGAGGTTCAGCCACCGGTCGAGGGCGGTCGCGTACGCGTCGTCCGCGCCCGGCGTGCCGTCGACCAGGCCCTGGGTCGCCGCGTCGAGCTCGGCCTGCGCGCCGGCGACGCCGGTACGGCGGGCCAGGAAGTCCCGCACCGACTCGTCGGCCCGGCGCTCCGGCTCCTGCGGCAGGTGGCCGACGGCCGCGGTGGGCGGCGAGAGGCGCAGCTCGCCGTCCTCCGGGGTGTCGAGCCCGGCCAGCAGGCGCAGCAGGGTGGACTTCCCGGCGCCGTTCACGCCGACGAGGCCGATGACGTCGCCGGGGGCGACGACGAGGTCGAGACCGGCGAAGAGGGTGCGCTCGCCATGGCCGGCGGCGAGGTCCTTGGCGACGAGGGTGGCAGTCATGATGACCCGATCCTATCGGGGGCGGCCCGCATGGCAGGAAAGGTGGGATGCCCGTCATTGCGGACGTCCGCGGCGGCCCACAGGATGAAGGCATGCAGTTGAGAGAGGTACTCGTCGTGATCTACGACGGGGTCCAGAGCCTGGACGTGAGCGGGCCGGTCGAGGTCTTCGCCGGCGCCGTGAAGCTGCTGGGCGGGAGCGGGTACGGGGACGGAGCACGGGGCGGGTACGCACAGGAGCCGCCGCCGTACCGGATCCGCACCGCCTCCCTGGGTGGCGCCCCGGTCCGGTCGAACAGCGTCCTGACGCTGCTGCCCGACGGGGACCTCGCCGAGGAGGTGCCCGGGCCGGACACCACCCTGGTGGTGCCGGGCGGGCAGCCCCGCGGCGACTTCGACCCCCGGCTGACCGAGTGGCTCCGCGCGTACGGGGGTCGCGCGGGCCGCCTGGTCTCGGTCTGCACGGGCGGCCTGCTGCTGGCCGAGGCGGGCCTCCTGGACGGGCGCAGGGCGACGACGCACTGGGCCTGGTGCGAGCGGATGGCCCGGCAGTACCCCGCGGTGCGGGTGGAACCGGAACCGATCTACGTCCGGGACGGCCGGGTCGCGACCAGCGCGGGCGTGACGGCGGGGATCGACCTGGCGCTCGCGCTGGTGGAGGAGGACCTGGGGCGGGACGCGGCCCTCACGATCGCCCGCCACCTGGTCGTCTACCTGCGGCGGCCGGGCAACCAGGCCCAGTTCAGCGCGCAGCTGTCCGCGCAGACCGCGCAGCGGGAGCCGCTGCGGGACGTCCAGCAGTGGATCGCGGAGCACCCGGGGGAGGACCTGAGCGTGGAGGCGCTCGCCGAGCGGGCCCGGCTGTCGCCGCGGCACTTCGCCCGGGCCTTCCAGTCGGAGACCGGGGTGACACCGGGCCGCTACGTCGAACGGGTCCGGGTGGAACACGCCCGGCGCCTGCTGGAGGACAGCGGCGAGGGCATCGCCGAGATCTCCCGGGCCTGCGGCTACGGCACCCCGGAGGCCCTCCGCCGCGCCTTCGTGAAAACGGTCGGCCAACCCCCGACGGAATACCGCCGCCGCTTCGGCCACGACCCTGCCCGACCCTGACCACCGCCGCCGGGCCGAAGCCCGGGCGCGCCCTGACCGGGCCGGCGCGCCGCGCCCGGCCTCGGGCGCCACGGGCTGCGCCCGGGCC
>NZ_WTFF01000398.1 GCF_019400985.1 Streptomyces bambusae
GCCGGGGCCGGCGTTGCGGTCCCGTCGCGCGGGCCGCCGTACGTATGCCCACCGTACGGCGGCCCGCGCGGCCCGGTGCTCCGCCCGGTCCGGCGCCGGTCCGACGTCCTGTGGGCAGCCGCCATGGACCGGGGTGCCGGAGTGGGGCGCGCACCCATGGCCGCTCGTCCGGGGGCCGTCCTAGGGTGCCGGACATGACACACGGATCCCACCGGTCCGGGCCGCTGCTGCGCGGCCGGACCGCCCTGGTCACCGGCGGAGCCGGCGGTATCGGCCGGGCCTGCGCCGAGGCGCTGGCCGCGGCCGGCGCCGCGGTCCACGTCGTGGACGTCGACGCCGCGCGGGCCGAAGCGGTGGCGGAGGCCGTCGGCGGCACGGCCCATGCCGCCGATCTGGCCGACCCGGCCGCCGTCGAGCGGCTGCCGGCCGATGCCGACATCCTGGTCAACAACGCCGGTCTGCAGCACGTGGCGCCGATCACCGAGTTCCCGCCGGAGCTGTTCACCCGGATCCAGCAGGTCATGGTGACCGCGCCCTTCCTGCTGATGCGCCGCACCCTGCCGCACATGCAGGCGCGCGGGTGGGGCCGGGTGGTCAACATCTCCAGCGTGCACGGGCTGCGGGCGAGCGCGTACAAGTCGGCGTACGTGGCGGCCAAGCACGCGCTGGAGGGGCTCAGCAAGGTCGCCGCCATCGAGTCCGCGCCGTACGGCGTGACCAGCAACTGCGTGAGCCCCGGGTACGTGCGCACTCCCCTGGTGGAGGGTCAGATCGAGGCGCAGGCCGCCGCGCACGGGCTGAGCGCAGGCGATGTGCTGACGCAGGTGCTGCTCGCCCGGTCCCCGGTCAAGCGGCTGATCGAGCCCGAGGAGGTCGCCGCGGCCGTCCTGTGGCTCTGCGGTCCCGGGTCCGGCCACGTCACCGGCATCTCCCTGCCGCTGGACGGGGGCTGGACGGCGGGTTGACCACCGGGGGGACGACCGGCCTGGTGGGGCGCGGTTTCCCCGGCCGGCGCCGGGACGGGCAACGGGAAACCCGTCGACCCCGGCCGGACCCGGGGCAATCCTGAAGTCGTCAACACCGGGCAAAACCCTCAAGGGGGAATCATCATGCGCAAGATGTTCCGCGGCGCCGCCGCACTCGGGACGGCCGTGGCAGCCGTGGTGGCGCTCAGCGGCGCGGCCGACGCCAAGCCCGCGGACGAGTGGGCCGGGTGCCCGTACGGCGCGGTCTGCATCTACCCGCAGAACCAGAACCCGGCGGTCGAGCCGAGCCACATCTTCTACAGCTACGGGGTCCACAAGATCTACAACCAGTTCGGCAACCACTGGGTCCTCAACAACCAGTACGGCGGCGCCACCGCCAGCCTGTGCACCGGCGGGGGCGGCACCGGCTGCGGCGGCCGCATCGCGGAGGGCACCGGGGTCTACGCCGACCTGACCCCGATCAACTCCGTCACCCTGAACCGGCCGTAGTCCCTCCCCCTCAGGTCCGCTTCCGGAGCCGTCATGGGGCGGCTCCGGAAGCCTTTCGTCCGCCGACCGTCCGCCCGTCCCGCCCCTCCTCCCACTCCTGCTCCCGCCGCTCCTCCCGCCGCCGGCGGAGCCCGGGCCGTGTCCGACCCCCGCTGTAGCCTGGAGGCCTGCCATTCGCAGCCTCGGCGCATGCCATGGGGGGTGCCGTGCCGGATCCGGACCGCGGACCGACGACCGACCACCAGCTCGAACCACCCGACGGCACGGGCGTGTCCTTCCCCGCCCAGCTGAGACGGCTGCGGGTGCAGCGCGGCCTGTCGCTCGCGGACCTCGCCCGCCGCACGCACTACAGCAAGGGCTATCTCAGCAAGATCGAGACCGGCTCGAAGCGGGCGACGGTCGACGTCGCCCGCCGCTGCGACCTGGTGCTCCAGGCCGACGGCGAACTGCTGGGCCTGTTACGGGACCCCACGGACGCCCCGGGCCCGCCGCCGGGCGGCCCGGGAGCGGGGCGGCCGGGCGGGGCCGCGCAGTCGGAGGGGGCGTGCCCCTACCGGGGGCTGCCCGCCTTCTCCCCGCAGGACGCGCGCTGGTTCTTCGGCCGGGAGCGGGCCACGGCCCTCCTGGTGGAGCGGGTCTTCGAACGCGTCGGCAGTGGGCCGCTGCTGGTGGTCGCCCCGTCCGGCGCCGGCAAGTCGTCCCTGCTCAACGCCGGTCTGGTAGCGGCCCTGCGCAGGCCCGGCGGCTTTCCGATGCCGGACGCCGACCGCTGGCCGGTGGTCCGGTTCACCCCGACCGCGCGTCCGCTGGAGGAGCTCCTCGACTGCACGGCCAAGGCCCTGGGCAGCGATCACGGCATCACCGTCCAGGAGGTGCGGGAGCGTCCGGCGGCGCTCCTCGAAGCGGTCGGCGGGAAGCCTGCGCAGGACGCCGGTGCGCACCGGGCGCCGGTGCGCCTGGTCCTGATCGTGGACCAGTTCGAGGAGTTGTTCACCCTGTGCGCCGACGAGGAGGAGCGGCGCGCCTTCGCCGGGGTGCTGTGCGCCCTCTCCTCGGCCGGCCCGGCGCCGGCCGGACAGGCGCCGGCCGGACAGGCGCCGGCCGGACAGGCGCCGGCCGGACAGGCGCCGGCCGGACAGGCGCCGGCCGGGCAGGACGCCGCCGTCGTGGTGCTCGGCGTACGGGCGGACTTCTCCGGCAGCTGTCTCGGCCTGCCCGAACTGGCCTCGGTCTTCGCCGACGGCCTGTTCGTGCTGCCCCCGATGACGGAGGCCGAGCTGCGCGAGGCGATCACCCGCCCCGCGGAGCTGGCCGGCCTCACCCTCGAACCGGGCCTGGTCCCGCTGGTGCTGCGGGACGCCGGGTCCTCGCGGGCGCTGCCGCTCGTCTCGCACGCGCTGATGGCCACCTGGCAGCGGCGCGAGGGCGCCGTCCTGACCGTCGCCGGCTACGAGCGCAGCGGCGGCATCCAGGGCGCCCTCGCCCGGACCGCCGAGGCCGTGTTCGCCCGCCTGCACCCGGAGGAGCAGCGGACGATCCGGCGGATCCTGGTCCGGCTGGTGCACGTCGCCGACGGCACGGCGGCGACCCGGCGGCGGATGGAGCGGGCCGCGCTGGCGGACGGGTCGGCGGGCGCCGACGCCGGCCGGACCGCAGCTGCGCTCGACGCCTTCGTCCGGGCCCGGCTGATCACCCTGGACCGGGACACCGTCGAGATCACCCACGAGGCCCTGCTGCACAGCTGGCCGCGGCTGCGCGACTGGATCCGGGCGGACCGGGCCGGCCTGCTGATCCACCAGCAACTGGCGCATGCCGCCGAGGAGTGGGAGCGCGCGGACCGCGATCCGTACGCCCTCTACCGCGGGCCCCGGCTGGACGCCGCCCGCTCCTGGGCCGACGAGCTCGACGGGCGCGGCCGGCTCGGGCCCCGGGAGGAGGCCTTCCTGCGGGCCGGCCAGGAGGCCGAGGACGGCCGGGTGCGCCAGGCCCGGCGCCAGGCCCGGCGGCGCCGGCACACCCTGGCCGCCCTCGTCGGGCTGCTCGTGCTGGCCGTGGCCGCCTCCGGACTGGCGTACCAGCAGCGCGCGGCCGCCCTCCGGCAGGAGCACACCGCCCGTTCGCAGGCGCTCGCCGCGCAGTCGCTGGCCCTGGCCGCCGGCCAGCCGGAGGCTTCGATGCAGCTGGCCGCAGAGGCCTACCGCACAGCGCCGACGACCGAGGCCCGCGGCGCCCTGCTGAGCACCCGGGCCCAGCCCTTCCTCGCCCGGCTCGGCGGGCACAGCGGGCCGGTCAACGCGGTGGCCTTCGCCCCGGGCGGGCAGCTGCTCGCCACGGGCGGTTCGGACGGGACGGTGACCCTGCGCGATGCGGCCGGCCGGAGCACGGCCGCCACGTTCAGCATGCCCGGGAGGGTCCGTGCGGTGGCCTTCGGCCCCGACGGCCGGATGCTCGCCGCGACCTCGACGGACGCCGCGGTCCGGCTGTGGGACACCACCGCCCGGACGCAGGCGGCGGTGCTGCCGGCGGGCACCGCCGGCGCCCGGGCGGTGGCCTTCGCCCCGCACGGGCGGACCCTGGCCACCGCGTCCCCCGACGGGACCGTCCAGGTGTGGTCCACGGCGGAGCCCTTCCGGCAGGTCGCCGCGCTCACCGGGCACACCGGGCGGGTCAACGCGCTGGCGTACGCCCCGGACGGGCGCACGCTGGTGTCGGCCGGCGCGGACCGGACCGTACGGCTGTGGGACGTGGAGCGCGCCGCCGTGGTGGCCGAACTGTCCGGGCACACCGACGAGGTGCTCGCCGCCGCCTTCGCGCCGGACGGCCGGACGGTCGCCACGGGTGGCGTGGACCGGACGGTACGGCTGTGGGACGTGGCCGAGGGGCGGGCGACGGCGACCCTGGCCGGGCACAGCGACGACGTCAACGCGGTGGCGTACACGCCCGACTCGACCACGGTGGTCAGCGGTGGCGGTGACGGCACGACGCGGCTGTGGGACGTGCGCGGCGGCCGGCAGACGGCGGCCCTGGCCGGCCACACCGACTACGTGCTCGGGGTGGCGGTGGACCCGGGCGGCACGCTCCTGGCCACGGCCTCCTTCGACCGTTCCGTGGTGCTGTGGGACCTGCGCGGACCGGCCCTGACGGCGCGCCCGTTCACCGAGGTCTGGCACGCCGCGTACCACCCGGACGGGACCCTGCTGGCCACCGCCCGGGCCGACCGCACGGTGGTGGTCTGGGACGTCGCCCGGCGCTCGGTGCGCTCGGTGCTCGCCGGGCACGCGGAGGCCGTGTTCTCGGTGGCCTTCGCGCCCGACGGGCGGACACTGGCCTCCGCCGGCTCGGACGGGACGGTCCGGCTGTGGGACGTCGCCTCCGGGCAGGCCCGCGCCACCCTGGCCGGGCACGGCGGGGACGTGTTCTCGGTGGCCTTCGCGCCCGACGGGCGGACACTGGCCTCGGCGGGCTCGGACGGCACGGTGCGCCTGTGGGACGTGGCCGCCGCGCGCCCGCTCGCCACGCTGACCGGGCACACCGACTTCGCCAACGCCGTCGCCTTCAGCCCGGACGGACGCACCCTGGCGAGTGCCGGCGACGATCTGACCGTACGGCTGTGGGACGTGCCCGGGCGCCGCCCGCTGTCCACGCTGGCCGGCCACACCGGCGCGGTGCGCGGGGTGGCCTTCGGCCCGGACGGGCGCACCCTGGCGAGCAGCGGGAACGAGGGGTCCGTACGGCTGTGGGACCTCGGACGGGGCCTGCCGGTGGCGGAGTTGACCGGGCACACCGGCTCGGCACGCGGGATCGCCTTCTCCCCCGACGGACGCACGCTGGCGAGCAGCGGCAACGACCGCACGGTACGGCTGTGGGACGTGGCGGGGCTGCGGCTGCGGGCCGTGCTGACGGGTCATACGAACGCGGTGTGGGGCGTGGTGTTCGCGCCGGACGGACGGTCGGCGGCCAGCAGCAGCAACGACGGGACGGTCCGGCTGTGGGACCTGGACGTCGGCAGCCGGCTCCGGGAGATCTGCCGGATGTGCGGGCCCGCCCCCGGCCGCTCTCCGTGCGCCCGCGGCTGACCTGGGGGTTTCCCGGGGTTTCCCGTTGCCCGTCGGGATGGGGCGCCCCACGGGCCTCGACGGGCGGGGCCCGCGGGGCCCAGGCTCGGCGTTGCGTCCCGCATTCCGTCACATCGACGTGCCGTCACATCGAAACGGGGGTCCTCCGTATGCGCGTTCCCTTCCTCCGCCGGCCCGGTCCCGTCACCGGCGCGGTGATCACTCTGCTGGCCCTGCTGTTGTTCACGTCGGCGGGCGCGAGCGCGGCCCCGGGCGCGCCGGCGGCCGCCGGGCGGGCCGGCGCCGCGCAGTGCGGCGT
>NZ_WTFF01000399.1 GCF_019400985.1 Streptomyces bambusae
GCTGCGGCCTGCCGAGCTGCCGCCGCCGGTCGAACCGCCGGCGCCGGCTGCGCCGCCGAAGCCCGCCGAGCCGTAGGCGCCGGACGGGCCGCCAAAGCCCGCCGAGCCGTAGGCGCCCGTCGAACCGCTGCGGCCGGCCGAGCTGCCGCCGACGGTCGCCACGTTCGTGTCGTGCGCGCTACCCGGCGCACCACGGGGCGCACTCCCCGGCGCTCGACTGTCCTCCTTGCGCTCCGGCGCACGCCTCCCGGTGTGTGCGCCCCGCCCCTGGCGCTGCTCGGCGAGCCGGCTCAGACAACCCCAGCGGGCCAGTGCGTACAGCCAGGCCCGCCGGTCGGCCTCGTCCGGACATCGGCCCGGGTTCCGCTCGGCCACGGCCAGCACCTCGCCGAGCACGGCGGTGGCGGCGTCGTGGTCGCACAGGACCGACAGGCAGTAGGTGAACAGGCCGTCCAGATACGGCTCGTGCCGGAAGGGGGGCGGCTGCTCCGCCACGGGAGCCACGGGAGGCGTGCGCCCGTGCGCCCGGTGTGCGCCGGTGCGCGTTGCGGGGTCTGCCTGGCTGCTGCTGCTCACCCGGCGAAGGTAGGGGGCGTGCGGGTGACCGTCCGGAAGCCTTGACCAGTTTTAACCCTTACGGGTGAAGAGATCGCACGAAGGGGGACAGCGGCCCTGACGCCCGGCCCCGGCCCCGGCGCGCCCGGTCCCGGCGCGCCCGGGGCCGGGCGGCGCTGTCGTAGGCGGCCGATACCGTGGGCGGCATGGCTGCCCGTACATCTCGCTCATCCGCCAAGGACCGGCCGTCCTACCGTTGCACCGAGTGCGGCTGGACCACCGCCAAGTGGCTCGGCCGCTGCCCCGAGTGCCAGGCCTGGGGCACCGTCGAGGAGCAGGGCGCGCCCGCCGTCCGGACCACCGCGGCCGGCCGGGTCTCCTCCGCCGCGCTGCCGATCGCCCAGGTCGACGGCCGGCAGGCGGCCGCCCGCTCGACCGGCGTGGACGAGCTGGACCGGGTGCTGGGCGGCGGACTGGTGCCGGGTGCGGTGGTACTGCTCGCCGGCGAGCCCGGCGTCGGCAAGTCCACGCTGCTGCTGGACGTGGCGGCGAAGGCGGCCAGCGAGGCGCACCGCACGCTGTACGTGACGGGCGAGGAGTCCGCGAGCCAGGTCCGGCTGCGCGCCGACCGGATCCGCGCGCTGAACGACCACCTCTACCTGGCGGCGGAGACCGACCTGTCCGCCGTCCTCGGGCACCTGGACCAGGTGAAGCCCTCCCTGCTGGTCCTGGACTCCGTACAGACGGTCGCCTCCCCGGAGATCGACGGCGCGCCCGGCGGCATGGCGCAGGTCCGCGAGGTCGCCGGGGCGCTGATCCGGGCGTCCAAGGAGCGGGGCATGTCGACGCTGCTGGTCGGCCATGTGACGAAGGACGGCGCGATCGCCGGTCCGCGGCTGCTGGAGCACCTGGTCGACGTGGTGCTGCACTTCGAGGGCGACCGGCACGCGCGGCTGCGGCTGGTGCGCGGGGTGAAGAACCGGTACGGGGCGACGGACGAGGTCGGCTGCTTCGAGCTGCACGACGAGGGCATCACGGGGCTGGCGGACCCGTCCGGGCTGTTCCTGACCCGCCGGGCCGAGCCGGTACCAGGCACGTGCCTGACGGTGACGCTGGAGGGGCGGCGGCCGCTGGTCGCGGAGGTGCAGGCGCTGACGGTGGACTCGCAGATCCCGTCGCCCCGGCGGACGACCTCCGGTCTGGAGACGTCGCGGGTGTCGATGATGCTGGCGGTGCTGGAGCAGCGGGGGCGGATCAGCGCGCTGGGCAAGCGGGACATCTACAGCGCCACGGTGGGTGGGGTGAAGCTGTCGGAGCCGGCGGCCGATCTGGCGATCGCGCTCGCGCTGGCCTCGGCGGCGAGTGACACGCCTCTGCCGAAGAATCTGGTGGCGATCGGGGAGGTTGGGCTGGCGGGTGAGGTGCGGCGGGTGACGGGTGTGCAGCGGAGGCTTGCGGAGGCGCATCGGCTGGGCTTTACGCATGCGTTGGTGCCGGCGGACCCGGGGAAAGTGCCTTCCGGCATGAAGGTGATCGAGGTCGCGGACATGGGGGATGCGCTGCGGGTGCTGCCGCGGGCGCGGCGTTCCGCGAAGCCGGCGCCGGCCGAGGGCTGAGCGGGGCGGGGCGGAGCGGGGCCGCTGCGCGGGGCCTTTTCCCCTACCCGCCCCTTCCCGTAACCGGGGCTGCCGCCCCGGACCCCCACCCCTGTTCGGGGGCCATCCCGGCCGTGGCGGACCTGCGGGTCCCCTGTGGCTGATCGCGCAGTTCCCCGCGCCCCTGACGGGGCGCAGCCCGGCCCATTCCAGCCCCGCCGGCGTTTGAGGCGCGGGGGCCCGGGGGCAGAGCCCCCGACAGCGAAGCCCAGGTCCAGCCCGGACCCCGGCCCCCGGCACAGCCCAGCCCAATCCAGCCCCGCCGGCGTTTGAGGCGCGGGGGTGCGGGGGCGGAGCCCCCGACAGCGAAACCCGGGTCCAACCCGGACACCGGCCCCCGGCGCAGCCCGGCCCATTCCAGCCCCGCCGGCGTTTGAGGCGCGGGGGTGTGGGGGCGGAGCCCCTGGCAAGAAGGTTCGGCGGGGGTCTGGTGGGCGCCGGTAGACTTTGGGCTGGTCCGCCCGGCCGCGTCCGGGCGGCGCGACCCGCGACCGGAGGAGTGCAGTGGCAGCCAAGGACGGGGCAGCAGCACCCGGGAAGTCCGGCGCGAGCTCCAAGCACGAGGCGTTGATGCGCGCCTCGCTGACGGCCGTTGCCCCTGGTCAGGCCCTGCGTGACGGCCTGGAGCGGATCGTCCGCGGCAACACCGGCGGGCTGATCGTCCTCGGCATGGACAAGACCGTCGAGGCGATGTGCACGGGCGGTTTCGTGCTGGACGTGGAGTTCACCGCGACCCGGCTGCGCGAGCTGTGCAAGCTCGACGGCGCCCTGATCCTCGACAAGGACATCACCAAGATCCTGCGCGCCGGCGTGCAGCTGGTGCCGGACGCGTCGATCCCGACCGAGGAGACCGGCACCCGGCACCGGACCGCCGACCGGGTGTCCAAGCAGTGCGGGTTCCCGGTCGTGTCCGTCTCGCAGTCGATGCGGCTGATCGCGCTGTACGTCGACGGGGAGCGGCGGGTTCTGGAGGAGTCCGGGGCGATCCTGTCCCGGGCGAACCAGGCGCTGGCCACCCTGGAGCGGTACAAGCTGCGCCTGGACGAGGTGGCCGGCACGCTGTCCGCGCTGGAGATCGAGGACCTGGTCACCGTCCGCGACGTCACCGCCGTCGCCCAGCGGCTGGAAATGGTCCGCCGGATCGCGACCGAGATCGCCGAGTACGTCGTGGAGCTCGGCACGGACGGCCGGCTGCTGTCGCTCCAGCTGGACGAGCTGACGGTGGGCATCGAGCAGGAGCGGGAGCTGGTCATCCGCGACTACGTGCCGGAGCCGACGGCGAAGCGTTCCCGCACCGTGGACGAGGCACTGGCCGAGCTGGACTCGCTCACCCACGCCGAACTGCTGGAGCTGCCGATCGTGGCCCGCGCGCTCGGCTACACCGGTTCCCCCGAGACGCTGGACTCGGCGATCTCGCCGCGCGGCTACCGGCTGCTGGCCAAGGTGCCGCGGCTGCCCGGGGCGATCATCGAGCGGCTGGTGGAGCACTTCGGCGGACTGCAGAAGCTGCTCGCGGCGAGCGTGGACGACCTGCAGACGGTGGACGGCGTCGGCGAGGCCCGCGCCCGCAGCGTCCGCGAGGGCCTCTCCCGCCTGGCCGAGTCCTCGATCCTGGAACGTTACGTCTGATTCGTTACGTTTGATTCGTTACGTCTGATCCCCCGCGCGGCGGCGGTTTGCCGCCCGGGCCCGTGGGCAACCGCGGTGAGAACGGCAGACCCGGCCGCTCGACGGTCCGTCCTGCCAGCCGTCCCAGCCATGGGGGTCATCATGGATCTCGGTTTCCTGAAACCGCTTTACGCCAGTCAAGGACCCTGGGCCTCGGTCTACGTCGAGACCACCCGGGCGACCGAGGACGCGCAGCAGATCCAGCAGCTCCGCAACCGCACGGTCGCCTCCCAGCTCATCGACGCAGGAGCCGACGCGTACGCCGTCCGGGCCGTCGCCGACCGGCTCGCCCAGGAACCCGTTTCCGCGGCGCCGCCCGGACGGGCGCTGTTCGCCGCCGGTGGCGAGGTGCTCCTCGACATCCCGCTCGCCCGGCCGCCGGTCTCCACCGAGGCGACCTGGTCCGTCCTGCCGCATCTGACGCCGCTCGCCCAGCTGAGGGGCGAGGAGCCGAGCTGCCTGGTCGCGTACATCGACCGCACGGGCGCCGATCTGGAGCTGCACGACGGTCACCGCCGGATGCCGGTGGGCGAGACCCGGGGAAAGGAATGGCAGGGCCGTGGGCACCGCAGCATCCCCGAGGACCGGTACGAGTGGCACTACCGGAACAAGGTGGAGAACGCCTGGAACGAGACCGCCGACATCATCGCGGCGGAGCTCGTGCGCCAGATGCCGCAGACCGGCGCCCAGCTGCTGATCCTGGCCGGCGATGCGCGCGAGCGCAGGGCCGTCCACGACCGGCTCCCCGTGCAGCTGCGGGAGGCCGCCGTCGAGATCGACAGCGGCAGCAGGTCGCCGGGTGCCTCGCGGAGCGTCCTCGACCGGGAGATCTCGCAGGTGCGCGAGACGTTCGCCCGCAACCGGCTCGACAGCGTGCTGGAGCGTTTCCGCAAGGGCCGCGGCCGCCCCGGCGAGCACCGCGCCTCCACCGTGGACACGGGGCCCGGCGAGGCCGCGGAGGGCGTGCCGGCGGTGGTGGACGCCCTGCGTACGCACCAGGCGGCCACCCTGCTCCTCACGCCGGACGGCTCGGACGCGGGGCGCGCGGTGTGGATCGGTCCCGGCGCCGATGATGTCGCCGTACAGCGCGGCCAGGCCCGTGCCATGGGCGTCGAGAAGCCGGTGCAGGCCCGCGCGGACGATGCGCTGCTGCGCTCCGCGGTGGCGGCGGGCTGCGAGGTCCTGGTGGTCCCGGAGTCGATGCCCGGCCCGGCGGGCGGCCTGGGCGCCGTCCTGCGCTGGACCATGTGAGGCTGCCGGGCCGGGTCCGGCCCGCCGCCCGGGGTCGGGCCCGGATAGGGCCCAGCCCCGCCCAGCCCCGCTCAGTCCTGCTTCAGCACGAACGACGTCCGGGCCACCGGCATGCCCGGTGCCTTGACCTCGACCACGTAGGTGTCGGGTCCCGCGTTGCCCGCCGGGGGCGCCTGGCACTGGCCGGCCGCGCTGAACGTGCGGTCCCACTCCAGGGCCTGGGTGGTCTGGCCCTGCGCCGGCAGCTTGAAGAACGCGTTGCCGGCGCCGCGGGGGCAGTGGTCGGAGGACCACACGGCCTTGTTGCCGCTCGCCTGAAGGATGGTCAGCACCGCCTGCTTCGGGCCGAGATCGACCTTGCAGCTGCTGCCGGAGGTGTTGCGGGCCAGGAGTTCGAGACGGGGGCGCTCGCCCGCCGCGTACTCGTTCTTGACGCTCCTGACCTCCCACTGCACGGCGCTGGGCGGGCACGTGGGCAGCTCCGAGTTGGCCGGGACCTGGCCTCCGCCGCCGCCCCAGCTGCCCGCGCCCGCAGCGGAGTTGCCCGTACCGCCTGCCGGGTCGCCGTTCTTGCCGCCACCGCCGGAGGCACCGGCGCCCGCGTCGGCGCCGCCGCCGCTGCCGCTGCCGCCCGCCGCGGAAC
>NZ_WTFF01000004.1 GCF_019400985.1 Streptomyces bambusae
GTCGTGGTCTCCCCGGCGGAGATCGAGCAGGAGTCCCCGGCGGGGCTGCGGGTACTGTACGTGGCGCTGACGCGCGCGACCCAGCAGCTGACCGTGGTCTCGACCGGCCTCGACGCCCCCGCCGGGGCGGCGGTCCCGGCCGGGCTGCGCGGCCTGGGCTCCCGCCGAAGGTGGGGCCCCGCGCCGTCCGCGGCCGGCCACCGGACCGGTGCCCTCGGCTGCCCGGCCCACCGCCCGCGAAGCCGTCCAGCCCGCCGAGGACCACGAGTACGCCGGACCGCCCGCCGTGGTCGAGCGGACCGCGAACGGCCTGCCGCAGCGGCGCCGCAAGGCCCGCGTGACGGCCGCCGCCGAAGCCGCCGCCACCGATTTCCACACCGCCCCCGCCCCCGCCACGGACCCCGACCAGGTCCGTCCGGAGCCCGTGCCCCAGGTCCAGCCCGGGATGTGGCTGGCCGCCTTCCAGAGCGGCCTGTCCGGAGACAGCCAGACCGCCGGGGGCCGGACCGGCGCCAGCACGCACACAGACGCCTCGCCGGCCTCGGCGAGCAAGGGAGAACAGCCATGAGCCAGCCGCAGACCAACATGGACTGGATGCTCAAGGACCTGGCAGACAGCGTTCCGCAGACCCGCCACGTCATCGTGCTCTCCGCCGACGGCCTGCGCATGGCCCAGTACGGAGCCGAGACCGACACCGCCGACCGGCTCGCCGCCGCCTGCGCGGGCCTGCAGAGCCTCGCCGGTGCCGTCGCCTCCGAACTCCCGCACAGCAGCGGCCGGATGCGGCTTGTCGTGATCGAGATGGACGGCGGCTTCTTCTACCTGATGGCCGCCGGCGCCGGGGCGTACCTCGCCGTCCTCGCCGGCGAGGGGGTCGACGCCGGCCTGATGGGCCAGCGGATGCGCGACCTCGTGGCCCGGATCGGAGAGCACCTGACCAGCCCGCCCCGCAGCGACAGGCAGCCCGCGTGAGCGACTCGGGCCACCACTGGGAGGACGGTGGGCCCGAGCGGCTCTACGTGATCACCGGCGGGCGCAGCGGGGCGGCCGAGCAGACCGCCCTGGACCTGGTGACGCTCATCGTCGCCCGGACCGGCCCGAAGAACGGGATGCAGCCGGAGCACGCGGCGATCATGCGGCTGTGCCAGTCCCCGCTCTCGGTGGCCGAGATCTCCGCGTACCTCGGCCTGCCCGTGAGCGTGGTCACCGTCCTGCTCGACGACCTGATCGCGGCCCGCCACGTGCTCTCCCGAGCCCCCGTGGCCCCCGCCCAACTCCCCGACCTGGCACTGATAGAGGCAGTCATCGATGGACTTCAAAAGCTCTGAGCCGCGGCGCGAGGACGCGCTGCCGGCCACCGCCGTGGCCGCGGTCAAGGTGGTGATCGTGGGGGGCTTCGGGGTCGGCAAGACGACCCTGGTCGGATCGGTGAGCGAGATCCGGCCACTGACCACCGAGGAGACGATGACCCAGGCCGGGGTCGGCGTGGACGACACCGCGGGCGTGGAACGCAAGACCTCCACCACCGTGGCCATGGACTTCGGCCGGATCAGCATCAACGAGGAGCTGGTGCTCTACCTGTTCGGCACCCCCGGCCAGGAGCGCTTCTGGTTCCTGTGGCGCGGCCTGTTCGAGGGCGCGCTGGGCGCGGTGGTCCTGGTGGACACCCGCCGGCTGGAGGTCAGCTTCGACGTGATCGGGCGCCTGGAGGAACGCGGCGTTCCCTTCGTGGTCGCCGTCAACTCCTTCCCCGAGGCGCCGCAGTACCCGGTGGAGGAGCTGCGCGCCGCCCTCGACCTGCCGGCGTCCGTCCCGCTGGTCCTCTGCGACGCCCGGCGCCGCGACTCCAGCCGCGACGTCCTGATGACGCTGATGCGCTACCTGCACTCCCTCGCCGTCACCCCGGAGGCATCGTGACCACCCCCTGATCCCGCCGGCCCCGCGTCACACGCCTGACCGCTGCTCATCGGACTTCTGACGGACGAAGGGGAGCCGGCGCGGCACCCCGCCCAGCTCCCCCTACCGTCGTCATCGCCGGCTCGCGGACAACCTGCCCGGGCCTAGCGGCTCCGGAGCCACCCACGACGCCGCTCCTGCCGCGCCGGGACAGCCTCGGGCTGGGGCAGTGGCTCAGCATGACTCTGTACCGCAGCGGGCTTCTGCGCCCCGCGCTGTGGGGCGAAGGTCACGGGCAGGCTGGTCAGCCGGCGGGACATCCACGTGCCCACCACCTGCACCTCGTTCCCGTCCACCGCGAGCCGTATGTCCGGGATGCGCTCCAGCAGCAGGTCGATGCCCGCATCCGCGACAGCTCGGCCGAGGGCCTGGCCAGGACACTCGTGCGCGCCGGCGCCGAAGGCAAGGTGCGACCGGTTGCCGTACATCGGCATCATGAGGTCGGGGCGAATGGCCGGATCCACGTTTCCGGCTGCCAGGCCCAGCATCACCATGTCTCCCGCCATGATCTGTGCACCGCCGAGGTAGGTGTCGGCCTTCGCCCAGCGAGTCGGTACCACGGCGAGAGGGGGGTGGTCCCACAGCACCTGCTCAAGTGCGTCGGGCAAGGTCATCTGGCCGCCGGAGAGGTTGCCGCGGAAGCGCTCGTCCGTAAGGAGCATCCGCAGAGCGCTGGCGATCAGGTTCGTCGTGGGCTCCAGGGCGGCAACCAGGGCCAGGCGCAGGTGCTCGCGCACCTCCTCGTCCGACAGCTCCGAGGGATGGACCAGCAGCCAGCTGGCAAGGTCGTCACCAGGCCGGCGCTTCCTGCTTTCCACCAGCTCGCTCATCATCTCCACGATGAGCTGATTGCTCTGGGCGGCCGATGCGCTGCCGCTGATCATGTCAGCTACTGCGGCCCCCGCGGTCAGGGCGTCTTCCTCCCGTATCCCGAGCAGTTGGCAGACGACCAGGGCCGGCAACTTCCTGGAGAAGTCGGCCACGAGATCCGCCTGGCCGGTCGGGGCGAAGGCGTCGATGAGCCGGGTCGCATAGCGCGTGATGTACCGGCGCACGCGGTGCGGGTTCACCCGCGCCAGGCTCTCGGTGACCGCTTCCCGCAGACGGGCGTGCTCGGCACCTTCGGTCAGGGCGACGAGCGGCTGCCACGCGGTGATGGGCAGCAGCGGAGAGTCCGCGGGCAGGGTGCCCTGTCGGAAGGCGTGCCAGTTGCGGGAGTCGGAGGAGTAGAGCGGTGAGCGCATCACCTCCAGGGCCTCCCGGTGGCCCAGGACCAGCCAGGCAGGCACGCCGCCATAGAGCAGGACGGGGGCCACGGCTCCGTGCTCGGCGCGGAGCTGCTCGTAGAAGGCGTAGGGCTCCGCCTCGGCTTCGGGCCCGTACACCGGGCGCGGGCCGCCGGCGGGGGCGTGAGCGACGGGGCAGCCGAGCGGCGCGGTAGCCGCAAGGGGGGAAGTCGGGTCGGGGGGCGAGGTGGTCACGTGGCCTCCGGGCAGCGGCGGGGCTCGCAGATGCGCGCCCGCACCGAGAGTAATGATCATTCAGCACTGTGCAGCCTACTGCCGCAGGCTCCTGGGGCGAGTGCGGCCCCTGTGTCAACTACGGTACGACGGGTACGTACTTGGGTGCAGGTGATCTTGCTGCCGGGCTGTCGCGTCGCGGAACGCCGTGGAGCGCGTGCCGTGCCGGCGCGGACCAGGAGATCCTGTTCGGTGCACCCTGTCAGGAAGGAAACCCACTCGCATGTCGCACGTTACCGAGTTGCGGCCCCTCGCCTCCGTCCCTCGCGTGCCAGGGGCCGTACCGCTCCTGGGCCACGCCCTCGCCCTGTGGCGGAACCCTCTGGGCTTCCTGTCGTCCCTGCGCCGGCACGGCGACCTGGTACGCGTCGACCTGGGCACGATGCCGATGTACGTGGCGACCACACCCGAACTCGTCCACGAGGTGATGGTTCGCCAGTCGGGGTGCTTCGAGAAGGGGCGGTTCTTCGACAGGCTGCGGCCGCTGGCCGGAAACGGCCTGGCCAACTCCGACGGGGAGCTGCACAAGCGGCACCGCCGGATGATCCAGCCGATGTTCTCCCGCGAGCGTATCGCCGGCTACTCCGAGATCATGAGCCGGAACGCCGATGCGCTCGCGTGCTCATGGACTGCCGGTGACGTCATCGACCTCGAACCGGCCATGGCGGGATATGCCGTCGAGACGCTGGCGGCCACGCTCTTCTCCACCGACATCGGCCTGCCCGCTGTCGAGGCCGTACGCAAGAACCTGCCGGTCCTGCTCACCAACCTCCTCATACGCGCGGCATCCCCGAAGATGCTGGACCGGCTGCCGATCCCGGCGAACCGCCGCTTCGACAAGGCGGCGGCAAATCTCCGCGCGGTCATCGACGAGGTGGTGGCAACCTCACGCGCGGCCGGAGCCGGCGACCACGACGACCTGCTGTCCCTCCTGCTGGCCGCCAACGACCCGGAGAGCGGGACGGGGATGTCGGACGTACAGGTACGCGACGAGCTGGCCACCATCCTGTTCGCCGGCTCGGAGACCACAGCCGCGACCCTCGCCTGGACCTTTCACGAGCTGGGCGGCCGACCCGACGTCGAGGACAGCCTCGTGGACGAGATCCGGCGGGTGGTCGGCGACGGCCCGGTCACCGCCGAACACGTGCCCCACCTGCAGGGCATTCGGCGCGTGATCGACGAGGTGATCCGACTCCACGGCGTCACACTCCTGATGAGGCGCACGACCGAGCCCGTGTCCCTGGGAGGGACCCTGCTGCCGCCCGGCACCGAGGTGGCCTTCAGCCTGTACGCCCTGCACCGCGATCCCGGCCTGTACGAGAACGCCGATCGGTTCGACCCTGACCGTTGGCTCCCCGAGCGGCAGGCCACCGGACCGGGCCGACAGGCATACATCCCCTTCGGGGCGGGCAACCGCAAGTGCATCGGCGACCTCTTCGTCTGGACAGAGGCCACGATCGCGATCGCCACGATCCTCCGCCGATGGCGGCTGGTACCGGTTCCCGGACACACCCCCAGAGAGGTTGCGTCGGCGGTCGCGCACGCCGATCGCATCCCCATGACGGTCGTCGCCCGCCAGTGACCGACCGGCCTGGTGCGTCGGCTGCCGCTCCGGGGCGCAGCCGACCGCCAGGCACCCTACGTCATCGGGCCCCGATCAGTCCCCCGCGGCGAGGCTGCTGCGTCGGCAGGAGGGTGCCCGCCGGCAGCGCTGCCGGCGGCAGCACGTCCCACCACCAGGCGATCGCGTCGATGCCCAGCGGCTCGGGGCGGTCGTCGGTCGGGGTGTCCGAGAACACCATGGGCAGTCCGGCCGGGTCGTCGGGCGTGGTGTAGCGGATGGAGCTGATGCCCCAGTCCTGCGAGCCGCGCACGAAGGACTTCAGGCCGCCAACGTACTGGCGCAGCTGCGGGCTACCGACCTCCGCGAGGTGATCGACCAGCCGGACGAAGGCGCACAGGACCCGGTCCCGTTGAGCGATGGCCGCGGTCATGGCCTTGTCGTGGCTGAGTCCCTCAGCCTCCAGGACGCGCAGCACGTTGAGGTAGTAACCCTCTCCGGCCCGTTCCTTGTGGTCCGAGAAGATGTCGTTGTCCCATGTGATGACGAACGACGCCATCTCCTCTGCTGCCCGCACCGCGCGGTGGTCGCGCTCCTGCTGCGGGAGCTCGTAACCGTGGGCCATCTCCAGCAGGGGAAACACGACCGTGGTCGCGCCGTCGTACAGACGCATCAGCGTGTAGTCCTCGAGGTCGGGCACGGTGTTCGCGCTGCGGTGGGACGCCTCCCACACCACGGAGAACGCGTACTCGCGCAGGCAGCCGACCCAGCGCGCGGCTTGGCTGGCCGTACCCCATCTGTCGATCCTCCTTCGCAGGTCGCGCAGACCGTTCGCCAGCGGATCGTCGAGCCACAGCGGCGCCTCAGGGGCCTGCGCCACGCGCAGCAGCCGGTGCAGGGCGCCGGAGAGGTCTCCAGGTCGCTGGCCGAGGCTGCTCTCCTCGCAGACGCCGTCGTCCAGTCCGAAGAGCCACAACACGAAGTCCGCAAGCGTCTGCACCACCTCCTCGCAGCCCAGAGGGATGACACGCGATGCGAAGGCCCCGATCTCGTGCCGCACCAGCCGCTGGCGCAGCTCGGCCGACCCGATCCGGTGGGCTTCTGCCCAGGCCGTGGTGTGCGCTTCGATGGCGGCGTACCGCGGGTGAATGGCCGGCGGTATGGGTGAGAACAGTGGCGGAACAGCTATCACGAGTTGGGGCCTCCTCTATCACGGGCCACCCGCCTAGCTCCGACGCGACAAGGCGGACGCGCCCGTTCCTGAACCTCGACTCGTGATCATGCGGCATGCACATGGCTAATTCCAGTGGACGATCCCGCCCATACGCCCCGGTGAGCACGTCCTGCCGGGCTCGAACCGCTCCGGGGCATCCTCCGCAGGGTGCTCCCGGAGCGGCCCGCCATGGCCAACGGCCCGTTCAGCAGCTGAGGTTGCCGCCCGGAGTCACCCCGAGCAGGGAGGTGAATTCCTGATACTTCGTCACCCTGCTCTGCACCTGTGCCGGGTTGCCCCCGTTGCACTCCAGTGCCCCGTTGATCGAGCGGATGGTCTCGCCGAAGCCGGCGCCCGTCACCATCGCGTGATGGGCCGTCATGGTGCCCGGGCCGTTCTGGGTGTTCCAGTACCACAGCGCCGTCTTCATGGCGATCGCCGGATCCCGCTCGACCAGGTAGGGGTTGCGCAGCAGGTCGATGCCGAGGGCGTCGCCGGCGGCCTTGTAGTTGAAGTTCCAGCTGAGCTGGATGGGTCCGCGGCCGTAGTATGCCGCCTGGCCGGCCGGGCAGCCGTAGGGCTGCGACGCGTCGCAGTAGTGGGGGTAGTTGGCCGTGTTCTGCTCGACGATGTGCACCAGGCCGCCGGTCTCGTGCGAGACGTTGGCGAGGAAGGCGGCGGCCTCGCGGCGCTTGGTGGTCTCGTCGCCCGTGGCGGCGAAGCCGGGGTAGGCCGAGAGTGCCGCGACCAGGCCGTCGTAGGTGTAGAAGGGGTTGCGGTTCGGGAACATTCGCTGGAACTGGGCCTCGCTGACCACGAACCCGGACGGGTCGCCCGGCTCCGGGTCGGGGTCCTGGCCGCCGCCCGCGGCGCAGGCGCCCTGGTCGGACCAGACGCCCCACTGGCCGGTGGTCCCGGGCGTCTCGCCCTGGGTCCACCACTTCGCCTGCCAGTTGTGCCCGCCGTACGAGGCGGACGCGCCGCCGGTGTAGACGGCCGCGGCGGACCAGGCCGTGGCGCAGGGCGGGGCCGCGGCGGCGGGCGCGGCGGGGAGGGCGAGTCCGATGCCGGCGACGGCCGCGGCGGTGGCGGCCAGCGCCAGGGACCGGCCGCGTAGCTTTCGTATCACGTAACTGCTCCTCGGGTGGGGGGAGTTGCCGCGGGGACGGCAACCGCACCCAGCCAAGCGAGCATGGTCTGGACCTGTCAAGGTCTAGACCAGTTTCTTTCGGGGGGCGGAACCCTCAGCCAGGCCGGCGGCCCACGCCGACGGCCGGCTGAGGGGCCCGCGTACAGGGGAATCTAAGGTGGGTGTCGTGAACACCGAACACGCCGACGACGCGGTCCTGCTGTCCACCGAGGGGCACACGGGGCGCATCGTCCTCAACCGCCCCCGGGCCATCAACGCCCTCACCCACCCCATGGTGCTGCGGATGACGCAGGCCCTGGCCGCCTGGGAGCGCGACCCGGCCGTCACCCAGGTCCTGGTGAGCGGCGCCGGCGAGCGCGGGCTGTGCGCCGGCGGGGACATCCGGGCCATCCACGACGACGCCCGGGCGGGCGGGACCGCGTCGGCCGGCTTCTGGCGCGACGAGTACCGGCTCAATGCCCGGATCGCCCGCCTCGCCCGCGGCCCGATGCCCTACGTGGCCCTGATGGACGGCATCGTCATGGGCGGCGGGGTCGGCATCTCGGCCCACGGCAGCGTGCGGATCGTCACCGAGCGCTCCCGGGTGGCGATGCCCGAGACCGGCATCGGCTTCGTCCCCGACATCGGCGGCACGTACCTGCTCAGCCGCGCCCCCGGCGAGCTCGGCACCCATCTGGCCCTGATCGGCACGGCCGTCGGCGCCGCCGACGCGATCCTGTGCGGGCTCGCCGACCACTTCGTGCCGTCCGGCCGGCTCCCGGAGCTGGCCGCGGAACTCGCCGGGGCCGCCGTGGCCGACGTACTGCCCCGGTACGCGCTGCCGGCCCCCGACGGCGAACTGGCCGGCCGGCGCGCCTGGATCGACCACTGCTACGCGGCCGGCACCGTCGAGGAGATCGTCGACCGGCTGCTGGCCCACGGCGACCCGGCGGCCAAGGAGGCGGCCGAGACGATCCTCGCCAAGTCCCCGACCGCCCTGAAGATCACCCTCGCCGCCGTGCGGCGGGCCCGTGAGCTGCCCACGCTGGAGCAGGTGCTGGTCCAGGAGTACCGGGTCTCCTGCCACTGCCTGTCCTCGCCCGACCTGGTCGAGGGCGTGCGGGCCCAGGTCGTGGACAAGGACCGCACCCCACGCTGGTCGCCGGCCGCCCTCGGCGCCGTCACCGACGCCGAGGTGGAGCGGTACTTCGAGCCGCTCGGCGGCCGGTTCCACGAGCTCACCCTCGACTGAGGCGGATCCCGGGGCGCCCCGGCCCTACGACCGGGGCGGCCCCGGCCCTACGACCCGGGCGCCCCGGCCCTACGAGGCCACGTACTGGCGCAGATGGCGCGCCGTCAGCGTGTCCCCCTCCGCGACCAGACGGGCCGGGGTCCCCTCGAACACCACCCGGCCGCCGTCGTGCCCGCCGCCCGGGCCGATGTCGATGATCCAGTCGGCGTGCGCCATGACCGCCTGGTGGTGCTCGACGGCGATCACCGAATTGCCCTGGTCCACCAGCCGGTCGAGGAGCGCCAGCAGCTGGTCGACGTCCGCCATGTGCAGGCCGGTCGTCGGCTCGTCCAGGATGTACGTCGAGGACTTCTCGGCCATGTGGATCGCCAGCTTCAGCCGCTGCCGCTCGCCGCCGGACAGCGTGTTGAGCGGCTGGCCCAGCCGCAGGTAGCCCAGTCCTACGTCGGCCAGCCGGCCCAGGACAGCGTGCGCCTGCCCGGCGGTGAAGAACTCGTACGCCTCGGTGACCGGCATGTCCAGCACCTCGCTGATGTTCTTGCCGTTCAGCCGGTACGTCAGCACCTTCGCCGTGTAGCGCCGGCCCTCGCACTCCTCGCAGACCGTGGCCACGCCGGCCGTCATCGCCAGGTCGGTATGGATCAGCCCCAGCCCGCTGCACTGCGGGCAGGCCCCTTCCGAATTGGCGCTGAACAGGGCCGGCTTGACCCCGTTGGCCTTGGCGAAGGCGGCCCGGACCGCGTTCAGCAGCCCGGTGTACGTGGCCGGGTTGGACCGCCGCGAGCCCCGCACGGGCGACTGGTCGGCGACCACCACCCCGTCCCGGCCGGCCAGGTGGCCGTGGATCAGCGAGCTCTTGCCGGAGCCCGCGACGCCCGTCACCACCGTCAGCACGCCGAGCGGCACGTCCACGTCGACGTTCTTGAGGTTGTGCAGCCGCGCCCCCCGGACCGGCAGGTGTCCGCGCGGTGTGCGCACCGCCTCGCGCAGCAGCGCCCGGTGGTCCAGGTGCCGGCCGGTGAGGGTGCCGGAGGCGCGCAGGCCCGCCACGTCCCCGCTGTAGCAGATCCGGCCGCCCGCGGTACCGGCGCCGGGCCCGAGGTCGACCACGTGGTCGGCGATCGCGATGACCTCCGGCTTGTGCTCGACCACCAGGACGGTGTTGCCCTTGTCGCGCAGCCGCAGCAGCAGGTCGTTCATGCGCTGGACGTCGTGCGGGTGCAGGCCCGTGGTGGGCTCGTCGAAGACGTACGTGACGTCGGTGAGCGCGGATCCGAGGTGGCGGACCATCTTCACGCGCTGCGCCTCGCCACCGGACAGCGTCCCCGCGGGCCGGTCCAGGCTCAGGTAGCCGAGCCCGATCTCCACCAGGGAGTCCAGCAGGCCGCGCAGGCCGGCCAGCACCGGCGCCACGCGCGGGTCGTCGATGCCGCGGACGAAGGCGACGAGGTCGCTGATCTGCATCGCCGCACACTCGGCGATGTTCCGGCCGTCGATCCGCGAGGACAGCGCGGCCTGCGACAACCGCGTGCCACCGCACTCGGGGCAGTCGGCGAAGACCACGGCCCGGTCCACGAAGGCCCGGATGTGGGACTGCATCGACTCGCGGTCCTTGGCCAGGTAGGTGCGGCTGATCCGGGTGATGAGGCCCTCGTAGGTGAAGTTGTTCGGACCCACCTTCACCTTCACCGCGTCCTTGCGCAGCAGGTCCTCCCACTCCTGCGCGGTGAAGTCCTTGAGTTTCTTGTCCGGGTCGTAGAAACCGGAGTTCGCCATGACCTGCCAGTACCAGGAGTCCACGGCGAAACCGGGCACGGTGATCGCGCCCTCGTTCAGGGACAGTTCGCGGTCCACCAGCTGGCCGACGTCGATGTCGGAGACGTGCCCGACCCCCTCGCAGCGCGGGCACATGCCCTCGGGCACGTTGAAGCTGAAGGCGGAGGAGGTGCCGATGTGCGGGATGCCCAGCCGGCTGAAGACGATCCGCAGCATCGTGTAGGCATCGGTCGCGGTGCCGACGGTGGACCGGGAGCCGGCGCCCATGCGCTCCTGGTCCACCACGATCGCGGCGGAGAGGTTGTGCAGCCCGTCGACGTCCGGCCGGCCCGGGCTGGGCATGAAGGACTGGACGAACGCCGTGTACGTCTCGTTGATCAGGCGCTGGGACTCGGCGGCGATGGTGCCGAAGACCAGCGAGGACTTGCCGGAGCCGGAGACCCCGGTGAAGACGGTCAGACGTCGCTTGGGGATGTCGACGCTGACGTCGGCGAGGTTGTTCTCGCGGGCTCCCCGTACCTGGATGAGCTGGTGGCCGTCCGCGGCCGGGGCGGCGGGGGAGCGGGTCACGCCTGCGCCTCCTCGCTGCCGCCCTTGCTCGCGCCCTCGCTGCCGTCCCCGCTGCAACCCTCGGCGCCCGTGGCCCATTCGACCAGCTCGATGCTGACCCCGTTGGGGTCGGCGACCATGAACAGCTTCTCGCCCCACGGCTCCTCGCGCGGCTCCAGGGTGATGGCGACCCCTTCGGCGCGCAGCCGCTCGTACTCCGTGTGCAGGTCGTCCACGACGAAGGCGAGGATCACCCCGTCCGCGTGCCGGTCGCGGAAGCCCTCGGGGAGCACCTCCAGGCCGCGCCGGTGGAAGATCACGCTGGGTGTGTCCGGGCGGGTGAGGGAGGCGAAGCCGTCGGCGGCCATGGCCTCGGTGAAGCCGAAGTGGCTGGTCAGGAAGGAGACGGAGGCGGGAACGTCGTCGACGGTCAGGCATATGGCGGTGTTGATGATCTGCACGGGACTCCTCACGGGGTGGCTCTCGCAGGCTTCAGGTTTCTTTATACACTGTATTCTGTACGCCGTACAAGGTAAATCGGATGCGGATGACGCTGAAGATGAAGAAGAACGGACGAAGGAGGATGCCGTGGCGGCGAACCGGAGCGGGGGCGGGGACCCCGTACGCACCCTGGAGCTGTTGTGGCGGGAGCACACCGGCCCGCAGCCGGCCGGCCGGCGCGGGCCCCGGCAGGGCCTGACCGTCGACGCGGTGGTCGAGGCGGCGACCGGGCTGGCCGACGAGGAGGGCCTGGACGCTCTGACCATGCGGGCCCTGGCCCAGCGGCTCGGCGTCACGCCGATGACCGTCTACACGTACGTCCCCGGCAAGGCCGAGCTGCTCGACCTCATGCTCGACGCGGCGTACGGGCGGATGGAGCTGCGGCCGTTCGGCCCGGACGAGCCCTGGCGGGTCCGGGTCACCCGGGTGGCCGAGGACAACCGGGACCTGCTCGTCCGCCACCCCTGGCTCGCCGAGGTGTCCGTCACCCGCCCGCCCCTGGGGCCGGGCGTGATCGGCAAGTACGAACACGAGCTGGCGGCCTTCGAGGGCGTCGGCCTGCCCGACGTCGAACGCGACGCCGCCCTCACCCACCTGCTGCAATTCGTCCACTCCAGCACCCGGGCGGCCGCCGACGCGGCGGAGCTGAACAGCCGGCAGAGCGACAACGACTGGTGGGCGGAGGTCGGCCCGCTGCTCGCCCGGGTGATCGACGCCGACCGCTATCCGCTCGCCGGCCGGGTGGGCGAGGCGGCCGGCGCCTACAACCCGGACGTGGTGTGGGCCTTCGGCCTCCAGTGCGTGCTGGAGGGGCTGGAGAGGTGGGCACAGGGGGACGCCGGCGGGGCCTGAGCGGCCGCGGCCGACCCGGCCGCGACCGCTCAGACGGCGTCCCGGCGGGCCGCGGCCTCCACCGGCCGGCGCCGACCGGTGGAGGCCGCGGCCTACGGAGCTGCGACCCCGGTCGCTACCGCCCTGGCCGCTACCGCCCTGGCCGCGACCGACCCGGCGGCGACCGGCGGAGCCGCCGTCAGCGGTATCCGGTGGTGTCCGCCGGGCGGTCCGGGTCCTGGACCTCGACCATGTACCGCCACGCGTCCGGACGGCTGCCGTCCAGGTCCGTGAACCCGTACTCCCGGGCCAGGCCCCCGCTGGAGAGCGACTGCCCGTTCCAGCGGGACACCTCGGCGTCGGCGGCCAGCGCGGCCACCGCCCGGCCCACGAACCGCGGGGTCTCGGAGATGGCGAAGTGCGGAACGCTCTTGGTGGCCTCCCGCCAGTTCTCCTCGGTCACGCCGAAGGCGTCCAGCATCATCTCCGAGCGCATCCAGCCCGGCGTCAGCGCCACCGCCGTCGCCCCCCGCGGCCCCACCTCGTGCCCCAGGGCGAACGCCATGCGCAGCACGGCCGACTTGGCGATGTCGTAGAAGAAGGAGTTGCGGTAGTGGGAGCCGTTGTACTCCGCCGTGCCGTCCGTCATCTCCACCACCAGCCCGCCCGGCCGGCGCAGCATCAGCGGCAGCGCGAAGTGGCTGGTCACGGCGTGGGTCTCGATGGCGAGCCGGAGCAGACGCAGCCCGTTGTCGAGGTCGTGCTCCCAGACGGGGCTGTCCCACTCGAACAGCTTCTCGCCGCCCCAGACGTCGTTCACCAGGACGTCCAGCCGTGCCTGCTCGGCCTCGATCCGGCCGACGAGCGCCTCCACCTGCTCGGGCACCAGGTGGTCGACGGCCACCGCGATGCCCGTCCCGCCGGCCGCCGTCACGAGCTCCGCGGTCTCCTCGATCGTCTCCGGCCGGTCGTACTCCGAGCGCTTGCCCCGGGTGCTGCGCCCGGTCACGTACACGGTCGCGCCCCGGGCACCGAGCTCGACCGCGATACCGCGCCCCGCGCCCCGGGTCGCCCCCGCGACGAGAGCGACCCGGCCTTCTAAACTCCGCTCCTGCTGTGTCTGTGTCATGCGCCGAGCCTAGTCGTAGTCCTGCGCGGCGGCCGGGGCCCGGCGAACCGGTGGGTCCCCCGCGTATCAGAACCAGGTGAGGGTGAGCGGGAAGACGGTCCTCGCGGTGGTTCCGGCCGCGTCGGTGGCGGTCACTGTGATCTGGAGGGTGCCGCTGCCCCAGGGCTTGCCGCTGATCCGGCCGGTGGCGGAGTCGATGCCCAGGCCCCACGGCAGTCCGCTGGCGGACCAGCGCACGGGGGTCTTGCCGCCGGTCGCGGTGAGCTGGATCGTGCAGGACTGGTTGAACTTGCAGGCCTGCGGTCCGGGATCGGCGACCTTGAAGTCACCCGGGGTCGGGGTGGGCGTCGGCGTCGGCGTCGGCGTCGGCGTCGGGGTCGGGGTCGGGGTCGGCGTGGGCGTCGGGGTGGGGCCGCCGGTGGTGAAGACCTCCGAGATCGGCTGGACGTTGGCCGCGTTCCCCGCGTGCGTCGTGCCGAAGAGGTCCTCGAACGTGCGCAGCAGGTGGTGGTGGTTGAAGGCCGTCCCGTACGTGCCCTGCTTGACGTTCGCCCCGTAGAACACGGTCGCGATCTGGTTGGAGCCCAGGAAGTTGTCCTCGTCCCAGGTCAGCACCAGCAGGCTGTTGTTGGCCTTCGCCCACTGCGCGTAGGCGTCGATGTTGTTCTTCGTCCAGGTGTCTCCGGTCGAGACCGAGCACGAGTGCATGTCGTTGCACTGGTTCGGCACGACGAACGACAGGTGGGGGAGGGCGGCGAAGTTGCCCTGCGGGAACTGCGCCCAGGTCTTGCCGGTGTTCAGCGGGACGTTCTTGAAGGCGAACCACGGGTTGTGCTTCTGCGCGTACTGCCCGTTCGTGCACGCCGTGGAGCCCTCGCTCGGCAGGTCCTCGTTGTACGTGGCGAAGGTCTTGCCGGCCGCGATCAGCTCCTGGCCGAGATTGGCCGCGGTCATCGACTGAGGGGTGTAGCAGCCGTCACCCGTGATGCCCTGGGTGGCACCGGAGAAGAGGTTGAAGTAGTTCGGCTGGCTGGGGTGGGTGAGCGCCTTCATGGCGGTCAGGCTCGCGCCGGACCCGGCCAGCTGGTTGATGTACGGGGCGTTGGAGCTGCCGATGATCTCGCCGTACTGCTTGTTCTCGTAGACGACGACCACGACGTGGTCGTACGAGGGCAGCGCGGCGGCGGCCGTCGGGGCTGCCGGACTCCCGGCAGCGGCCTGGGAATTGGCCACGGTGAAGGCGGCCAGCAGGCCGAACGCCCCGAGCGCGGCCGCGAGCGCCGAGCGGCGGGCCCGGGAGCGGGAGCGGCGGCCGGGGACCTGGCCGGGGGCGTGGCCGGGCGCCGCCGCGGGGGGCGGAGGCTCGGGGGTGGGGGAGGGCGAGGAAGGGAATGGCACGGGCGGTTCCTCCTGGGGCACGGTCGGCGGGGTGCGGAGGCCGGGGCGCTGCCCGCCATCGGGCGGACGACGGGTTCGAACCGCCGGCGGTGATCGGTGATCGGTGATCGGCGATCGGTGAAAAGCGAACGGCGAACGGCGAACGGCGAACGGCGATCGAACGGCGGTCGAACTCCCCTATGCCGCGTGCATGGTGGGACGGCCACCGTGCACTGTCAACGGCCGTGGGACGACGCATGCCGGACCGGTATGGCTTCCGGCCGGCCGGGCATGAGCGGCCGGGTCCGGCACCGTAGCGGTGGGGACTTGTCCAACCCGCCCGTCACCCTGCACTGTTCGCAGAATGAGCGAACAGAATCAGCCGCATCGCATCGACCCTGCCGGGGGCTGCCCGCACGCCCTCAACGCCCGGCTGCGCGAGCGCGGCGCGGTGGCGGAGGTGGTCCTCCCCGGCGGGGTGCCCGGCGCGGTCGTGCTCGGGCACGAGGCACTCAAGGAGTTCCTCGGCCACCCCGACGTGGCCAAGGACGCCCGGCACTTCACCGCCCTCCAGGAAGGCGGGATAGCCCCTGACTGGCCCCTGCGGGTCTTCGCCGATGCCCAGGGCATGCACACCGCGGACGACGAGGACCACCGGCGGCTGCGGTCCCTGGTCGGCAACGCCTTCACCGCCCGGCAGGTGGAGCGCCTGCGCCCGCGCGTCGAAGCGCTCACCGCGGAGTTCCTGGACGACCTCGCCCACGCGGCCGCCGAAGCCCCGGACGGGATCGCCGACCTGCGCACCCACTTCGCGCTGCCGCTGCCGATGAGCGTCATCTGCGAGCTGCTGGGCGTGGACCCCGAGCACCGGGGCCGCCTGCACGAGCTGTCGTACAAGGTCATCATCGCCACCGACACCACCCCCGCCGAGGCGATGGCCGCCGTCCGCGAACTCGTCGCCCTGATGGGCACGATCGCCGCCGCCCGCCGCGAACGGCCCGGCGACGACCTCACCAGCGCCCTGATCGCCGCCCGGGAGTCGGACGGCGACCGGCTCAGCGAGCCCGAACTCATCGGCACCATGCGCCTGATGCTCGTCGCCGGCCACGAGACCACGCTCAACCTGATCACCAACGCGGTCCGCGCCCTGTGCACCCACCGCGACCAACTGGCCCTGGTCCAGGAGGGCAAGGCCGGCTGGTCGGACGTGGTGGACGAGACGCTCCGCTGGGACGGGCCGGTCAGCTGGTTCCCGTTCCGCTACCCGACCCGCGACCTGGAACTCGGCGGGACCGTGATCCCGAAGGGCACCCCGGTCCTGGCCGGCTACACCGCGGCGGGCCGCGACGAACGCGCGTACGGACCCGACGCGGACCGCTTCGACCTGACCCGCCCGGCCGCCGCACGCAACCTCTCCTTCGGCCACGGCGCGCACTACTGCGTGGGCGCCCCGCTGGCCCGGCTGGAGGCGACCACCGCCCTGGAGCAGCTCTTCACCCGCTTCCCGGACCTCGACCTCGCGGTCCCGGAGGCGGACCTGCCGCACCAGCGCAGCTTCATCGGCAACAGCGTGGACACCCTGCCGGTACGGCTGACCCGCTGACCCGCTGACCGGCTGACCGGCTGACCGGCTGACCGGCTGACCGGCTGACCCGGTCCGGTGGCGCCCGCCGCGGCCCCGGCGAACTCCGCCGGCCGCCGCGGCGGGCTCACCCTGCCCGGACGTCGACCTCGATCCGGTGCCAGCCCGTCGCCCCGTCCGGGGCGGGCGGCGAGCGCCGCTCCACCTGCACCGCGCCCGTGCCGTCCGTCGCCCGCACCTCCAGGGTGTGGCGGCCGGGCGTCGCGTCCCACGGCCACACCCACTGCCGCCAGGTGTCGACACCGTCCTCCGCGCCGAGGCGGGCCTCCTGCCACGCGCCGCCGTCCACCCGCACCTCGACCCGGGCGATCCCCCGGTGCTGCGCCCAGGCCACCCCGGCGACCGGGAGCCGGCCCGCGGCCGGAGCGGCGTACGCGCGGGGCGTGTCGATCCGGGACTGGGTCTTGACCGGCGCCCGCGCGGCCCACGACCGGCGCACCCAGTACGCGTCGTAGGCGTCGAAGGTGGTCAGCCGCAGCTCCCGCAGCCACTTGCAGGCGGACACGTACCCGTACAGGCCCGGTACGACCATCCGGACCGGGAAGCCGTGCTCGAACGGCAGCGGCTCGCCGTTCATCCCGACCGCCAGCAGCGCCTCCCGGCCGTCCAGCACGGTCTCGACGGGTGTGCCGATCGTCATCCCGTCCACCGACCGCGCCACCAGCTGGTCGGCCGGACCGCCCTGCGACGGCGGCCGCACCCCGGCCTCGCGGAGCAGGTCGGCGAGCCGTACGCCGAGCCAGCGCGCGTTGCCCGCGTACGGTCCGCCGACCTCGTTGGACACACAGGTCAGGGTGATGTCGCGCTCGACCATCGGTCGGGCCAGCAGGTCGTCGAGGGAGAGGACGAGCGGCCGGCGGACCCCGTCGCCATGGATGCGCAGCTGCCAGTCCGTCGTGTCCACGCGGGGCACGACCAGGGCGGTGTCCACCCGGTAGAAGACGCGGTTGGGGGTGATGAACGGCAGGGCGCCGGGCACCTTCAGGTCGGCGCCCGCCGGCACCCGCCCTCACGTCACGCCGCGGTGGGTGCCCGCAGCCGGCAGTGGACGTCGACGATGCCCTCGACGGAGTGGGTGAGGCGTTCCGCCAGGGGGATCAGGTTCCGGTCCTTGACCTCGCCGGTCAGGGTGGCGACGCCGTGGGACACCGTGATCCTGACGGCTTCGTGGGAGAGCGGGAACAGGCGCTCGACGACGGTTCGGCGGATCTCGGCGGTGAGGTCCTCGTCGGTGCGGAGGAACACCTTCAGGAGGTCGGCGCGGCTGACGATGCCCTTGAGGGTGCCGTCGGCGTCGACCACGGGGAGGCGCTTGATGCGCCGGTCGGCCATGAGGCGGGCGGCCTGGGGGAGGGTGGCGTCGGGGCGGATGGTGACGGCCGGGGCGCTCATCAGGTCCTCGGCGCGGGTGGAGCCCGCCTTGGCGGTGTCGCCGAGGCGGCGCATCTGTTCGATCAGGCCGGGGCGGTGCTCGTGGAACTCCTCCTTGGGCAGCAGGTCGGCCTCGGAGACCACGCCCACGACGCGGCCTTCGCCCTCGACGACGGGGAGGGCGGTCACCTTCCACCGCTCCATCGCGGCGGCGATGTCCTTGAAACCGGTGGCCGGGGTGACGGCGATGACCCGGGTGGTCATCACGTCGGCGACGGTGTACGGGGTGGAGGTCATGGCAGGTCCTCAGCGTGCGTAGGCGCCTGGCGCGTGTGCAGGCGGGCGGGGTTCGCAACCTCGTGCCTCCACCGTGCTCCGCCGCCCACGGGCGGCGGAAGGGCCGCGCGGTGCACACCGCGGGGACCGTCCGGCCCACACAGGGCGCCTCCAGCTGCGGGGGACGACGACGGCGTGGATGTCGCCGGCAGGGGCGGGCAGCTCGGCCCAGTTGCGGCGGCGCAGGTCCGCGACACCCTGGAAGAGCCCGCGGGAGGGAGGGGTCGACCGGTCCCCGGCGAGGGCCCGACCGGCCCAAGCGTGGTGGCGGGACGGAGGGACAGCCTGGCGTTGACACCTCTGTCGAGCGTGGACACCTCCGTCGGGCGACGACATCCGTAGAACAGAGAGAAGCAGAGAGAAGCAGAGAGAAGGCCGCGCCATGAAGGCACTCGTCTTCCACGGACCCGGACAGACCTCCTGGCAGGACGTCCCGGACCCCTCCGTCAAGGATGCCGCCGACGCGATCGTCCGGGTCGACGCCGTCACCATCTGCGGCACCGACCTGCACATCGTCAAGGGCGACGTCCCCGAAGTGAGCCCCGGCAGGATCCTGGGGCACGAGGCCGTCGGCACCGTCGTCGAGACCGGCGGCGACGTCCGCTCCGTCCGCCCCGGCGACCGCGTCCTGGTCTCCTGCATCTCCGCCTGCGGCCGGTGCCGGTTCTGCCGCGAGGCCCGCTACGGGCAGTGCCGCGGGGGCGGTGGCTGGGTCCTGGGCCACCTCATCGACGGCACCCAGGCAGAGTACGTACGCGTCCCCTTCGCGGACCTCTCCGTCCACCCGCTGCCCGGCGCCCTGGCGAGCCACGAGGCCGTCCTGCTCGCCGACATCTTCCCCACCTCGTACGAGGTCGGAGTCCTCAACGGCAACGTCCGCCCCGGCGACACGGTCGTGGTGGTCGGCGCCGGCCCCATCGGCCTGGCCGCCATCGCCACCGCGGGCCTCTACAGCCCGTTCCGTATCGTCGCCGTGGATCTGGCCGCCTCCCGGCTCACGGCCGCCCGTGAGCTCGGTGCCGATGCCACCGTGAGCGCGCGGGAGGAGCCCGAGCGGCTGGTGGAGGACCTGACCGAGGGGCTCGGCGCGGATGTGGTGATCGAGGCCGTGGGCGATCCCGCGGCGTTCGAGTTGTGCACCCGGATGGTGCGCCCCGGCGGCCGGGTGGCCAACATCGGCGTCCACGGCAAGCCGGCCGTCCTGCACCTCGAAGACCTGTGGATCAAGGACGTGACCCTCACCACCGGCCTGGTGGACACCTTCTCCACGCCGATGCTGCTGCGGATGACGGCTGCGGGACGCCTGCCGGGATCCGCGTTGGTCACCCACCGCTTCGAGCTGGACCAGATGGAGGAGGCGTACGACGTCTTCTCCCGCGCCGCCGACACCGGCGCCCTCAAGGTCGTCCTCGGCGGACCGCAGCACGACACGGTCGCCGTACCGCCCCAGGAGCAGTGATCACCGTGAAGAGGACCCCGAGCACCCCGGGCACCGGGAGCACCCGGCCCCAGCCGTCCGGTGAGACCCCCGGACGCACCGACCTGGGCCGCCGCCTCGCGGCCCGCCGCACCGAGCTCGGCCTGAGCCGCGAGGAACTCGGCCGGCGGTGCGGTGCGGACGGCCACTACATCTCCTACCTGGAGGAGCACGCCGCCTCGCCCTCCATGGGCACCCTCGTCCGGGTCGCCGACGCCCTCGGGATCACCCTGGACGACCTGACCGGCGCGAGCGCCGACCGGCCCCCGGGCCAGTCCGACGCCCGCCGCGACATGGCGCTCGTCGCGCTCGACGAGGCCGAATGCCGACGGCTGCTGGGCACCCACGGCGTGGGCCGGATCGCGGTCTTCACCCCCGAAGGCCCCGCCGTCCTCCCCGTCAACTACATGGTGGCGGGCACCACCATCGCCTTCCGCACCGCCGCCGGGACGGCCGCCGCCCGGGCGACGGGGACCGAGGCCGCCTTCGAGATCGACCACATCGACGACGTGACCTCCGAGGGCTGGAGCGTCATGGCCGTGGGCGAGCTGGAGGCCGTCACCGACGCGGACGAACGCCAGCACCTGGTGGTCACGGCCCGTTCCCACCCCTGGGCCGGCGGCGTCCGCGTCCACTGGATGAAGCTCACTCCCGTCCGGCTCACCGGACGTCGCGTGGTGCACGCCTGATGGACACCGTGCGCGCGGTCGTCCTCGATGCCGTCCGCGATGCCGTCCGCGCGTACCGGGACCCGGCGGACGGCCGGCCCCGGCTCGGCGCGGCGGCCCCCGGCGACGTCGAAGGCCGCCGGCCGTGACCGCGTCCTGGCACTGGGAGTACCCGCGCTACGACCCCAAGACCGAGCGCCTGGTCGAGTCCCTGTGCACCCTCGGCAACGGCCGCTTCGCCACGCGCGGCGCAGCCCCCGAGTGCACCGCCGACGCCGTCCACTACCCGGCCACCTACCTGGCCGGCTGCTACAACCGCCTCACCTCCGCCGTCGCCGGACGCACCGTCTCCAACGAGGACCTGGTCCGGCTGCCGGACTGGACCGCCCTGCGCTACCGCTGCCTCCCGGACGACCCCAACGGCCACGACAACCCCGACGTCCCTGACGGCGTACCGCACGGCGACTGGCTCACGCCGGACCACCCGTCGCTGCGCCACTGCCATGTCTCCTTGGACCTCCGGGCCGGGACGCTCACCCGCCGGATGCTCTTCCACGACGCCGAGGGCCGTCGGCTGGGCGTCACCCACACCCGCCTCGTCCACCTCGGCGACCCGCACCTGGCCGCGCAGCGCACCGTGTTCCGCGCGTACGGATGGAGCGGCCGGATCGAGGTCGCGTCCGTACTCGACGGCGACGTCGCCAACGCCGGCGTGGAGCGCTACCACGACCTGGCCGGACGCCACTTCGTGGAGCACCGGGCCGGAGTGGACGCGGAAGGCACCGCCTGGCTGGACTGCACCACCTCGGCCTCCCGGGTACGGATCGGGCTCGCGGTCCGGACCTCCTCCCGGCCCGTGCCCACCGTCGAGCAGGCCTGCACGGCCGGCACCGCGACGCAGACGTCCGTCCTGCCGATCCGGCGGGGGCGGCCGGTCGTCGTCGTGAAGACCGCCGCCCTGTTCAGCTCGCTGGACCGTCCCCTCGCCGACCCCGTGCGACGCAGCATCGAGTACGCCCGCCACGCCCCGGCCTTCGCGACGCTGCTCGCGTCCCACCAGGCGTCCTGGCAGCGGATCTGGAGCGAAGGAGAGGTGGGGACGGACGGCGAGACCGGCAGGATCCTGCGCCTGCACGCCTTCCACGTCCTGCAGACCCTCTCGCCGCACACCGCCGAGCTCGACGCCGGCGTCCCCGCCCGGGGCCTGCACGGGGAGGCGTACCGGGGGCACGTCTTCTGGGACGAGCTGTTCGTCGTGCCCTACCTGGCCCTGCACTTCCCCGTGACCGCCCGCGCCCTGCTGATGTACCGGCACCGGCGGCTGCCCGCGGCCCGGGAAGCGGCCCGCCGGGCCGGGGCGAAGGGCGCGATGTTCCCCTGGCAGAGCGGCAGTTCCGGAGCCGAGGAGACACAGCGGCTGCACCTCAACCCGCGCTCCGGCCGCTGGCTGCCCGACCACTCGCACCTCCAGCGGCACGTGGGCTCGGCCATCGCCTGGAACGTGTGGCAGTACGGCCTCGCCTCCGGCGACACCGCCTTCATGCACGGACCGGGCGCCGAACTCCTGCTGCACACCGCCCACTTCTGGGCCGACTACGCGACCTGGGACCCCGGCCTCGGCCGCTACCGGATCCGCGGCGTCCTCGGCCCCGACGAATACCACGACGCCTACCCGGACGCCGCCGCGCCGGGCATCGACGACAACGCCTACACCAACGTCACCGCCGCCTGGGTACTGGCCCGCGCCCTCGACCTCTACCAGGAACTCCCGGCCGTCCGGCGCGCCGAGCTGCTCACCCACCTCGGCTGCGAGTCCGGCGATCTCGAAGGCTGGCGGGACGTGTCGCACCGCATGTACGTCCCGTTCCACCGCGACGTGATCAGCCAGTTCCACGGGTACGGCGACCTCGCCGAGCTCGACTGGGAGACGTACCGCGCCCGCTACCACGACATCCGCCGCCTGGACCGCATCCTGGAGGCGGAGGGCGACACCCCCAACCGCTACCAGGCGTCCAAGCAGGCCGACACCCTCATGCTCGGCTACCTCCTGCGCCCCGCGGAACTCGCAGGGATGTTCGCCCGGCTCGGCCACGCACTCGACGACGCGCTCTGGGACAGGACGGTCACGTACTACCTGCGCCGGACCTGCCACGGCTCCACCCTCAGCAGCCTCGTCCACGGCTGGGTCCTCGCCCGGCAGCAGGGCCCCGACGCCTGGCGCTACTGCCGCGAGGCCCTCCTCGGCGACATCACCGACGTCCAGGGCGGCACCACCGGCGAAGGCATCCACCTCGGCGCCATGGCCGGCACCCTCGACCTCGTCGAACGCGGCATCGTCGGCCTCGACCCGGGCACCGACGGCCTGCACATCGACCCCGTGCCGCTCTCCGAGATCCCGGGCTCCGAGCTCTCCCTCTCCTACCTCGGCCACCGGGACATCCGCATCCGGTTCCGGCCGGGCCGCCTGGGCGTCAGCGTTCCGCCGTCGCTCCTCGGTCCGGTGCCCCTGGTCCTGCCCGGCGACCGGCGGGAGCGGGTCGCGGCAGGTCAGGAGCGGTGGTTCCGCCTGCCACCGGGCTGAGCCGGGCAGGTGCCGCTCCGCCTGCGGAAACGTTGCACAGCCGAGCTCCTCGCGTGGCGGTGGCCCCCCGCCTCGCACACGCTGGAGGTAGCTCTCGGAAGGGGTGAAGGGCATGGACACGCAGCAAGACGCTCCGCGGATCGTGGTGGGGATCGACGGCTCGCCCTCGTCCCAGGCCGCACTGCGCTGGGCGGTACGGTACGCCGGCCTGGTCGGCGGGAAGGTCGAGGCGGTCACGGCATGGGAGGTCCCCGGCGAGGCGTCGTGGTCGGCGCCGGCGGTGGACGCGACGTTCGACGAGGAGCAGGCCGAGCGGCTGCTGGTCGACGAGGTCCGCACCGTACTCGGGGAGGACGGAGCCTCCCTGGTGCACGAGAAGCTGGTGCACGGACACCCGGCCCAGGTCCTGGTGGAGGCGGCCGAGGGCGCCGACGTGCTGGTCGTCGGCAGCCGCGGCCGCGGCGGCTTCCGCCGGGCGCTGCTCGGCTCGGTGGGCCAGCAGGTGGCGCTGCACGCCCCGTGCCCGGTGACCATCGTGCGGCCGGACGTGCCCGCCGAGTGACCCCTCCGGGCCCGCGGCGGCACCGGCCCGGTCCCGCACCGGGCGCCGCAGCACGGGCGGACCGCGTCCCCGCGACGTAGCCGCGTCCCCGCCACGGAGCCGCGTCCCCGCCACGGAGCAAGAGGGCCGAACGGTCCCCGCCAGGAGCCGTCCGACCCATGCGGAGGCGCCGCAGGCGGCGTGACAGTGGCATCAGCCCGCCTGGAGGAGACGAAGGAGGTCCCGCCATGACCGCCAAGCGAGTCCTGGTCGCCTACGGGACCACGCACGGTGCCACAGCAGGCATCGCCGAGCAGATCGGCGAGACCCTGCGCGAGGACGGCCTCGACGCCGTCGTCCTGCCCGCCGACGACGTCGACGACGTCCGCGGCTACGACGCGGTCGTGCTGGGCGGCGCCCTCTACGCCGGCCACTGGAGCGGCAAGGCCGAGCGCTGCGCCGAACGCAACGCCGACTCGCTCCGCCACCGCCCGGTCTGGCTGTTCAGCAGCGGCCCCCTGGACCGCTCCGCGACGGAGCACGACATCCCTCCCGTCCCCTCTGTGGCACGGCAGATGCAGCTCATCGGCGCGCGGGAGCACAAGACCTTCGGCGGCAGCATCACGGCCCGCACCCCCGGGCTCCTCGCCCGGTCGATGCTCCGACAGGGCAAGGGCGGGGACTACCGCGACCCCGACCGCATCCGGACCTGGGCCCACCACATCAGCGGCGAGCTCGCCACCGCCTGAACCGGGCACCCGGCCCGGTGCACGTACGCGGCGCGGAGGTGAACCATGGACGACCGGACGAGGGGACCGGGGACCAACCCGCTCCGACGGAAGGCCGACCGCACCCGCAGCCGCCTGCGCGCCGCCTTCGCCGTGGCCTGCCTGATCGCCGTGATCTGCGGTGTCGCCGTCGCACGGGCGACCTGGACCACGAGCAGCCGCGCCGCCGAGGCGGTCGCGGGCCACCGGCACGTCGTGACGGCCACCACCGTCGGCGGAACCAGCTACCACGCCGGGGACCGGCCGAGCGAGCGGACCGTCACCGTCGCCCGCGCCACCTGGCGCTACCCCGCCGACCGCGCGCACACCCACACCGTCCCCGTCCCGGCGGACACCCGCAAGGGAGACCCGGTCCGGGTGTGGGTCGACGACCTCGGCAACCCCGCCGCCGCGCCGCCCGGCACGGCCGAACGCGCACTGGAGGCATTCGGCCTGGGCACGATGGCGGCCGGCGCGATCCTGCTCGTGTCCGGAGTCCTCGTCCGCGTGAGCCTCCGCATCGTCGACGTACGCAGCGCCCGCGCCTGGGAAGCCGAGTGGGAGGACGTGGAGCCCCGCTGGACCGGCCGGCTGCGCCCCGACCAGGGAGCGGACGATGGCTGACCGGGCCGGGGGCCCGGACCTCGCGCCGGACCTCGTACCGGATCCCCTTGAGCCCCTTCCCCTGCTCCGCCGCGAACTGCACACGGGCCCGCTGGGCCTGTCGAGCCGCGAGGCGGCACGCCGACTGGCGATCTACGGCCCGAACGAGGTACGCCGCACCGCGCAGCCGAGCGTCCTGCGGGAACTCCTGCGACAGCTGGTCCACCCCCTGGCCCTGCTGCTGTGGGCGGCAGCGGCCCTCGCCTTCGTCGCGGCCATCGAGGTGCTCGGCTGGGCGATCGTCGCGGTCGTCCTCGTCAACGCCGGCTTCGCCCTCGTCCAGGAACGGCAGGCCGAGAAGGCCGTCGAGACCCTGGCCCGCTACCTTCCCGCACAGGCCCAGGTGATCCGAGGCGGGCAGCCCCAGCACCTCCCGGCCCGTGACCTGGTCCCCGGCGACCTCATCGTCCTGGAGGAGGGCGACCGGATCCCCGCGGACGCCCGGCTGACCGAAGGCGGCATCGAAGCGGACCTGTCCATGCTGACGGGCGAGTCCACGCCCGTGGAGCGGCTTGCCGGACCCGGTGTGCCGGCGGCGGCGGTGCTGCAGGAGCCCAACCTCGTCTTCAGCGGCACCAGCGCCACCGAGGGACGGGCGCAGGCGATCGTCTTCGCCACCGGGGACCACACCGAGCTCGGCCGGATCGCCGCCCTCAGCCAGCGCACCCGCCGCGAGCCGAGCCCGTTGGAGAAGCAGGTCAAGAAGGTCGCCTGGCTCATCGCGGCGGTCGCCGTCGCGATGGGAGCGGTGTTCCTCGTGACCGGTGTGGCGGTGGGCCTGCCGGTGACCGACTCGCTGATGTTCGCGATCGGCCTGCTCGTCGCCAATGTCCCCGAGGGACTGCTCCCCACCATCACGCTCGCCCTCGCCGTCGGTGTGCGGGTCCTGGCCCGGCAGGGCGCGGTGATCAAGCGGCTGAGCGCCGTGGAGACGCTGGGTTCCACCAACGTCATCTGCACCGACAAGACCGGCACCCTCACGCGCAACGAGATGCGGCTGCACGGCTTCTGGACGCCCGAGCACCGCACGGAGGCCGGGCCCCGCAGCGCCGAGCTCATCCGCGCGGCGGCCCTGTGCACCACGGTGACCCTGGAGAGCGACGGCCGGCTGCACGGCGATCCGACCGAGCTCGCCCTGGCCGAGGGAGCCGCACAGCACGGCGTGCCGGTGGATCCGGCCGACCGGGACGCCGGCCGGCGTGCCTGCTTCCGCTTCGACCCCCGCCTGCGCCTGATGTCAGTGGTCCAGGCGACGGACCACGGCCGCCTCGGTGTCGTCGCCAAGGGCGCCCCGGAGGCCGTCCTGGCGCTGCTGACCGGCGGGGAGCCGGCCCGGCAGGCCCGGGACGCCGCCGAAGCGCTGGCCGCGCAGGGCATGAGGGTGCTGGCCGTCGCCGTACGGGACCTGCCGGCCGGCGCCGGTGTCCCCGTACGGCGCCAGCAGGCCGAGCGGGACCTGCACCTGCTCGGGCTCATCGGCCTCTACGATCCGCCGCGCCCGGAGGTCGCGGCCGCCGTCCGGCGCTGCCACGAGGCGGGCCTGACCGTGCACATCGTCACCGGGGACAGCGGGGCCACCGCCGCTTCGATCGCCCGGGCCGTCGGCATCGGAGTGCCGAAGCTGCGGGTGATCGCCCAGTCCGAGGCGGTCGACGACCACCATCTCGACCACCTCCTGCGGCTCGGCGACACCGAGATCATCTTCGCGCGCGCCTCGCCCGAGACGAAGCTGAAGGTGGCCGACGCCCTGCGGGTCCACGGGCAGATCGTCGCCATGACCGGCGACGGCGTGAACGACGCCCCGGCGCTCCACCGCGCCCACATCGGCGTGGCCATGGGGCGAACGGGCACCGACGTGGCCCGCGAGGCCTCGACGATGGTCCTGACCGACGACAACTTCGCCACCATCGTGACGGCGATCGAATCCGGCCGCCGGGTCTACGACAACGTCCGCAAGTTCATCGTCTACATCTTCGCCCACCTCACCCCCGAGGTCGTGCCCTTCGCCGTCTTCGCCCTCTCCGGCGGGGCCGTTCCGCTGCCGTTGACCGTGCTCCAGATCCTTGCCATCGACCTCGGCACCGAGACCCTCCCCGCCCTCGCGCTCGGCCGCGAGCGCGCCGAACCGGGCATCATGAACCGGCCGCCCCGCCCCAGCACCCAAGGCGTGATCAACAAGGACATGCTGATCCGCAGCTGGGGCTGGCTCGGCACCGTCTCCGCCGCCCTCGTCATGACCGCGTTCTTCTCCGTGCTGTGGCGCGCGGGATGGCACCCCGGCGACCCGACCGGCCCGGGCACCGCGCTCCACCAGGCCTACCTCACCGCGACCACCGCCACCTTCGCCGGCATCGTCACCTGCCAGGTCGGCACCGCGATCGCGGCACGCACCGACCACGCGGCCCTGCGGGACATCGGCTTCCTCACCAACCCCCTGCTGCTCGCCGGCATCGCTTTCGAACTCGCCTTCACCGCAGCGCTCGTCTACGCGCCCCCGCTCCAGCACCTGTTCGGCACCGCGGCCCTGCCGCTGGACGTCGTCCTCCTCGTCGCGGCCTTCCCGCCGCTGGTCTGGGGAACCGACGAGCTCCGCCGGTGGGCCCGCCGCCGACGCCACCGCCCCTGAGCCGGGCCGGGGCCGGGCGGGTCACCGGAGCCCGGGCGGTCACAGGAGCTCGCCGGTCACCGGAGCCCGGCGGTCACCGGATCTCGCCGGTCACCGGACCTCGCCGGTCACCGGATCTCCAGGACCTCCGTGACCGGCCGGCGCGGCGTCGGGGCTCCCTGGGGCCCGTAGCCGAGGCGGATGATCATCTGGACCTGGCCCATGGCCTCGGCCGGGTCCCGGGCCGTCCACCGCAGCTCGCGCCATTCCAGGGGCTGGGAGGTCATCGAGGCGGCGAGGCCGTCGGCGGTGGCCTGGAGCAGCACGCGTTCCAGGGCCTGGCCGGCGCGCAGCCAGTCGGCCCGGGTGTCGGCGGGGGTGCCGAGCAGGACCAGCTGCGGCCGCTTCTCGAACACGGCCCAGCCGCGGTCCGGCACCGGCCGGGTCCGGCCGAAGTCGCGTACGGAGGCGGACCCGGCGGAACCGCGCGGGCCGAACGCGGCGGCGGGAACGCCGTCGTCGCGCCTGCCGGTCGCGCCCGTCCAGGCCGCGGTCTCCTCCTGGTGCACCGGATCGATCTCCTCCCGGTGCTCCGCGTCACGCACCAGCCCGAGCACCGTCTCGACGTGCCAGTCGCCCGGGACCTCCAGCCGGCAGCCCTCCATGCGGGCCGCGGCCCGCAGTCCGTCCAGCAGCGCCTGCGGTACCGGCTCGTCGCTGAACGGGTAGCGGCTGGTGTGCCGGCGCGGGATGGCGTCGTGCAGCGCCGCCAGCTCGGGGTCGTCACCGCCGGGTCCGTCGACGGTCGCCGTGGCCAGCAGCCATGGTTCGGAGTCGTCGGGCAGCAGGTGCACGCGGACGGGGTGACCGTGCCAGGCCGCGGAGACGCGCAGGTTGAACAGCGCGGCGGCGCAACCGAGATGCAGTGCGCGGTGGTCCGGGTCGCTGCGCGTCATGGCGCGGTCCGGATCGCCGTGCAGTTCGATGACGTCGTCCGCCGATCGGAACACGAACTTCCACGGCTGGGCGTTGTGCATGGACGGAGCGCTCACGGCGTCGCCGACGATCCGGGCGATGACAGCGTGGTCCAGGTGTGGTGCGGTCACGGTACTGGTCCTGTCTGTGCGTCCTCAGTCGTGCGCCACGACGGCGACCGGGGAGATACGGGATTCGGTCGGGGCTCCTCCTCGGGTGGGACACCCGGCTGCTTCCAGTCTGCTGCCTGCCGGGTGCCCGGGTGGGACCGATCGGTCCTACCCGGGACCGTTCGGCGGAGCGCCGGTGAAGTCGGCCTTGACGTCCACGACGCCCGGGACGGTGCCGGCCGCGCGGACCACCACGTCCTCCAGCGAGGGATCCGGCAGGGCGCCGTGCAGGTGGGCGATCCCGTCGGCGACGTGGACGTGGATCTCGGCCGAGCCCGGCGGGACGAGCCGGTACATGATCAGTTCACGGATCTCGGCGCCGATGTCCGCGTCCGGGCGCAGGTACACCTTCAGCAGGTCCCCGCGGCTGACGACGCCGATCAGGCGGCCGTCGCCGTCGACCACGGGCAGGCGCTTGAGGCGGCGGCGGGCCATCAGACGCGCCGCGGCCGGGATGGCGGCGTCCTCGGTCACCGTGACGGCCGGGCGGGTCATCAGCTGCTCCGCGGTGGTCGCGCGGTCCGGGTCGGTGTCCTGTGAGTGGAGCAGCAGGTCGGCTTCGGAGACGACGCCGGCCACCCGGCCGTCCTCGGAGAGCACGGGAAGGGCGGTGACGTTCCACATCCGCATCGTTTCCACGATGGCCTTGAACGCGGTGCTGTTGTCGACGGAGATCGCCGCGTGGGTCATGACGTCACCGACCGTGCGCAGGTGCTTCATGGCCTTTCCTCTGCGAATTCCCCCTGTGAACCTTCGTGCGGTGGACCGGGCGTCACCACGGCATCGCGTGACGCGCGTGCCCGGCGTCCGAGAACGCCGCGTCGTCGTTGCGGGCCGTGACGTGCGAGGCGACGGCCACCACTCCGTCGAGCCGTTCGACGACGGCATGCAGGACACGCAGCTGACTCCGGTGCTGCACCATGCCGTCCATGGTGACGATGCCGTCCACGACGTGCACCTCGACGTCGCCGGCCGGTACGCCCACGACGACCGTGAGGATGTCCTGTACGCGCTGGCGTATCTCCGAGTCCGGACGCAGGAACATGCGGAGCAGGTCCCGGCGGGTGACGATGCCGACGAGCCGGTCCTCCACGTCCACGACGGGAAGCCGCTCGATGCTGCGGCGCGTCATCAGCCGGGCGGCGTCGGCCGCCGTGTCCTCGGCATGGACGGTGACGGCGGGCGCGGACATGATGTCCCCCGCCGCGGGAGGCGGCTCCGGCGCACCGTGCTGCAGATCGGAGCGGGCGAGCGCGGCCGGGTGGGCCAGCAGGTCGGTCTGGGAGACGACACCCACGACGCGGTCCTCGTCGTCCAGAACGGGGACCCCGGAGATGTCGTGCTGGGCGAGGAGCTTCGCGACGTCCTTGAAAGCGGTGTCGGGGGCCACCGTGACGACCTCGTCGGTCATCAGGTCCGCCACCTTGATGTGCTTCATGAGGCCCTCCTGCTGCTCCGGGTCGTGGGAGGCCGGTGTCCGGTGGGTGTGCCACTCACCCTCCGCCGGAACAGAGTGGGGAGACGAGGGCCGAACGGTCCCGTCCCGGGACCGGAAGGACCACCCGGCCCCGGCGGCACGGGGCCGGGGCCGCGACGGGGACCTTTGGTCCCCGGCAGCGGCCCCGGGCGGCCCTCACCCCCCCGCCGCCGCGGGTGTGAGCGTGGGGGGTGTCCCCAGTCGGCCCCTCGGTCGGGAGTAACCGTGGAAAGCACCATTCGTACCCCGGACACCAGCTCGGTCACCGTAGGCGTGGACGGCTCGGAACCGGCGCGCCGCGCTGCCCTGTGGGCCGCCGGGGAGGCCGTACGCCGAGGCCGCCCCCTGCACATCGTCCACGCCGCCGACACGGACGGCCGGGCGCTGTACGTGGCGGCGGAGACCATCGAGAGGGTCCGTGCCGCCGGCCGCGAGATCCTGGACGACACGGCGAAGGCCGTGGCCGACCGGTACCCCGGCCTGCAGGTGACCACCGAGCTCAGCCGCACCGACGCCGTCACCAGCCTGCACCGGGCCGGCGGCCTGCACGGCACGCTCGTCGTCGGCAGCCGCGGCCTGGGCGGCTTCAACTCGCTCATGCTCGGCTCCGTCGGCCTCGACACGGCAGCCGGTGCCAAGGTCCCCGTCGTCGTGGTCCGCGACGTCGACGAGACGGAGGAGCGGGGCACCGTCCTCGCCGCCGTCCGCGACGAGCACGACCTCGTGTGCGCACGGTACGCCGCCCGCGAGGCCGAGCTGCGCAAGGCGTCCCTACGGCTGCTGCACGTGTGGCACATCATCCAGTCCGTCGGCACCGTGGTGACCATGCTCGACGACGTCGACGCGATCGCCGGGGCGCACTCCGCGGCCCTGCAGGCCGTCACGGACGCCATCCGCGACGAGTTCCCCGACCTGACCGTCGAGAGCGACGCGGAGAAGAGCGCCTCCGTCGCCGGAGTGCTCGTCGAGGCGTCCCGCCACGCCGACCTGCTCGTCATGGGCGGCCGCAGGGCCCCCACCCCGCTCGGACTCGGCCGCAACCTGGGCAGGGCCACGCACAGCGTGCTGCACCACGCCCGCTGCCCCGTGCTCCTCATCCCCCGCGCGGGTGACAACGCCGGGAGCCGGTCATGACCGGCCGCGGGCAAGGCGCTCGTGACGTCGTCGTGGGCATCGACCCCGCCCGGGAATGGCACCTCCCGTTGGCCTGGGCCGCCGACGAGGCCCACCGGCGCCGGCTCCCGCTGCGCCTGGTGCTCGCCGTGCCACCCCAGCACGACACCCGCCACGCCCACGACACCGCGGGGCGGACGGCCCTGCGCCAGGCCGGCTCCGAGAGGCTCGAACAGGCCCGGGAATGGGTCCGTGAACGGCACCCGGAGCTGGCCGTGTCCGCCGATCTGCCGGACGGCTTCCCGACACCCGTCATCACCGGGGCGGCCCGGCACGCCCGCATGGTCGTGCTCGGCTCCCGCCGCCTCGGCCGCGTCGCGGAAGTGCTCAGTGCCGGATCGACCGTGGTCCCGGTGGCCGCCAAGGCCCCGTGCCCGGTCGTCGTCGTGGGCGACGCCCCGCACACCACCCAGCAGCCGCCGTACGTCGTCGCCGGGATCGACGGCAGCGCCGCCTCGGCCGCAGCGCTCCGGTTCGCCCTCGACGAAGCCGATCTGTGCGGCGCGACCGTCCGGGCCGTCTCCGTGTGGCAGCCGCCGGTCTTCCTGCTGCACGACGAGGAAGCGGCCATCCAGGCCCAGCGAGCCCTGCTGGCCGAGACCACCGCGGGGCTGTCGGAGAAGTACCCGGACGTACGCCTCACCCACGAGGTCCTGACCGGCCACCCGGTGGAGGAACTGGCCCGGGCCGCCGAGCACGCCCTGGCCGTCGTCGTGGGGCGTCGCGGCCGGGGCGGCTACTCCGGCATGCGCCTGGGATCCACGGTGCACGGTCTGCTGCACCGGGCGCACTGCCCGGTGATCACCATCCCGGAGGTTTGAGACCGACATGACCGGTCGGACCGACACACAGCCCGTACGGGCCCAGGACCACCCGGGGCTGACCCAGGCCGAAGCCGAACGCCGGCTGGTCCGCCACGGCCGCAACGAGGTGGCACCGCCCCCGCCGACGCCGCTGTACCGCCGCGTGCTGGCACAGCTGCGCGATCCGCTGATCATGGTGCTGCTGGGCGCCGCAGTGCTGACCGTCGCGATCGGGGACCACTCGGACGCCGTCGTCATCGCACTGGTGATCGTCGTCAACACCACGGTCGGGGTGGCCCAGGAGGTCCGGGCCGACCGCGCCGTCGCCGCGCTCTCCGCCCTCTCGGCCCCGCACGCCCGGGTGCTGCGCGACGGAGCCGCCCACGAGATCGCGGCGGCGCTCGTGGTCCCGGGGGACACCCTGCTGCTGGGCGAGGGCGACATCGTGGCCGCGGACGCCGAGCTCACCGAGGCGTCCGCGCTCCTGATGGACGAATCCATGCTCACCGGCGAGTCCGAGCCCGTGGACAAGGCCCCGGGCCGGCCGGTGAGCGCCGGCACCGTCGTCGTGCGCGGCCGGGGCACGGCCACCGCCACGGCCACCGGCTCGGCGAGCGCCCTCGGACGCATCGCCGCACTGCTCGACGCCGGCCACGACCCGACTCCGCTCCAGCGCCGGCTCGCCTCCCTCGGGCGCGTCCTGGCCGTCGCCACCATCGCCCTGTGCGTGCTGGTCTTCACCCTGGGCCTGCTGCGCGGCCTGGCGCCGGGCACGATGGCCGTGACGGCCATCAGCCTGGCCGTCGCGGCGGTGCCCGAGTCCCTTCCTGCCGTGGTCACCCTCGCCCTCGCCCTCGGCGCCCGCAGGATGGCGGCGCGGGGCGCGCTCGTCCGCCGCCTGCCGGCCGTGGAGACCCTGGGCTCGGTGAGCGTGCTGGCCACGGACAAGACCGGCACCCTCACCGAGGGCCGCATGGTCGTCCAGCACGTCTGGACGCCCTCCGGCGGCGCCGACGTGTCGGGCAGCGGTTACGAGCCGCACGGGGAGCTGACGCGCGCGGGGCGCGCGCTGACCCCCGAGGAGCTCCGCCCGCTGCGGGAACTGCTCACCACGGCGGCCCTGTGCAACGACGCGAGCCTCAAGCCGCCGGCGCCCGGATCGGCGCCCCGGTCCGGATCGGCGACCGGGCCCGGATCGGCGCCCCGGCCCGGATCGGCGCCCGGGCCCGGATCGGCGACCAGGCCCGGATCGGCCGCCTGGAGCGCCGTGGGCGATCCCATGGAGGCCGCCCTGCTGTCAGCCGCCGCCAAGGCAGGCTGCCCGACCCCGGCCGAGCTGCGCCAGGCCCGTCCCAGGATCGCGGAAGCCCCCTTCGACAGCCTGCGCAAGCGGATGACCACGCTGCACCGCCTGCCCGACGGAAACGTGCTGGTCTGCCTCAAGGGGGCTCCTGAGGCCGTCCTCACCCCCCTCGTGCTCACCGACCCGCCCGAACGGCTGACCGAAGCCCGCGAGCAGGCCGCAGCGCTGGCCGCCCACGGATACCGCGTCCTGGCCGTGGCGGGCACCGAGCGGCAACAGTGGCACCTGCCGGCCGCCGAAGCCGAGCAGGGACTGCGCCTCCTCGGGCTGATCGCCATCAGCGACCCGCCGAAGGCGGCTGCCGCCGCGACCCTGGCGGCCTGCCGGGACGCGGGCATCACCTCCGTCCTGATCACCGGCGACCACCCCGCGACGGCACGCGCGATCGCCGAGCGCACCGGCCTGGTCCAGGACGGGGAGCCCGGCGAGGTCCTCACCGGCCCCGAGCTGGCCGCCTCGCCGGACACCGACCTGACCGGCGTACGGGTCTTCGCCCGCACCGACCCGCAGCAGAAACTGGACATCGTCCACGCCTGGCGGGCCCGCGGCGCCGTCACCGCCATGACCGGCGACGGTGTCAACGACGGCCCCGCCCTCCGCCAGGCCGACATCGGCGTCGCCATGGGAGCGCGGGGCACCGAGGTGGCCCGCCAGGCCGCCGACCTCGTCCTCACCGACGACGAGCTCTCCACCGTGGTCACGGCCGTCGAGGAAGGCCGCCGCGTCTACGACAACATCCGGCGCTTCCTCGTCTACGCCATGGCCGGCGGAGCCGCCGAGATCCTCGTGATGCTGATCGGCCCGCTGCTCGGCCTGGCCCTGCCGCTGCGCGCGGGGCAGATCCTGTGGATCAACCTCCTCACCCACGGCATGACCGGTGTGGCCATGGGCGCGGAGCCCGTCTCACCGGAGGCCATGCGGCGCCCGCCCCGGCCGCCCGGCCAGCACATCCTCGCCGCAGGCGTGTGGCAGCGCCTGATCGTCCTGGCCTCAGCCGTGACGGCCGTCAGTCTGCTGGCCGGCGTCGCCGCCCGCGCCATGGACCTGCCCTGGCAGAGCGTGCTCTTCCTGGCCCTCCTCGCGGCCCAGCTGGGCGTGGCCCTCGGCCTGCGGGCCCGCCTGCTGACCAGGGCCAACCTCTTCCTGCCGGCCTCCGTGGCCGGATCCGCCGTCCTGGCGATGGCAGCCCTGCACGTCCCCGCCCTGCAGTCGCTGCTGGACACCGAACCCGTGGGCCGGACCGGCCTCTGGCTCGCTGCCGCCGCCGCTCTCGCAGCCTTCGTAACCGCCCGGCTTCTGCGGGGCGCCTTCCGTGGAAAGGCACGGCCATGAACACGTACGCACCGCAACACGGAACCGGGATCCACGCCGAGGTGGGCGACCAGATCGTCGTGGGCGGCCCCACCGTCGGCAAGCCGGGCCGGGACGGGGAGGTCGTCGCCCTGCACCACGCGGACGGCACACCGCCGTACGACGTGCGCTGGTCCGACACCGGCCGTACCACCGTGTTCTTCCCGGGGCCGGACGCCCATGTCCGGCACCTGCACGAAGGGACGGCGGGCCCGGCCGACGGGGGCGGCCGCAGGGGGCAGTAGCTGCCGGCTGAACGGGCTGAACGGGAAGCCCCCTGCGGCCGGGGCTACGGTGGACACCTGGTCACGTGGTCCTGTCAGCGTTGCCGCCGGCCGGACGTGGGACATGAGCGCAGGCGGTCAGCCTGCCGCGAGCGGCGTCTCCCCGGGCGGTGCGGCACACGCCTCCAGCGAGGCCCGGAGGTGTCATGCGGAAGCACGGACGGATCGTCGCGGTCCCGCCCGCCTTCCGGGGCTACCGGCGCGCCTTGCTGCGCGGTGACGTCCTGGCGGGGATCACGGTCGCCGCCTACCTCGTCCCGCAGGTCATGGCCTATGCGGGGGTGGCCGGCCTGCCCCCGGTCGTCGGCCTGTGGGCGGTCCTGCCGGCCATGGTGCTCTACGCCCTGAGCGGCTCGTCCCGGCTGCTGTCGGTCGGCCCGGAGTCGACCACCGCCCTGATGACCGCCGTGGCCGTGGGCCCGCTCGCGGCCGGAGACCCCGCACGGTACGCGGGCATCGCCGCTGCCCTCGCCGTCGTCGTGGGCCTGCTCTGCCTGGTCGCGTGGGCCGTCCGGCTCGGCTTCCTCGCCGACCTGTTCTCCCGGCCCGTCCTCGTCGGCTACCTGGCCGGAGTCGCCGCCCTCATGATCGTGGACCAGCTGCCCCGGCTCACCGGGACCGACAGCGGCGGATCGGGGTTCGTCCCCCAGCTGCTCACCTTCCTCCGCCGGCTGCCCGACGTGGAGGCCCCCACGGCCGCTCTGTCCGCCGGCTGCCTCGTCCTGCTGTTCACCCTGCCCCTGGTGCGGCCCGCCCTGCCCGGCCCCCTCGTGGTCCTCGTGCTCGCCACGGCGGCGGTGGCGGCGTTCGGGCTCGACGGGGGCCCGGGCATCGACGTGATCGGCGCCGTACCGACCGGCCTGCCGGGCTTCGCCCTGCCCCGTCCGGCCGACCTCGCCCACCTGGTCCTGCCGGCCCTCGGTGTCCTCCTCGTGGGCTACACCGACGTCGTCCTGACCGCCCGTGCGTTCGCCCGGCGCGACGACCCGTACCCGCTGGACGCGAACCGGGAACTGCTGGCCCTCGGTGCGGCCAACCTCGGCGCCGGGCTCCTCCAGGGCTTCCCGGTCAGCAGCAGCGCCAGCCGAACCGCCCTCGCCGACTCGGCCGGAGCCCGTACGCAGGGCTACTCCCTCGTCGGCGCCGGGTGCGTGGCCGCCGTCCTGCTCCTCCTCGGCCCGCTGCTCGCCCACACCCCCACCGCGGCCCTCGGCGCGATCGTCGTCTACGCGGCGGTCCGCCTGGTGGAGGTGGGCGAGTTCCGCCGCCTCGCGCACTTCCGGCGCCGCGAGCTCCTGCTGGCCCTGTGCTGCACCGCCGGTGTCCTCGCCCTCGGCATCCTCTACGGCGTCCTGGTCGCGGTGGCCCTGTCCGTCTTCGAAGTCCTCGCCAGGGTCGCCCGACCGCACGACGCGGTCCTCGGCACCGTCGCCGGCCTGGCCGGCATGCACGACGTCGACGACTACCCGCAGGCGCGGACCATTCCCGGCCTGGTGGTCTACCGCTACGACTCCCCGCTGTTCTTCGCCAACGCCGAGGACTTCCGCCGCCGCGCACTTGCGGCCGTCGACGCACAGACCGACCCGGTCCACTGGTTCGTCCTGAACACCGAGGCCAACGTCGAGGTCGACATCACCGCCCTCGACGCCGTCGAGGCCCTGCGCGCCGAACTCGCCCGGCGGGGCATCGTGTTCGCCTTCGCCCGCGTCAAGCAGGACCTCCGCGAACCCCTCGACGCGTACGGGCTGACGGCAGCCGTCGGCCCGGACCACGTCTATCCCACCCTGCCCACCGCCGTCGCGGCCTACCGCGCCTGGCAGCGCACCACAGGAGGAACCGACCCAGGAGGAACCGACCCGACCGGCACGTAGGGGAGAGGGGGCCGAACGGACCCGGCGCTGCCCCGACAGGCCCAAGCGGGCCGGGAGGCGGCAGGACGACAGTGGTGACAGAAGTCCACGCAGTGCGCCGTCGCACGGCGCCGTCAGACCTCCTGGAGCACCCATGTCAGGCACGCATATGGAGCGCGGCGTCGAGGCCGCGTACGAGGACGGCATCCTCACGGTCCGCGTACCGATGGAGACCGAACCCCCCGCAGGCCGCCGCAGCATCCCCGTCACGCGCCGCCGGACCCCGGAGACGGGGGAGCGGTCATGACCGCCAAGCGGGTGCTGGTCGCCTACGGCAGCAAGCACGGCGCGACGGCCGGGATCGCGGCGGAGATCGGCAAGACCCTCCGCGAGGACGGGCTCGACGCTGTCGTGCTGCCCGCCGACGACGTCGACGACGTACGCGGTTTTGACGCCGTCGTCCTCGGCGGGTCCCTCTACGCCGGCCGCTGGAGCGCCAAGGCCCTGCACTGCGCGGAACGCAACGAGCACTATCTCAGGCACCGGCCCGTCTGGCTGTTCAGCAGCGGCCCGGTCGACAGCTCCGCGGAGCAGCACGAGATCCCGCCGGTGCCGGCCGTGGCCCGGCAGATGGAACGGCTGGGGGCCCGCGAGCACATCACCTTCGGCGGCAGCCTCACCGAGAGCACACCGGGACTCATCGCCAAGGCACTGGTCCGCCACGGCAAGGGCGGCGACTTCCGCAACCCGGAGCGGATCCACACCTGGGCCCACCACATCAGCAGCGAACTCGCGGCGGCTGCCTGAGCGGCGCGGTACCGCGGAGCGCGAGGGCTCATACGTGCGGGGGCCATACGTGCGGGGGCCATGCGCGCGGGCTCAGGCGCGGGGGCCGATCTCGTCACGGGGTCCGGGAGGCTCCTCCAGGACGCTCCAGGCGATCGGGCCCAGCAGGTCCGCCACCCGCCGGAAGACGTCCATCAGGAGGTCGTCCACCGTCAGCATGCCCACGACACGCGGTCCGTCGAGGACCGGAAGACGCCGGACGGCGCTGCCGCGGAAGATCCGGTACGCGGCGTGGATGTCGTCGGCCACGTCGATGGTGACGGCCGGGGAGGTCATGACCTCCCGTACCGGATCGTCGGGGTCGAGGCCCGCGGCCACTGCGCGTACCGTGATGTCGCGGTCGGTGACGACGCCGCACAGGGCTTCGCCCTCCGTCACGACGAGGCAGCCGACTCCGTACACGTCCATCTGCCGGGCCGCCTCACCGATGGTCGTCGAGGAGGTGACGGACACTGCGGGCACGGACATGGATGCGGACACGTTCATGGTCCAGCTCCTTCCCACCGGCTCCGTGATGTTCACCGTAGGCCCGGACACCGGACCGGGCGAGGGCCGGGCGGACCCCCGTGGAGGTACCGCACGGCCCCTGGGCGGCACCGCGCCTGGCCTGCGAGAATGGCAGGCAGACAGCGACCACCACTCCTGTTGCCGAGGTGATCTCACATGGCATCCACAACCTGGACCACCACCGGGGTGTTCACGGGCCCCGGCGGGGTGCTCACCGGCGAAGCCGGCACCCTCACCGGGGAACTGACGGTGCGCACCACGTGGGAGCAGGAGCAGGCACACGTCGCCGTACAGTACGTCGGCGCGTCCGAGTGGTACACCCTGGCCGGCAGCCCCGTGTCCTGCCCGTCTCCCGAAGCCGGCCGCTCGGTGCACCAGAGCGCGGTGGACGCGGTGCGCACCGGCGGGTCGGCTCCCTTCGCCCCCTGGCCGATCACCTCGGCGGTTCCCCGGGGCACGACCACCGCGTAGGCCTACGCGGTGGTCGGGACGGCCCCGTCGAGTTCCATCCGGACGTCGACGACCCCCTCGACCGCGCGGATGGCGCGCGCCAGGAGGGGAACCACGGCGCGGTCGTGCAGCGGTCCCCGGAGGGTGACGACACCGTCCTGGACGGAGAAGTCCAGGGACATGCCCGGCGTGAGTTCGTACAGCACGGCTTGGCGGATCTCCTCCGCCAGCTCCTCGTCCGGCCGCAGGAACACCTTCAGCAGGTCACTGCGACTGACGACGCCTTCCAGCATGCCGACGTCGTTCACCACCGGCAGGCGCTTGACGTGCTTGCGGGCCATGATGCGGGCCGCCTCGGCAATGGTGGCGCCCGGGTGGACGGTGACCGCCGGGCTCGACATCAGGTCCTCGGCGAGCACGCCGCCGGCCTTGGAAGCCTCCTCCAGCTGTTCCGGCAGGCGGGGCTCCTCGCGGCGGAACTCCTCCTTGGGCAGCAGGTCGGCCTCGGAGACGACGCCGACGACGCGGCCCTCACCCTCCAGGACGGGGACCGCGCTCACCTTCCATTCATGCATCAGTTCGACGATCTCCTTGTACGACGCCTCACGGCCGATGGCGATGGCGGTGTGCGTCATGACGTCACTGACGGTGTAGCGGGATACGGGCATGACCGGCTCCTTCGCCGTATTCGGTCGTGGACCTGCCGCCGCTCCGGTGTGGTCGCAGCTCGGGTCGACCCCCTTCTTCCAGTCGAACCCTTCTCTTCCATCTGAGCACCCGAGCGGGTGCCTGCGCAGGGCCCTGTGGGCCAGCGCAGAGGGCCCGAGTGGCCCGGGGCGGCAGACAGGGACCGCCTGGCCCCGGAAGGGGCCGTTCGGCCCCGCTCGTGCCTCTGCCCGCGGTGTCACGATGGCAGCAGCGAACGAAGCGAGCGGTGCAGGACGGGTTCCTTCCGCGGCTTCCCCGACGCGACCAGGCAGGTGAGCGGCCATGATGTTCTGGTACGACCACAATCTCGGCGGGTGGGGCTGGTTCGCGATGTCGGTCAGCATGATCCTCTTCTGGGCCTTGATCATCACCGTGGCGGTGCTGCTCTTCCGCACCGTGAACCGGCCGCCCCACGAGCACACCCACACCCCCGCCGCCCCGACTCCCGAGCAGGTCCTCGCGCACCGCCTGGCCCGCGGAGAGATCGACGAGGACGAGTATCAGCGCCGCCTGGCAGCCCTACGGACGGGGCCTCCCGGAACGCCGTGACACGTGTTCACCGGGGGACCGGGCGCAGGCCACCGAGGGTGACCTCGACGAGGCGGCGGGTGGCCGCCTCGGAGGTCAGGGCGCCGGCGGCGGTCAGCGCGTGGAGGCAGTACTGGGCGAGTTCGGCGGGCGGTACGTCGGCGCGCAGGCCTCCTTCTGCTGCGCCTTCGGCGATGAGGGCCTGCACCATGCCGGCGAGGTGGCGCTCGGCGTGGGTGACGTGTTCGCCCTGGTGCAGGAGGGTGGCGAGTTCGCCGCCGTGGCGCTGGCGGGCGATGGCCGCGTACGTCTGAAGTACGGCCTCGAGCCGTTCGGCCGGGGTTCCGCTCCGGTCGCGGACTTCGGCCAGCTGGTGCAGATGGTCCGTCACCTGGCGTTCGTGCCAGGCCAGGAGGACGGCCTCGGCGTCGGAGAAGTACTTGTAGAGGGTGGCGCGGCCGATGCCGGTCTGCTCGGCGACCTTCGACATGGTCACGGCCCGCAGGCCGCCGGCCTCCACCAGCTTCGCGGCGGTGTCCAGGATGGCTTCGCGTACCGCGTGGCGGTGCGCGTCGATGGTCTCGTTCCACAGCTTCGGCACCCGTCAAGCATACGGACGTCTCCAGGGGATACACTCTGTTCATGAGCGAGACACAGTGTCTCGCAAAGTGTGCAAAGTGCCTGCGGGGCCGCCCTTGGCCCGCGCAACCTTGAGGGAGGACGCCATGGACGGTTCGCCGACCCGTTCCGGGCCGCACGACGACGACGGTGCGCCGCGCTGGGTGAAGGTGTCAGCGGCGGTCGCGGTCGTCCTGGTGGCCGTGTTCGTGATCGTGCACCTGGCCGGCGGCGGAATGGTGGGGCATACCCCGTGAAGACGTTTCCGCCGAGGCTTCGCAAACTGACGCTGACGGCGCACGTCACCTCTTCCCTCGGCTGGCTGGGCGCCGTCGCCGCCTTCCTCGCCCTCGCGCTCGCCGGGCTCACCAGCGCCGAGTCGCAGACGGTGCGCGGAGCGTACGTCGCGATGGAACTGGTGGGCTGGTGGGTGATCGTGCCGTTCAGCGTCGCCTCGTTGGTGACCGGCGTGGTCCAGTCGCTCGGGACGGTCTACGGGCTGGTGCGCCATTACTGGGTGATCGCGAAGCTCCTGATCACGGTGGTCGCGACACTGCTGCTCCTGGTGCACATGCAGCCGGTCGGGCACCTGGCCGATGCGGCCGCCCGGGCCGCGCTGGCGGCGGGGGAGCTGGAGGGCATGCGCGTGCAGCTGATCGCCGATGCGGCGGCGGCGCTGGCGGTGCTGCTCGTCGCCGCCGGGCTGTCGGTGTTCAAGCCGCGCGGGGTGACCCGGTACGGCCGCCGCAGACAGCGCGAGCAGGCCGCGACGGGACAGCGCATCGCGGTGTGAGGCCGTGCAGATCCGTGCACAGGGCGAAGGGGCCACCGGACGATCCGGTGGCCCCTTGCGTACGTGCGGCTCAGCCGGCCAGCCAGTCGGCTGAGCGGACTCAGCAAAGTCCGGTGCGGTACCGCGCCCCGTCAGGGGCGCGGGGAACTGCGCGACCAGCCCCCACCGGCCCGCGGTTTCATCACCGCACTTCCAGCGGAGCGCTCAGGCGTTCCTTCTGCCCGGCGCTCTCCGCGGGGGAAGCCGCGGCGGCGGCCCTGGCCCCCTTCATCAGCAGGACGGTGAGCAGTGCGCCTGCCGCGGCGATGGCGGCCGCCGCGAGGAAGGCAGCGCTGAACCCGTCGGTCAGGGCGGGCAGGTCGCCGAGCCGGTCCGCTCCCTGGGACGCCGCCACGGCGGTCAGTGCGGCGAGGCCCAGGGCGGAGCCGACCTGGTAGGTGGTGTTGACGATGCCGGAGGCGAGGCCGGCCTGCTCGGGCGGTGCGGCGGCCATCGCCGACATCAGGGCGGGGATGTAGGCCAGGGACATACCGGTCGCCGCGACCAGCGAGGCCGGAAGGACGTCCACCAGGAAGGTGCCGGTCGGCTCCACCGCCGACAGCCACACCAGCCCGGCGGCGAGCACCAGCAGGCCGCTCGCGATCAAGGGCTTCGCGCCGAACCGGCCGAGCAGACGTCCCGTGAGCGTGGTCATGAACACCATCAGCAGGGCGGTCATCGGCAGCAGGGCCGCGCCGCTGGCGAAGGCTCCGTAGCCGAGGACCTGCTGGAGGTAGAGGTTGAGGAAGTACCACATCGGGATCCACGCGGCTCCCAGCAGCGCCATCGCGGCGTTGGAGATGCCCAGGCCGGGGGTGCGCCAGATGCTCAGCGGCATCAGGGGTGCCTTCGACGACTTCTGGACCGCGAGGAAGAGCGCCAGGAGGACGGCCGCGCCGCTCAGCTCCAGCAGGGTCTGCGTGCTGCCCCACCCGGTCTCGGGGGCCCGGACGACGGCGAAGACCGCGAGGGCCAGGCCGGCGGTGACGGCGGCGGCGCCCAGGACGTCGATCGCGCCCCGGCGGCGGCCGACGGCGGGAAGGAGGCCGGTCGCGGCGAGGGTGGCGAGGCCGATCGGGACGTAGATGATGAAGATCCACGGCCAGGACGCCCACTGCGTGAACACGCCGCCCAGGAACACGCCCGCCGTGCCACCGGCCGGTGCGGCCGCTCCGTAGAGGGCGAGGGCCGTGCCGAGTTCCCTCGGGTCGTGCCCGAACAGCATCATCAGCAACGTCATCGACGCGGGCGCGATCAGCGCGCCGCCGGCGCCCTGCACGGCCCTGCCGACGATCTCGACCGTCGCGCTGCCGGCCGCGGCCGCGACCACGGAGCCCGCGGTCAGCACCACCCAGCCGGCGGCGAAGACGCGCCGGGCGCCGAGGAGGTCGGACAGCCGGCCGCCGAGGAGGAGCAGGCCTCCGAAGGCGATGACGTAAGCGTTGAACACCCATTGCAGCCCGCCCTGGGAGAAGCCCAGGTCCTCCTGCATCTGCGGAAGGGCGACGCCGATGATCGACGTATCCATGATCACCATGAACTGCGCCGCGGCCAGCACGCCCAGCGCCCACCAGCGCCGGGGATTGACGGTTCCCACTGCTCTGCCCTCCATTACGGGATGAATATACCCCCCAGGGGTACCTCTCGAATGGCCCTAACCATATACCCATGGGGGGTATTCCGCTCGGCCTCGTAGGCGCCGGCCCCCTCGATCCCGACGGCCGCAACGGCTCACGGCGTGGTAGGTTATAGGTCTACCACTAACGTAGGAGTGAAAGTGACAGTCAAGGAAGACACCGCCGCCCGCCGCGCCGCTGCCCAGCACGCCCTGGCCGAGCACCTGCGCCTCACTGCCGCAGGACGCACCGACGAGTGGGTGGAGCTGTTCGCCCCGGACGCGGTGCTCGAGTTCCCGTACGCGCCGGCCGGCGTGCCGAAGCGAGTGGTGGGGCGTGACGCACTGGTCGCGCACATGACGCACTTCCCCGAGAACTTCGACGTGGAATTCGTCGACCTGGTGTTCCACGACACGGTCGACCCGAGTCTCGTGATCGCCGAGTTCCGCTCGAAGGGCACTGCGGTGCCGACCGGCAAGCCGTACGAGCAGACCTGCATCTCCGTCGTCCGGACCGATGACAACGCGCGCATCACTCACTACCTGGACTACTGGAACCCGCTGGTGGCGATCGAGGCACTCACGCCCGAGGACGTGCCGTCCGACGCCGACCGTGGCGTGACTTTTGGAAGCTGAGGGCGGACATGTTTGACTGATACACATGCCTGCCCCCGGTACCAGCACGAAGAGCGACGAACGACGTCGGACCATCGTGGCCGCCGCGATCGGTTGCTTCGCGCAAAAGGGCTTCTACGGGACGACGACGCATGAGATCGCAGACTGGGTCGGCATCTCTCAGCCGTATCTCTATCGCCTGTACCCGAACAAGGAAGCCCTGTTCGCGGCAGTGGTCGACCACGTATCCGTCGTCATGACCGAAACGCTGGTCGCCCACTCGCCCGCGCCGGGTGGGGCCGGGCCGGCGCCCGAGGTGGCGTTGGACGCGGCCCGCGGCGCCTACGCCGCGCTCGTCGCGGACCCGAACATCCTGCGTTTCCTCATGCACGCGAACTGTGCCGCCGGCGAGCCGCTGGTGGCACAGGCCGTGCGCCGCTGCTACGCCAAGCAGGTCGACACCGTCCGGCAGCTGCTGGGCGACGACGACGCCGTACGGCGCTGGTTCGGCGCCGGGATGCTCGACAACGTGGCCGCCGTGCTGGGCCTGGCCGACATCGACGAGCCGTGGGCGCACGTCCTCACCGCTCGATGACCCGACACCGGCAGTTCGGCGACGACGGCCCCGAGCCTTCCTCGTAGGCCACCTCGGCCGGCCGGTTCAGGACCCGCCCGGCGATCACGAGCGTCTCCCGCTCGGCCTGGACCTCCTGCAGCTGCATGGCCAACTCCGGGGCAAGCGCGTCCAGTTCACTCCGGCGAACCGTGATCCGCTCCAGCTCCCGCATCCCCACGCCACCCTGCCGGGCGAGCCAGGCCCTCAGGCGATGCCATGGCCAATCCTCACTGTCAGTGGGAGTGTCCGCTCGGTTCTTCGGCGGCCGTGCTCGCGGCAGGGCCTGGGGTCGCGGTGGTGCTGCCGGTGGGGCCGCCCGTGTGGACGGTGAAGGCTGCCGTGCGGACCGTGCCCTCGTGCTGGAAGTCCAGGAACAGCCGGTACGTCCCGGGGCTCGGGGGCGTTGCGGTGAAGGAGACGTCGGGTCCCGGGCCGCCCGGGTTGGGGTGGACGTGGAGGTAGGCGAGGTCTCCGTCGCGCAGGGCGACCAGGTGGCCGTACGCGCCGAGGTACGGTTCCAGGTTCGTGACCGGTTTTCCGTCCTTGCTGACGGTGAGCTTGAGCTCGCCCGGCTTGCCCGGGTCCAGGGTGCCGCCCAGCGCGACGCGGTAGCCCTCCACCTGCGCCGTATCGGCGGCCGGCGGCATCGGGGCGGGTTCGTACGGGCCGGGGACGGAAAGGTCCGTGCCGAGGGTGATGCCCTTCGCGCCGTCGGCGGCCGGGGTGAAGTCGGCGAAGGCCTTGTAGCCGCCTGCCGCCGGCAGGTCCACCGGCGTCGACCACGTCCCGTCGGCCGCCCGGACCGGGTGCAGGTGGCGGTAGACCGTGAGGTCGCGTGAGGCGACGATGAGGTGCAGTTCCTTGCCGTGCTCGGTCTTGTACGCCGTGACCTTGCGGCCGTCGCGGTCCTTGATCGAGAACCTGAGCTCTCCGGGGCCCGGTGCGACCTGCCTGGTGTCCAGGGACAGTGTGTAGCCGCCGTCCGAAACCTGTAGGCCGCCGGGCGCGGGTGCCTGGGTCGCCTCCTGGTGCCCACCGTGTCCGTCCCCTCCTCGCTGGGCCCCCGCCTGCGTCGCGTGGCCCGCGTGCTCGGCCTTCGCCGGGCCGCCTGTCGGGCCCACTCCGCTGCCGACCCCGTACGCGGCCCCGAAGACGGCCGCGAGGGCGGCGGCGTAGGCGGTGATCTTCACTCCGGTGTTCATGTCTGCTCTCCCGTGCGACGAGGGGGCTGCCACGGCGGCCGCCGACGTCCGTCACCATACCCCCTGGGGGTATCAAGTCAAGTGTTGTGATCTCTTGCGACTGCATACCTATGGGGGGTATACATTGAGGCGTCGGAAGCGATACCCCTCCTGGGTATGTGAACGAACGGAGAGATCTCATGTCCTGCTGTACTCCTGACGGCACCTGCGGCACGAACGCCGGCACGAACGCCGGCACGAACGCCGGCACGAACGCCGGCACGGCGACCGCCGTCGCCGTCGCGGACACGACCACCAGCACCGCCTACCGCGTTTCGGGCATGACCTGCGGGCACTGCAGGACGGCCATCACCACGACGGTGGGCGCGCTCGACCGTGTCGTCTCCGTCGACGTGGACCTGGCGGGCGGCCTGGTCACCGTGACCACCGCCGGCGAGCCCGACGACGAAGCCGTCGCCGCGGCGATCGACGACGCCGGCTACGAGCTGACCGGCCGCGCCGCCTGACACTCGGCCCGGCCATCCCCCTGCCGGGGCCCGTCCGCCCGTCCGGGCCCCGGCCCCTCCCCACCCCTCCCGCGCACGAACGAGGAGCAGCATTCATGACCACCACTGTCGGCGCCGCCGAGGTCGAGCTCGCCATCGGCGGCATGACCTGCGCCTCGTGCGCGGCCCGCATCGAGAAGAAGCTCAACCGCATGGACGGGGTCGAGGCGACCGTCAACTACGCCACCGAGAAGGCCAAGGTCACCTTCGACGCGGCGGGCGTCTCCGTCGCGGACCTGATAGCCACCGTCGAGGCCACCGGCTACACCGCGCAGGAGCCCGCACCGGCCGTGGCTCGTACGGAAGCCGGCTCGGACCCCGGCGCCGACGAGCCCGCGGTGGGAGAGCATGACGAGCTGCGCCCGCTCCGCCAGCGCCTCGTCACCGCCGTCTCCCTCGCCCTCCCCGTCATCGCGATGGCGATGGTCCCGGCGTTCCAGATCGAGTACTGGCAGTGGCTCTCCCTGACCCTGGCCGCGCCCGTGGTCACCTACGCGGCCTGGCCCTTCCACCGCGCCGCCTGGACCAACGCCAGGCACGGCGCGGCCACCATGGACACGCTCATCTCGGTGGGTACGACCGCCGCGTTCCTGTGGTCGCTGTGGGCCCTGTTCTTCGGCACTGCCGGCACGCCCGGCATGACCCACGCCTTCGAGTTCACCATTGCCCGCACCGACGGCGCGGGGAACATCTACCTGGAGGCGGCGGCCGGGGTCACCGCCTTCATCCTGGCCGGCCGGTACTTCGAGGCCAGGTCCAAGCGCAAGGCCGGCGCCGCCCTCAAGGCGCTGCTGGAACTGGGCGCCAAGGAGGTCACCGTGCTGCGCGGGGGCCGCGAGGTCACCGTGGCGACCGCCGAACTCCAGGTCGGGGACCGCTTCCTGGTCCGCCCCGGCGAGAAGATCGCCACGGACGGCATCGTGGTCGAGGGTGCGTCCGCCGTGGACGCCTCCATGCTCACCGGCGAGTCCGTCCCCGTCGAGGTCGCCGTCGGCGACCCCGTCACCGGTGCCACCCTCAACGCCGGCGGCCGCCTCGTGGTCGAGGCCACCCGCGTGGGCGCCGACACCCAGCTCGCCCGGATGGCCAAGCTGGTGGAGGACGCGCAGAACGGCAAGGCCGCCGCCCAGCGCCTCGCGGACAGGATCTCCGCGGTCTTCGTCCCCGTCGTCATCGGCCTCGCGCTGGCCACCCTCGGCTTCTGGCTCGGCTCCGGTGCGGGCCTCACGGCCGCCTTCACCGCCGCCGTCGCCGTGCTGATCATCGCCTGCCCGTGCGCCCTGGGCCTGGCCACCCCCACCGCCCTCATGGTCGGCACCGGCCGCGGCGCCCAGCTCGGCATCCTGATCAAGGGCCCCGAGGTCCTGGAGACCACCCGCAAGGTCGACACCATCGTCCTCGACAAGACCGGCACCGTCACCACCGGCAAGATGACCCTCCTCGCCGTCCACACCGCCGACGGCACCGACGAGACCGAAGTCCTGCGCCTCGCGGGCGCCCTGGAGCACGCCTCCGAGCACCCCGTCGCACAGGCCGTCGCCACCGGCGCCGCCGCCAAGGCCGGCACTCTTCCCACCCCCGAGGACTTCGTCAACATCCCCGGCCTCGGCGTCCAGGGCATCGTGGACGGCCACGCCGTCCTCGTCGGCCGCGAAAAGCTCCTCGCGGACTGGGCCATGACCCTGCCCGTGCATCTGGAGCGGGCGAAGGCGGAGGCCGAGGCGGCCGGCCGTACCGCGATCGCCGTGGCCTGGGACGGCGAGGCCCGTGCGGTCCTGGAGGTCGCCGACGCGGTCAAGGAGACCAGCGCCGAGGCGATCCGGCGGTTGCGCTCGCTGGGCCTCACCCCCATCCTCCTCACCGGCGACAACCAGGCGGTCGCCGAGGCCGTCGCGGCCGAGGTCGGCATCGAGCAGGTCATCGCCGAGGTCATGCCGCAGGACAAGGTCGACGTCGTCAAGAAGCTCCAGGCCGAGGGCCGCAGCGTGGCCATGGTCGGCGACGGCGTCAACGACGCCGCCGCACTCGCCCAGGCCGACCTGGGCCTGGCCATGGGGACCGGCACCGACGCCGCGATCGAGGCGGGCGACCTGACCCTCGTACGGGGAGACCTGCGCGCCGCGGCCGACGCCATCCGCCTCGCCCGCAAGACCCTCGGCACCATTCGCTCGAACCTGTTCTGGGCCTTCGCCTACAACGTGGCCGCCCTGCCGCTCGCCGCGGCCGGACTGCTCAACCCGATGATCGCCGGAGCGGCCATGGCCTTCTCCTCGGTCTTCGTCGTCGGCAACAGCCTGCGCCTGCGCGGCTTCCGGGCCGCCGGCAACTGAGGGGCGAAGACCGCCTCACCGCCACCGCCGCAGCCCCGCCACCACCCTGCCCCGCCACCGCCCCTCCGCGAAGCCGACTCGCGGAGGGGCGGTGGTCTTCGTCGCCGTCCGACGGATCAGTGGCCGTGTGCGTGGCCGTCGCCGGCGACGGAGCCCCTGGGGGTGGGCTGCGAGGGGGCGGACCGCGCGGGGGCGGGTGCGCCGGCCGACGGGGACGTCGTGGCGGCCGGCGCGGGCTGCGTGGCCGGCGCGTGCTCGTCGTGGCCGGTCTCTTCGGCGGTGCCGTGGCTGTGGCCGCCGCCGGGGCCGGTCTCCATGGAGGCGGCCAGCTCCCGCAGGCCGTAGAAGGTCAGGGCCGCGGTGAGCAGCACCGCGAGGCCGACGAGTCCGAAGATGCGCCGCGCCGGGGTGTCCGGGTCCTTGACGACGAAGGCGACGAAGGAGACGACCAGGCCCGTGGGAACGAGGACCGCGCCCCGAGCGGGGAAGTCGTCGAAGTGCTGGAGGCCGCCGGAGAGCATGCCGATGCCGAAGGACAGCATCAGGGAGGCGACGATCACCGTGAGCATGCGCGCCGGGCCGGGGCGTTCGCGGGTGAGGAGGAACTCGTTGAGGATCGTGGCGGCGAGGAAGACGCCGGCGCCGTAGAGGGCGATGCGGGTGTAGCGGTCGGGGTCGAGCGGATGGTGGACGACGGCGCCGCTGATGAGACCGGCGCCGACGAAGTAGCCGACGTACCCGAGATAGCGGGCGGAGAGCGACCGCCTGCGGGCTTGGCGCGTGTGCTCCTTACGGCGGGCGGCGCGACCCGTCGTGGAGCCTACGGGCGTTTCGGGCGTGGCGATGCCGAGCAGGTGGGCCTGGGCCATGGGTGTGGTTCCTTGCGAAAGCGTGGTTCACCGCGTGGGCTGCCGTGGCGGCCGCACGCGGGGAGAAAGGGGGGTGAAGCGGGCATATCGGCCCGGTCTACACCTGCTGAACCACGGATCCGACGGAACCGCGCAACGGGGGCAGGGCGCGGCCGTCCCCGTCCCTGTCCGCGCGGAGGGCGGTCGCGCTCTCGGCGGCGTCGGGCAGGACGCTGTGCAGGCCCGGCCCGGGAGGGGTCAGGCCGATGTCCTGCTGGGGGTGGCCGGCGTCGCACGTTTCGGCCGGATGGCTGTGTCCACCGCCGTCACCGTGCCCGGTCGGCAGCTGGTCATGGTGATCGTGGCGGTCGTACGCGTGGCCGGTTGCGGCGCTCTCGCCGGTCGGCCGTGGCGCGGTGACCACCGCGCCGACGGCGTGGGCGGAGGCGCTGTCGGCGCCCGCCGCGTGGGTGTAGAGGAAGCCGAACAGCAGGGCGGCCAGCCACAGCAGCCGAAGCGGACCCGCGCCGGCGCGGGTCCGCGGCATACCGGTCCAAGGGCTGGCCGTGATCACAGCGTGACCTTACCCGAGGGCTTGGACGGCCTCGCCGACGGCCCCCGCCCTGCTCCGCCCGCCACGCCGCTCCGGCTGGGCCGGGGCCGGGGCCGAGGCGGGGGACCGGACGACGCCCGTCGTCGAACGGCTCCGGCACGGCGATCGGAGGCGGAGGCCCGGAGCGGCGCACTCGGTCACGCCGCCCCGGGCCCGTGATCACCCGATCAGCTCTTGCCGAGGAGCTTGTTCATCCGCTCGATCTCGGCGGACTGGGAGGTGATGATCGCCTCGGCCATGGTCTTGGCCTCGGGGAAGGCTCCCTGCGCCTTCTCCGTCCTGGCCATGGCGACCGCGCCCTCGTGGTGCTTGATCATCAGCTCCATGAAGGCGGTGTCGAACGCCTTGCCCGACGCCCCCTTCAGCTTTGCCATCTCGTCCATGGACATCATCCCGGACATGCCGTGCGCCGAGCCGTGCGCCGAGTGGTCCATGGCGCCCTCGGCGGGAACCTGCTCGCCCCAGGAGGTGAGCCAGCCCGAGAGAGTCTTGATCTCCGGGTCCTGAGCCTTCTTGATCTCCGCGGCGAGCGTCTTCACCTCGGCGGACTCGGCGCGCGACGGGGCGAGATCGGCCATCTCGACGGCCTGGCGGTGGTGCGGGATCATGCCCTTCGCGAAGGCGGTGTCGGCCGGGTTGTGCTGCCCCTGCGATGCGGGCGCGGAGGCCGGCGCGGAGGCGGCCGCGGACGGGGAGGTGCCGCCGTGGCCGCTGTGGCCGGCCGAGGCGTCGTCGTTGCTGCCGCAGGCGGCAAGGACGAGGGCGGCCGTCCCGGCGGCGACGACAGCGGCGGTACGGCGGAAGAGGGAACGCTTGACGGTCATGGTGGTGCAACTCCTTGCTGCGCATGCCAGCTGTACCCGGGCATGCGTGGGGATCGGATGACGGAGTCCGCGGCTGCGGGGTCGCCCCGGCGCGGATGCGCGCGATGGCGAGGCCGCAGCGGGGCGCTCTAGATCCGAAGGAGTTGCAGCTCGGCGAGATCGGGCGGTGCGCGGCCGCTGAGGGCCCCGTCCGCCGTGACCCCGGCCGTCGAGGCCACGGTGTCCGCCGTGACGGGGGCGGCGGCCAGGGCCGGCGGTGCATAGGCGGACGAGACGCCGGTGGCGGCGCAGGTGGCGTCCGCGTGGTCGACGTGGCCCGAGCCTCCGGCCGTGTGGGAGCAGCCCTCGCCGGACCCGGCCATGGCCGGCCCGTGCCCCGAGGCATGGGCATGCCCTGCCGCCGCATGCTGGGCGGCAGCCGGTGCGGGCGCCAAGGCGTGCATGCCCAGGATCCCGGCCAGCAGGACCAGGACGAGCAGCGCGAGGCGACGCCCCGCGGGGCGTCTCGTCGGCTGCTCGGCAAGGTTCATGGGGGCCATCGTACGAGGCCGTACGCGCGGGGGCGTGACGGGCTCGGCCGACCGAGGGGGCGGGCCCCGCGCCGCAGCGCGGGGCCCGTCCCCGCACTGCGACACATGGCGGCATCCTTCTCCGGCCGCGAACCGCGAACAGGCCGCGACCCGGAACAGGCCGCGACCCGTGGACAGGCCGTGCACCGTGACCAGGCCGCGAACCGTGAACAGGCAGAACCGCCGTCCGTCGTTCCCGGCGAGCCGCCCCCGCTCCGGGAGGCCGCGTCAAGGTACAAATCAGCCGCTCGGCCGCGTCAGCGTACGGATCAGTCGCTCGGCCTGCTCGTGCGGGGCAGAGCCGCCGGGGCGGCTCGTCATCAGCAGGTGGTGCAGCGTGCCCACCAGGGCCAGGGCGACCGAACCGGTGTCCGTGTCGGGCCCGATGCGCCCCAGGCCCCGCTCGGCATCGAGATAGGCCTCGATCGAGGCCTGGATCGCGTCGAAGCCGGGCGCGCCTTCGGCCCAGGCCGCCCGGACCCGCACGGCCGCCGCGGGCCGGGTCACCGCCAGGCCGACGACCCCGGGGTCCAGGGACAGCACCGCCGCGGACAGCTCCACCAGGTTGCCGGCCACCGAGTCGCCGCCCGCCCGCGCGGGCAGCGTCGCCGCCAGCGCGGCCGAACGGGTGAAGCGGTCCAGCACCAGCTCTGCCACGAACTCGTCCAGTCCGGCGAAGTGGGTGTGCAGCACGCCCTTGGCGCAGGCCGCCTCGGCCGTGATCGCCCTGCTGGTCAGGGCGGCGGCCCCGTCCCGGGCCAGGACGCGCTCCGCCGCGTCGAAGAGCCGCTCGCGCAGATCGGGGATGGCCACTCCACGTGGTGACACCAAGTCCTCCCGGAGGAAAGGGGATTGCCAGTATGGGCACGCGCCCATACTGTTTGGGCGTGCGCCCATTCTAGGGTTCGGGCCGTCGGCCCCGCATCCCTCTCCGTAGGAGGTTCCCTTCATGCACGGCATCGCGAACACCGCCCAGGCGCAGTCCTGGAACGGCTACGAGGGCGCCCACTGGGCCGCCCACCAGGACCGCTGGGACGCCGTCAACGCCGGGTTCGACCAGCCCCTGTTCGAGGCCGCGGCCGTCGCCCGCGGCGAACGCGTCCTCGACATCGGCTGCGGAGCCGGATCCACGACCCGGCAGGCCGCCCGCGCCGTCGCGCCGGACGGCGGTGCCCTGGGCCTCGACCTCTCCGGACCGATGCTCGAACGCGCCAGGGCGAGCGCCGAGGCCGACGGCCTGGGCAACGCCCGCTTCGAACACGGGGACGCCCAGGTCCACCCGCTCCCTCCCGGCGCCTTCGACCTCGTCATCAGCCGCTTCGGCATCATGTTCTTCACCGACCCCGCCGCGGCGTTCGCGAACATCGCCACCGCGCTGCGCCCCGGCGGCCGGGTGGCCCTGCTCTGCGCCGCCGAGCCCGGGGGCAACGAGTGGCTGACCGCTCTGGCCGCGCTCGGCGACCTCCTGCCGCTGGAGGGCTTCGGCAGGCCCGGCGGGCCGGGCATGTTCTCGCTCGCGGAGGCCGGTGCGGCGGCCGCACTGCTGAGCGGAGCCGGGCTCCGGGACGTCCGCGCCACGCACGTGACGGCGTACGGGACCTGGGGGCGTGACGCGGCGGACGCGGCGGAGTTCATCCTGGACTCCGGGCCCGGCCGCCACCTCGTCGCCCAGGCCCGGCCCGGCACCGGCGAGCGGGCCAGGGCCCGCCTGACCGACGTACTGCGACCCCACGAGGCCGACGGCGTCCTGCGCCTGCGCAGCACGGGCTGGCTGCTGACCGCCACCGCCCGCACGCCGCGTAGGTAGGGCAGGAGGACCGCCCGCCCGGGACCGTTCCGACTCGCCCGAAGGGTCCCGGGCGCGACAGCATGGAGACAGAGCGGTCGGCAGAACGGTCGGCAGAGCGGTCGGCACGGTGGTCGGGCAGGGTGGTCGGCAGGGGTCGGCGGGACGACCCTCCGGAGGAGGCGATACGGACAGTGACCGGACGTCGCTTTGCGTTCTGCGGAGCTGAGCTGGCAGCCGTCTACGTGGTCGCCGACCAGGACAGGGAACTCCATCTGGCCGAGCTGACCGGAAACCGCGGCGTCCTCTACGGACTGCCCGCGGTCCTCGCCGTCGCCGGCCATTCGCCCGCCGCCAACGCCTTCCGCTCCGGCCGCCCGCTGTGGCTGACTCCCAAGGAACTCGCCGCGTTCATCGAGGAGGACCCCCACCACGTCCCTGCCCGCAACCGGGCCGGCGACCCCCAGTCGCCGGCCAGGATCTCGCTGGGCGCGCTGCCCCTGGGCCACGGCGACCAGGAGCTCGGGTGCCTGGTCGTGGCCGGCGAGGTCGGGGACGGCTTCAGCGCGGACGACCGCAGCCTTCTGGAGCTCTACGCCGACCAGGTGGCGGCCGGACTCGAAACGGTCGCCGCCCGGCTGGCCGGGCGCACCTCCCCGCAGGCACACCTGGGCCAGTCCCTGGTGCCCCACCAAGGCGGCGCGTTCATCCTGGAACTGAGCACCGGCCGCATGGAGGCCCATGCGCACGTGCTCGAACTGCTCGGTCTGCCTCCCGAGGAGTTCGACGGGCAGGTGGAGACCCTGCTCGCCTGCGCCGTCCCCGACGACATGCCCGCGCTGATGGCGATCGTGGAGCCGGACCGGCTGGCCTCCGCCGGACAGCAGCTGGCCTTCCGCATCCGCCGCCCGAACGGCGAGCTGCGCTGGCTGGGGCTGCGTTGCCGGGTGGAGGTGGCACCCGACGGCACACCGCAGCGCGTCCTGGGCGTGGTGGCCGATGCCACCTACCTGCGCCCCAGCGCCGACGAGGTCTCCCTCGTGCAGCGGCTGTCGGCCACGCTGGCGGGAGCGGCGACCATCCGGGAGGTCAGCCGACTGGTGGTCGCCGCCCTGCGCGAGCCGCTCGGCGCCTCCCGGGTCGCGGTCGGCGAACTGGAGGCCGAGCGGCTCATCGTCACCGCCCTCGACCCTCCGGAGCCCGATGCCTGGCCCGAGGTCTGGCGCTCGGAATGGCGGTCGGAGTGGCCCGACGTGCCGCTGGGCGACCTGCCCACCCTGCGGAGCGCGATGCGCGGAGGGCACATGGGCTTGTGGCCGCCGGGCGCGGACCTCGAACCCGGTCTGCAGGGTGTCGGGCCCGGTGGACTCGCGGTGCTGCCGCTGCCCGCCGAAGGCAGGATGGCCGGGGTGTGCCTGGTGGGGTGGGACGCGCAGCACCGGTTCGGACCGGAGGAGCGCTCGCTGCTGACCGTGACCGCCGGGCTGGCGGGGCAGGCTCTGGTACGCGCCCACGCATTGGACGCGGGACACGAACTCGCCACCATGCTCCAGCGCAGCCTGCTGCCCCGTAAGCTCCCGGAGCTGCCGGGCGGGGTCGCCGTCGCCCGCTACCTGCCCGCGACGGCGGGACTCGAGGTCGGCGGCGACTGGTACGACGTCATTCCGCTCAGCGACGGCCATGTGGCGTTCGTCATCGGCGACGTACAGGGGCACAGCGCCGGAGCCGCCACCATCATGGGCCAGATGCGTACGGCGGTCAGGGCCTACGCGGTGGAGGGCCACCCGCCGGACGTGGTGGTCGCGCGGGCCAACCTGCTGCTCGTCGGCATGGAGACCGATCTCTTCGCCACCTGCGCGTACGTGGACCTCGACATGGAGGAGGGCATCGCCAGGGTGGTACGGGCCGGCCATCTGCCGCCGGTACTGCGCCGCCCCGACGGCACCGCCGAGGAGATGGCGGTCGAGGGCGGGCCTCCCCTGGGCGTGCTCGCCGATGCCGAATTCCCCATGACCGAGGTGGGACTGGCCCCCGGAACCCTGCTAGTCCTGCTCACGGACGGCCTGGTCGAATCCGCCCGGCTGCCGCTGGAGGAGGGCATGCGGCGGGTGTGCGAGGTGCTCGCCGCGGCCGACCCGCAAGCAGCCGGAGGGGTGGCCGACGATCTGGTCTTCGGCGTGGGCCGCCGCGACGACGACGTGGCGGTGCTGCTGCTGCGCTACGACGGCACCCGGGGCCGGCCGAAGCGCAGCCACTGGGCGGTGTGGCGACTGCCCACGGCGGTCATGCACGCGCGCCGCTTCGCCGCCCGCACCCTGCGGTCCTGGGGAGTGGACGAGGAGCTCGACGCGGCCCTGCTGGTGGTGTCCGAGCTGGTCACCAACGCCATCGCGCACACCCAGGGCGAGGTGGGGATGGACCTGACCCTGTCGGCGGACCGGCTGCGGATCGCCGTGAACGACGCGTCCCCGCGCAGCCCCGTCAAACCGGTGTCGGTGAGCTGGGAGTCGACCGGCGGCCGCGGGCTGCTCATCGTCCAGGCGACGACGATGGCCTGGGGCTCGGTGCCGCTCAGCGGCGGCAAGCAGGTGTGGGCCGAGATCCCCCTGCACCGCGCGCTCGACCGACCCGCACAGCCCCGCCCCCTCCTGTGAAGGTCTGGGGCCCCTGAGGGACCTCCGCCCGACGGGCCGACCTGAGATCATCTGCGTACGCCCCCGACGGGCGTTGTCCGTCGCACCGTCCACCGGATCGAGGAAGTACCGTGTCCAAGCATTTCGACGTCGTCGTACTCGGAGCCGGCCCCGGCGGCTACGTCGCCGCCATCCGCGCCGCTCAGCTGGGCAAGCAGGTCGCGGTCGTCGAGGAGAAGTACTGGGGCGGCGTCTGCCTGAACGTCGGCTGCATCCCGACCAAGGCCCTGCTGCGCAACGCCGAACTCGCCCACATCTTCCAGCACGAGGCCAAGACCTTCGGCATCAAGGTCGACGGCACCGTCTCCTTCGACTACGGCGAGGCGTTCCGCCGCAGCCGCACGGTCGCGGACGGCCGCGTCAAGGGCGTCCACTACCTGATGAAGAAGAACGGGATCACCGAGTTCGACGGCCGGGGCACCTTCCTCGACGCGAACACCCTCCAGGTGGCCAGGGCCGACGGCACCGTGGAGACGGTCACCTTCGCCAACTGCATCATCGCCACCGGCGCCTCCCCGCGCCTGCTGCCCGGCACCGCCCGCAGCGAGCGCGTGGTGACGTTCGAGGAGCAGATCCTCGCCGAGGACGTGCCGCGGTCGATCGTCATCGCCGGTGCCGGCGCGATCGGCATCGAGTTCGCGTACGTGCTGCACAACTACGGCGTGAAGGTCACCGTCGTCGAGTTCCTGGACCGCATCGCCCCGCTGGAGGACGAGGACGTCTCCAAGGAGCTGGCCAAGCAGTACCGCAGGCTCGGCATCGACGTCCTGACCTCGACCCGCGTGGAGTCGATCGACGAGTCCGGCCCGCAGGTCCGGGTCACCGTCACCGGCAAGGACGGCGCGCAGCGGATCCTGGAGGCCGACAAGGTCCTGCAGGCCATCGGCTTCGCGCCCAACGTCGCCGGCTACGGCCTGGAGAACACCGGCGTCGCCCTCACCGAGCGCGGCGCGATCGACGTCGACGGCCGCTGCCGCACCACCGCAGCGCACATCTACGCCATCGGCGACGTGACCGCGAAGCTGATGCTCGCGCACACCGCCGAGGCCATGGGCGTCGTCGCCGCCGAGACCATCGCGGACGCCGAGACCATGGAGCTCGACTACCCGATGATCCCGCGCGCCACCTACTGCCAGCCGCAGATCGCCAGCTTCGGCTGGACCGAGCAGCAGGCCCGGGAGAAGGGCTACGACGTCAAGGTCGCCAAGTTCCCGTTCACCGCGAACGGCAAGGCGCACGGCCTCGGCGACTCGACCGGCTTCGTGAAGATCGTCGCCGACGCCGAGCACGGCGAGATCGTCGGCGCCCACCTGATCGGCCCGGACGTCACCGAGCTGCTGCCCGAGCTGACCCTGGCCCAGCAGTGGGACCTCACGGTCCACGAGGTGGCGCGCAACGTCCACGCGCACCCGACGCTGGGCGAGGCCGTGAAGGAAGCGGTCCACGGCATCGCCGGACACATGATCAATTTCTGAGCGGCGGGGGAGCGCGCGGGGGCTGCCGGAGCACCGGCAGCCCCCCCGCCCGCCCCTGGCGCCCCTACCGGCGGGAGCCGATGACGTCCGCGGGGCGGCCCGCGAGTGCGAGGCGGCCCGGGACCAGGGTGGCCAGGAACGCGAGCAGGGAGGCGAAGCACAGGACGCCCGCGTACATCCGTCCGTCGACGGACGGGGAGGCCGAGCCCGTCATGCCGATGCTGAAGGCCGTGAGCACGGCGAAGGCGATGGCCGTGCCCAGCGCCGCGGCCACGAGGACCACCAGGGCGGCCTCGATCCGGAGCATGCCCATCACCTGGCGCCGCGTGGTGCCGACGAGCTGGAGCAGGGCGAACTCGCGGGCCCGGTCGGAGACCGACATGGCCAGGGTGTTGACCACGGCGATGGCGGTGAAGGCGATGATCAGGCCCATCGCGACGTAGTTCACCTCGGCGTTGGACTGCTGGACCTCGGCCCGCAGGTCCTCGACCTGGTCCCGGTCGAGGACGGCGACCCCCGGCAGCCCGCCGAGGGCCTGCTGCAGCTCGGCCCGGCCGGGCCGGCCCTCACCGGCGGTCTTCACCAGCACCGAGGAGGCCAGCGGATTGTCGACGTGTCCGCGGACGAGCTCGTGGGACATCGTCAGATCGCCGAAGCCCAGCCCGCGTTCGTACACGGCGGCGACGGTGAGCTCGGCCTCCGCGCCGTCGCCGAGCGTCAGCTTCAGCCTGTCACCCGGCTTCTTGCCCAGGTCGTCCGCGGCGAGCTCGCTGAGGGCGACGCTCTGCGGGTCGAACCCGTCCAGGCCGCCGGCCGTGACGCCCGGATCCCAGGTGCGGGTCAGGCCATCGGCGGACACCCCCTGCGCCGGGTACTTCGCCAGGCCCACGCGCACGGTGGTCCGTACGACCTCGGTCACGGCCGACACGCCCGGGACCCGGCGGAGCCGGTCCGCGGCCTGCGAGGGCACGCCCGGGCCGGCGGAGCCCACGACCCAGTCCGCCGTGCTTCCCGCCCGGGCCTGCGCGGTGGCCGCCGCGCCCGTCGTGGTCGGGACGAAGAACACCGTGCAGGCCATACCGATCAGCAGGGCCAGCGGGGTGACCGCCGCGGACAGCCGTTTGGTGTGCGCGCGGGCGTTGGCGGTGGCCAGGTGCCCGCCGACCCGGGAGGCCCGCAGCGGGATCCCGAGGAGCGCGACCGCGCCGCGGACGATCAGCGGCCCCAGCAGCGAGACCGCCACCGCCAGCACCACGACCGACAGGAACGTCACCGGGGTGGCGGCGGGCTCGCTGCGCAGCGAGGACAGCACCACGAGCAGGACCGCGCCGCCGGCCAGGAACGCGGCGCCGGCACCGACCCGGCCCCACGCCGCGGTCCGCTGCTCCACGGCCGCCTCGGCCAGCGCCTCGGCGGGCCGGATGCGGGCGGCGCGGCGGGCCGAGATCCGGGCGGCCGCCCAGGCCCCCAGGAGGGCCGCACCGACGGCCCCGAAGAACGGGAAGACGCCGACGGTGACGCCGAGGGTCTCGGGGATCGCCCTGAAGGCGACGAACCTGCCGTGCAGCCAGTGGGCGACGGGCAGCCCCGCGAGCGAGCCCAGCACCCCGGCGAGGAGGCCGACGATCAGCGCCTCGCGGCCGATGAGCCGGCGGACCTGCCGGGGCGTCGCCGCGACGGCGCGCAGCAGGGCGAGTTCGCGGTGGCGCTGCTGGATGGAGAGCGCGAACGTGCCGACGACGACGAGGACCGCGACGAGCAGCGAGGTGCCGCCGATGGCACCGCCCATGGAGACCAGCTTGATCCGGGCCTTGGCCGCGTCGAGGAACTCGACCGGGCCCCGGTCGCCGCCCGTGACCACCTGGGCGCCGGTGCCGTCGAGGGCCTTGCCGACCCGCGCCGCGAGCTCCGGGACGGGCACGCCTGGTTCCGGCAGCACACCGACGGCCGCGACCAGGCCGGTACGGCCGGACAGCCGCTCGGCCTCGGCGTCCGAGAAGAACAGCGAGCTCTGCTGCCGCAGATCGCCGCCCGAGGGAGCGGCGACACCGGTGACGCGGTACGTCCGCGGGGCGTCGGTCGACTGGACCGTCAGCTCGGCGCCGGGCCTCAGGCCGGCCCGCCGGGCCAGTTCCCGGTCGACGACGACCTCGTCCGCGCCGGCCGGGGCGGCGCCCTCGGTCAGCACGAAGGGGGTCAGGGGCGCCGAGGTCCACGCGTGGCCGTAGGAGGGCTTGCCGTCGACGCCCGGGACGATCCGTCCCCCGGGAGTGACCGCGTACGCGGGGAAGGTGATCTCCGGCAGCGCGGCGCGCACGCCGGGCAGCGCCGCGAGCCTGGCCGCCGTACCGGCGGGCAGCAGGACGCGCTCGCCGAGCGGCTTGGCCTTCTCCTTCCGCTTGGTCCTGTCGCCCTTGCGCCGGGCCGTGACCTGGTGGACGTTCTGGTCGCCGCCGACGATCACGGGGGCGCCGGCGTACCGCTCGGTGGCGACGGTCCCGCGCAGCCCGGTCTCCAGCAGGATGCCGCAGGCCGTGACCAGGGCGGCCGCGCAGAACAGGGCGAGGAAGGCCCCGGCGAAGCCGCCCTTGCGGGCGCGCAGGGTCTGCAGGGCGTAGCGCAGCATCAGGCCCACGCTCCCAGGTGCGTCATGCGGTCGGCCACGCGGTCGGCGGTGGGAGCCTGCATGCGGTCGGCGATCCGGCCGTCGGCGAGGAAGAGGACGGTGTCGGCGTACGAGGCGGCGACCGGGTCGTGGGTGACCATGACCACCGTCCGGCCGGTCTCGTCCACGCAGGACCGCAGCAGGGAGAGGATCTCCCGGGCGGTCATCGTGTCGAGGGCGCCGGTGGGCTCGTCGCCGAAGACCACGTCGGGACGGGTGATGAGGGCCCGGGCGATCGCCACCCGCTGCTGCTGTCCGCCGGACAGTTCGGCGGGCCGGTGGGCGGCCCGGCCGGCCAGCCCCACGCGCGCCAGGACCTCGTCGAGCCAGGCGGGGTCCAGGCGCTCGCCGGCCAGGCGCAGCGGCAGCTCCACGTTCTGCCGTACGGACAGGGCCGGGATCAGGTTGAAGGCCTGGAAGACGAAGCCGATGCGCCCCCGGCGCAGCTCGGTCAGCCGGGTCTCGTCCATCGCCCCCAGGTCGGTGTCACCGAGGAACACGGAGCCGCCGGACGGCTTGTCCAGGCCCGCGGCGCAGTGCAGGAAGGTCGACTTCCCGGAGCCCGAGGGTCCCATCACGGCGGTGAACGAACCCCGCTCGATGCCGACCGAGACCCCGTCCAGCGCGCGCACCGCGCGCCCCGCCCTTCCGTACTCCTTGACGACGCCGTCGAGGCGCAGCGCGAAAGCCGGGAACCCGGCGCCGCTGTGCCCGCGGAGGTCGTTCGTCTCGGTCCTCATGCGCGACCGGTCCTTTCCTGTGTTCGTCGCTCGGGCCCGAGCGGCCCCCGTGGGCAGCTCGGGCTGTCTCGTCCGCGACGACGCTAGGTACCGGTCCTATCGGCCGGATATCGCTTCGTTAGGCGGTGTCCGATACCGCTGGTCCGGCTCCGGGTCCGGGTCCGGGTCGGGGTCCGGTGCCGGGTCCGGCCGGGCCAGCGCGCGGGTCGCCTTCGCCTCCCACGGCGGTGAGCCGACCAGCCGGAACACGCCGAGTGCGGCGGTCAGGTGGACGCGGCCCTCGCGGGGGCGGCCGTTCTCCTGGTGGAGCCGGCCCAGCCCGAAGCGGACCTGCCCCTCGATGAGCGTGCCGTGCTGACGCTGGGCGAGGTCCAGCGCCTCCAGGTACGTCCGTTCGGCCGCCTCGGCCGCTCCGGCCGCATGCCTGGTCTCGGCGAGCCCCAGCAGCGCGTGGGCGAGGCCGAGCAGGTCGGAGTTCTCCTCGACGATCCGCACGACCGCTGCGAAGGCCTCCTCCGCCTCCTCCAGCCGCCCCAGCGCGAGGTAGGCGGACGCCAGCCTGTGCGTGGCCAGCGCCGTACCGCGCCCGTCGAAACTGAGGGCCTCGCGGATCCGTACGGCTTCCCGGCTCAGCTCCAGGCCCTCCTGCGGCCGGCCCTCGTCGAGTGCGCACTGGGCGAGGCTCTGCAGGGCGTACGACTCCAACGAGATGTCACCCACCTCGCGGGACAGCCGCAGCGCCTCCCGCAGCCGCCGCGCACCCTGCTCCACGTCGCCGCGGATCCGGTCGACGAGCCCGAGGTTGTTCAGGACGATCGCCCTGCCGTGCGCGTCCTGTGCCCGGGCATAGAGACCGAGGGCCGTCTCACCCTTCTCGACCGCCTCGGGCACGTTGCGCAGCCGCAGCGCGACCGCGCCCAGCTGCTCGTACATGGCCGCCTGCCCACGGAGGTTGCCGGCGGCGCGGGCCGCCGCGAGGGCGTGCTCGCTGCAGCTGCGCCAGTCCTCCACGTAGTTGCGCGACTGGAACAGCACCCGCATGCACATCACCAGGTCCCAGGCCAGATCGTGCGCGCCCGCCCGGGCCGACTGCTCCACGACCGCGATCAGGCAGAGCCGTTCGGCCTCGAACCATTCCCCGGGGTCCGCCAGCAGCTCCTCCGCCAGGGCGGGGTCGATGCTCCGGCGCGGTACGTCGCCGTGCACGATGTCGTAGTCCCCGCCGACCTCGCGCCGGTACGCCAGCTCGGCGAGGGTCAGCCAGGCCCGGAACACCCGGTCGCAGGCGGCCAGCCGGTCCGCCTCGGACTCCTCGGCCCGCGCCAGCTCGCCCGCGTACAGCCGCATCAGGTCGTGGAAGCGGTAGCGCAGCTGCCCGGTGGCGTCCGCCCCGACGACCTCCAGGAACTGCGCGTCCACCAGCTGCTCGACGAGCCGCTCCGCCTCCAGTACGCCGATGTCCATCAGTTCCGCAGCGACCCACGCCGTGAAGTCCGGTACGGCGAGCAGCCCGAGGAGGCGGTGCAGGCGGGCCGCGTCCGGGTCCAGGCAGCGGTAGCTCAGCGCGAAGCTCGCCCGGACCTGCAACTCGCCCTGGCTCAGCTCGTCCAGCCGGCGCCGCTCGTCGCCGAGCCGGGCGACGAGGTGGCGGACCGACCAGTGCGGTCTGGAGGCCAGCCGGGCGCCCGCGATCCGCAGCGCGAGCGGCAGCCGGTCGCACAGCTCGACCAGCCGCGCCGACTCGGCGGGCGCACCGAGGATCCGCGCCTCGCCGACGATCCCGGCGAGCAGCTCCAGGGAGCGGTCCTCGGGCAGCAGCCCGAGGTGGATCCGCGCGGACGCCGGCCAGGTGACCAGCTGCTCCAGCTGCTCGCGGCTGGTGACCAGCACGGTGCAGCCGCCGCTGCCCGGCAGCAGCGGCCGGATCTGCTCCGGCGTGCGGACGTTGTCGAGCACGAGCAGCACCCGGCGGTCGGCCAGCACGCTGCGGTACGCGGCGATCCGGTCCTCCAGCCCGTCGGGTACGTCCTCGCTGGCCATGCCGAGGGAGCGCAGGAAGCGGCCGAGGATCTCGCCGGCGGCGGTCGGGGCGTGATTCGCGTCGTATCCGCGCAGGTCGGCGAAGAGCCGGCCGTCCGGGTAGTGCCCGGAGGCCCGGTGCGCCCAGCGCACGGCGAGACCGGTCTTGCCCACGCCCGCCACGCCCGTGACCAGCCCGACGGTGGGTGCCCGCGTGCCGTCGGCGCGGCCGCCCAGCAGGGCGTCGAGAGCGCCGAGTTCCTCGGCGCGGCCGGCGAACCCCGGTACGTCGGGCGGCAGTTCGGAGGGAACGGCTGCCCGGCCGCGCCGCCCCGGACCGGCCGGGGCCACGGATTCCTCCTCCGCCTCCGTGACGGGGGCGGCGTCCGGCACTCCCGGGCTCAGCGCGGGCTCGTCGCGCAGGATCGCGTCGTGGAGCTCCTGGAGTCCGGGGCCCGGCTCCATGCCGAGCTCGTCGATGAACCGGCGCCGGGCCTCGCGGAAGCCCTCCAGCGCCTCGGCGCGCCGCCCGGAGCGGTACTGGGCCAGGATGAGGTGGTAACGGGTCCGCTCGCGCAGCGGGTGCTCGCGCACGGCGGCGGCCAGCTCGGGCAGCAGCAACTGGTGGCGGCCGAGCTCCAGTTGCACATCCGTCAGGGCCTCGCGGACCTGGATGCGGACCTCTTCCCAGCGCGTCGCCTCGTCCTCGACCCGCCGTCCGCCGACCCCGGCCAGCGCGGGCCCGCGCCACAGCGCGAGCGCCTCGGCGTAGCAGCGTGCCGCATCGGCGGGCCGCCGGTCCCGGACCGCGGCCTCCGCCTCGGCGACCAGCCGGGTGAAGGCGAGGCTGTCCAGCCGGTGCCCGTCGACCCGCAGCAGGTAGCCGGGGTGCGCGGTGGCGATGACCTCTTCCGCCACGCCTGCGGCCTTCAAGGCCTTGCGCAGGGCCGCGACGACGATGGCGATCTGGGTGCGCGCGGTGGCCGGCGGCCGGTCGTCCCACACGGCGTGCACCAAGACGTCGACCGGCACGACGTGCCCCGGGCTCAGGAGCAGCAGGGCCAGTACCGTCCGCTGCCGGGCGCCGCCCAGCGGGACCGTCCGCCCTCCCACGGTGACCAGGAGCGGGCCGAGAACTCCGAAGCCGAGCCGTTCACCCACCGCATCCCCCATGGCCGACCGCGCCCCGCCGGCAAGATCACCCTACTTTCCGCCGGGCGCGGCGGGTGCGTCAAGCGACTATGGCGGGCCGGCCGTCGGGGCGGTGCGGGGTGGCGGTGCGGCGTGGCGGCGTGGTGGTGCGGGGTGGCTTCGGGTCAGGCGGGCGAGCCCCAGGCCGTTTCCAGCCCGTCGAGCCAGGCGGGCGGCAGTTCGGCGGCGTCCCACTCGTCGCGCAGCGCCGGCGACGACGTGATGATGCGTTCCAGCACGGCGATGCTGGTGGGGGAGTGGAGCAGGCCGTAGCGGCCGTGGATCGCGATGGCGCTGCCGGGGCCGTACTCCGCGTACAGCCGCTCCAGGCGTGCGCGGTGGGCCGAGGCGAACTGCGACAGCCGTCCCGGGTATCCGGCGCGCTGCCGGGGGCTCATCGTGCGCAGAACGGTGCGGAGCACCTGCTCGGACACCTCGGGATCGAGGTCGGAGACCGTGGTGAACGACAGGTAGAGCGGCAGCACGGCCACCTTCACCCGTTCCAGCTCCATCCGTCCGACGGGGGAACGGGGATCCAGGGAGCCTTCCGACCGGTCGGCGCCGAGCGCGTCCTGAAGGGCCCGCTCGGCGATGCCGCCGAGCTCGTCGCTGACGGCGCGGGCGCCGTCGAGCCAGCCGGACGCGTAGAGTCCGCCCTGCTCCGCGGGGGCGCCCACTCCGCTCCCGCGGATCGCCGCGTGTGCGGCGGCGAGCGCGCCGGCCTCGACGAGCTCGATCAGCTCCTCCGCGTCACCGGCGTAGACCCCCGCCCGGGCGAGGAGCTGGACGAGGGTCGTCTTCGCGTTGTCGACGCTGACAGCGTCCAGCTGCTGCAGGCCTTCGCCGACGGGATCCACAGGTCCTCCTCGCTCACAGGGGCTTCGGAGGAGAGCCTACGCAGGCCCGGGAGTGAGCTCAGCTCTGCGTCGGGGTCAGGACGACGAAGTCCGCCTTCGACGGGTCGAGGCAGACCGCCAGCCGGCCGACGCCCTCGGCGTCCTGCGGCCCCATCTGCACGGTGCCGCCGTTCGCCGTGACCGCGGCGACCGCGGCGTCGCAGTCCGGGACGGCGAAGACCGGGTGCCAGTACGGCCGCCCGCCGGCCAGGGCGAGCTGCTCCACGGGCAGCTGCATGAGACCGCCGTGCATCCGCGCCTCGGGCAGCCCCGCGGGGGTGATGAGGGTGTACGCGCCCCCGCCGCCCGGCATCGCCATCTCACTGAACTGCCAGCCGAAGACCCCGCCGTAGAACTCCTTGGCGGCCGCGGCGTCGCTCGTGTACAGCTCGGTCCAGGACAGGGAGCCCGGCGCGTCCACGAGCTCGACCCCCGTGTTCGTGCCCGGCTGCCAGACGGCGAACTGGCCCCCCAGCGGGTCGCTGAACTGCGCCATCCGGCCCCACTCGTCGAGGTCGCGCGGCGCGACCCGCACCGTGCCGCCGGCGCTTTCGACGGCCCGGGTCGTGGCGTCCGCGTCGGCGACGCTGTAGTAGATCATCCAGGCCGAACGGGCGCCCTCCTCGGTGAGCTTTCCGAGCCCGGCGACGATCTTGCCGTCCTTCCGGAACATCCCGCCCTCCACCTCCTCCCCGTCGCCCATGGGCTCGTACTCCCACCCGAGCACGGCGCCGTAGAAGTCCGCGGCGGCCCGGACGTCGGGAGCGCCGAGGTCGAGCCAGCAGGGGGAGCCGGGGACGAAGTCGGTGGTGATCATGGAGGTGCCCTTGCCCTTTCGTAGACCTCTTCGTGGACCTCGTACGAGCTCAGCCTGGCACGGGGCACCGACACCCGCCCTTCCGCCGCGCGGGCGCGCCACCGCCCGGTGGACGGGGCGGTCCCCCGCGGCACAGCCCGCCGGGCAGGCCGGTCACCGGGGTTTTCGACCGCCCGCACCCCATTCGGCCGAAACCCGCCCTCACCCGGGCAGGCCGGTCATAGCCTCGGGCCATGACCACGACCCATGGCACGACGTACGAGTTCCGCACCGCCCGCCCCGAGGACACCGGGGCCATCGAGGCCCTCGACGGGTCCTTCACCACCAGCACCGTCTTCGAAGTGGCCGTGACCGACGACGGCTTCGCCCTCCGCGAGGTCCCGGTGGACCCGCCGCTGGTCAAGGTGTTCCCCGAGGACGACGCAGACGACGACGGCGACGACCCCGACGGCGAGGACGACGCCGACAGCCGTACGTTCGTGGCCGTCGGCGCCGACGGCGGGCTCGCCGGCTTCGCCGCCGTCTCCTACTCCCCGTGGAACCGCCGGCTGACCATCGAGGACATCGAGGTCGCCCCCGGCCACCGGGGCCGGGGCGTCGGCCGCTCGCTGATGGGGCACGCCGTGGACTTCGCCCGCGAGCGGGGCGCCGGGCACATCTGGTTGGAAGTGACCAACGTCAACGCCCCGGCCATCCACGCCTACCGGCGGCTGGGCTTCGCCTTCTGCGGGCTGGACACCGCCCTCTACCAGGGCACCGAATCCGAGGGCGAGCACGCGCTCTACATGAGCATGCCCTGCCCCTGAGCCGCCAGCAGACGGCCCGTGGCGGGGCCGCCGCCACCGCCCGGCGCGACCGTGACGGTCAGCAGCCAGGCGGCGGCCCCGTCCGGCCCCGCGGCCGGCGCGTACCACTCCACGCGTGCGTCCAGCAGCTGGTTCCCGACCTCCCGGCATGCGGCGTACCAGGTCCGGAAGGGCTCGGTCCGCCAGACCGTCAGGGGCACCGCCCGCTCGCCGCCGCTGCGCACGGAGCCCGGTCCGACCGCGCGCAGGGCGGCCCCGGCCGCACCCGTCAGCGTCCGCTCCACCGGCACCCCCAGGGCGTCGGCGAAGTGGAGCAGGTACGCCATGCGTTCGGCCTCCGGCGGCGCCCCGAGCACGGCGCGGCCCGAGTCGCACCACGAGCCCCACTTGATGTTGGACACCAGGCCCGGCAGCCGGGCCATGTCGCGCGGGATCCAGAACAGGATCACGTCGGAGCGGCGCATGGCGTCCTCCTCCCACGCGATCTGGTCCGCGTACGCCGGGTAGCCGCCGCCGGATACCGGTTCGGGCAGGAACACCACCAGCCGCCCGGCACCGGACCACGCGGACCGCAGCGCGGCGACGGCGTCCGGCCGCCACGACGGCTCGGCGGGGTCGGTGGGGGTCGGGCCGCACAGGTACACGGCCGCCGCCCAGGACTCCGGCGGCTCCTGGCCGACATGGACGACCTCGACCTCGGCCTCGACGTCGGCCTTGGCCTCGGAGGCGATGGCGGGCTGGGACTCAAGGGACACGGGACACTCCGGGGTCGGTCGGGGCCAGGGTGGCGAGGAAGTCCAGCAGGACGGTGTTGAAGGCCTCGGGCCGTTCCAGGAACCCGAGGTGGCCGGTGTCCGGCAGCTCCGCGTAGCGGGCGCCGGGGATCGCCGCGGCGACCTCCCGGCTCAGCGGGGCGGGCGCCAGCACGTCGTCGGCGAATCCCACGACCAGTACGGGCACGGCGATCCGGCCGTAGTCGGCCAGCCGGTCGGGTACCGGCGGACCCGGCCGGTACGCGGCGGACCCGCCGGTCAGCGCGGCCATTTCGAACAAGTCGAGCCATTCCGCGGCCGCGCCCTCGTCGGCCAGCGTCCGGGGCGAGAGGTTCTGCACCAGGCGGACGAAGGCCTCGTACTCCGGTGGCAGCCTGGTACCCGCTCCGGCAGCGGCGGCCTCGGCGCGCGCCAGGGCCTCGCCCACCGCGTCGGACCGGCCGCGGGTCGCCGTGAGCAGCGCCCCGCTCGCCCGGTGCGGATCGGTCAGGAGCAGCTCCTGGACGGCGAGGGCGCCGAGGGAGTGGCCGACCAGGGGGCAGGGCGGCAGTTCGAGCGTCGTCAGCAACTCCGCCAGCACGGCGGCGAGTTCCGCGGCTCCCGTCGGCGCCGGTCCGCAAGCCGCCGATCCGGCCGGCGCAGGGCCGTGGTCGAAGGTGACCACCCGTCGGCCCGCCGCGGTCAGCGCGGGCACCTGGTGGTGCTCCCAGATCCGTCCGGTGCCGCCCGCACCCGCGACCAGCACCACCGGCTGTCCCCCGGTCCCGTGCAGGGTGTACGCCGTCCCGCCGGGCGTGCGTCCCGTCGTCCGGGCGGAGCGCGCCGCGTGCGCCGGACCCGGCTCCGGGCCGGTGCCCGGGCCGCTCACGGCGCCATCCTGCGCAGCGCCGTCCGCACCCATGCGGGGCGACCGGTGTCCAGGCCCCGCAGCGCCACGTGCACCCACAGGAAGGAGGCGCGGGCCAGGATGTGCGCCCGCATGCCGTCGCGTACCTCGCCGCCCGCCGCCCGGTAGGCGTCGAGGAGCCCGTCGAGGACGGCGGGGCCGCCGGCGTACAGCATGTCGACGAAGTCGGCGGCGGGATCGCCGACATCGGCGTTCGCCCAGTCCAGCAGGCCGGACAGGACCGGCGGACCGGACCGCGGGCGCACCACGAGGGTGTGCCCGGGGTGCACGTCGCCGTGGATGAGCCCCAGCCGGCCGGGCCACAGCCGGTCGTCGTCCAGCCAGGTCTGCCAGCGGTGCAACCCGGCGGCGGGGAGCGGGAGTTCGGCGCGGGCCCGGGCGAGCCGGCCCGCGATCCGCGCGCGTACGGCGCCGGGGTCCGACTGCGCCCGGCCCGCCAGTGCGGGGGAGCCGCCCAGCGGGGTCGTGTGCACCGCGACCAGGGCCCGGGCGAGGGGCTCCAGGTAGTGGCCGGCGTGGGCCAGCGGGTCCATGGACCAGCCGTACACCAGGGTGTCGGGGTCCTCGGTGCCCGCCGGCTCACCGGCCAGGCGGGGGTAGGCGACCAGGTCCGGGGTGTCCAGGCGCCAGTGGGGCACCGGCACGGGCATCCGGTCGCGTACGGCGGCCAGCACCGCGCCTTCGAGGACCAGTTGACCGGAGGCCTCCGGCCGGCGCGGCTGCCGCAGGATCCACCAGGTGCCGTCCGTGTCCCGGACGTGCGTGACCCGGAAGTCCCAGCCGCTCTCGTCGGCGCGGGCGGTCGCCGGGTCGAGGACCACGCCCAGCCGCCGCGAGGCGTACGCGGCGAGGCCGACGGGACCGGCGGGGGCACCGGCCCCCGCCACGGCTTCGGCACCGGCACCCGGCGGGGCGAGGGCACCGACGTCCGGCACGGCACCGGCACCTGCCACGGCTTCGGCACCGGCACCCGCCCCGGCGCTCATCGGCCCGCCCCGATGGTCGTGGCCAGGTACCGGTCCCGGGTGGCGTTGCGGTCCACCTTGCCGGTGTGGGTGCGGGCCAGCTCCGCGACCGGCACCAGCAGGCTGGGCACCAGCTGCGGGGCCGCCGTCGCCTCCAGCCGGGCGCGCACGCCCGCCGCCACCTCGCCGGGGTCGTGACCCGTCAGTGGTACGAAGAAGGCGGCCAGCGTGCTGTGTTCCGCCCGGTCCACCCGGGCCGCCGCCACCTCCAGCACCCCCGCGCAGCTGCCGACCAGGCCCTCCACCTCGACCAGGTCCACCCGGTGGCCGCGGATCTTGACCTGGTGGTCGGAGCGGCCCCGGAACACCAGGGCGCCCCCGGGCGCCACGGAGACCAGGTCCCCGGTGCGGTACCAGCGCCTTCCCCCGTCCTCGGTGAACCTGGCCGCCGTCGCCTCCGGGGCGCCGTGGTAGCCCAGGGCCAGCCCGGGCCCGGACACGTACAGCTCACCGGTGCCGTCACCCGTGGCCTCACCCGTGCCCTCGACGCGCTGGCCGACGTGCGGCAGCGGCAGCCCGATGGGCAGGTCGCCGCCGGTCTCCGGCAGTTCGGGCGCACCCGGCCCGGCCAGCTGCACGGCATGGGTGACCAGCGCCGTCTCGGTGGACCCGTACGTGTTGAGCAGCCGCACCCCGTCGGTGCCGAGCCGCCGCCAGCGCTCCAGCATGTCGGCGCGCACCGCCTCGCCGCCGATCACGACCGTGCGCAGGGACGGCGGGAGTCCGGCGCCCTGCCGCAGCAGGTCGCCGGCCAGACTGTGCCAGAAGCCGGTGGGCAGCACCGCGACGGTGACCTCCTGCTCCTCGGCGACCTGGGCGAACCCCTCGCGCGCCGCGTCGTCCACGACGAGGGTGGCGCCTCCGGTCAGGGCCGGCAGGATCTCCTCCAGGCTCGTGTCGCCGCCGGCGCCGTGGAAGTGCAGCACGGTGGCGTCCGGGCCGATGCCGTACAGGGTGCGCAGCGGCGGCACCACGGCGGCCAGGGCCCGGTGCGGCACCACGACCCCCTTGGGCTCGCCGGTGGAGCCCGAGGTGAACAGCACGTACGCCGGGTCCTCGGGCCGTACCCCGCGGTCCGGGAGCGCCGCGGCCGCGGGGGGCGCCGCGGGCGCGGTCGTCCAGCGCGGGCGGATCACCCGCGCGACCGCCGGCTGCCATCCGGTGTCCGCGGTCGCCACGGCCTCGCGGACACCGAGCCGGGTCAGCACCGTCTTCAGCCGGGCCTCGGGGTGACCGGCCTCCAGGGGGACGTACGCGCGCCCCGCCGCGAGTACGCCCATGAGCGCGGCGACGTCACGGGCCGAGTGGTGCACGACGACCCCGACCGGCGGCTGGGGCCGCTCCGTGCGCGGCGCGACCGCAGCGGCCACCTCCGACACCCAGGCGGCGAGGGTGCCGTAGCCGACCACGAGGCCGTTGTCGACCACGGCCGGGCGGGCCGGATCCGTACGCGCCGTCTCGAAGAACGGTTCCAGGAAATGGATTCCGGAGGACTGCATTGTGAATTTCCTCGTCCTGATGGAATATGGGCGGGTGCGTATTGTTGTGGAACACGATCTGAAAATACCCATGCGCGATGGCGCCTTATTGAGTGCCGATCTCTACCGGCCGGATACCGGCAATCCGGTGCCGGTACTGGTGCGCCGGACGCCCTACGGGAAATCCGGCAGCCCGGGCGGCGCCTCCGTCGACGGCCTGCGACTCGTCCGCTCCGGGTACGCCCTGCTGGTGCAGGACGTGCGCGGCCGGTTCGGTTCCGACGGCGCCTTCGAGCCGTACTGGCACGAGGCGGCGGACGGCGCGGACACGGTCGCCTGGGCGGTGCAGCAGCCGTGGTGCGACGGCTCGGCCGGCATGTTCGGCCGCTCGTACGAGGCGATGGCCGCCCTGCTCGCCGCGGCCGAACGCCCGCCAGGCCTGGGCGCGATCGCCCCGCACGTGGCGGGATCGGGCTTCGACGAGGGCTGGACCCGCCAGGGCGGCGCCTTCCAGCTGGGCTTCGTCCTGTACTGGGTGCTCTACGACCTGCTGCTGGAGGGGGCCGGGCTGACCGGGTCCGACCTGGACGAGGTGGCCCGTGCCGTCGACCGGATCGACGACCTCTACCGCGACCCGGACTCCGCCGCGGACCTGCTGGACCGGCTGGCCCCGTACTACCGGCAGTGGCGCGAGCACCCGGGCGGCCACCCGTACTGGCGGCGCGCCGCACCGCGGGAGTCGTATCCGCGGATCGAGGTCCCCGTGCTCCACCTCACCGGCTGGTACGACATTTTCCTCGCCGGCGCCCTGGAGAATTACCGGGGAATTCGCGCATGCGGGACCCCGTCGCGCCTGGTGGTCGGTCCGTGGTCCCATTGCGTCACCGGTGGGATATTCCCGCAGCGCCGTTACGGGCTGGCCGCCGATGAACGCAGTATCGATGTCACCGGTCTCCACCTCGACCATTTCGACCGGTATCTGCGGCGCCGCGCCGGCGACCCGGACACCGCCCCGGACACCGCCCCGGACACCGATCCGGTACGGCTCTTCCTCACCGGGGCCGACGCATGGCGCTCCTTCCCCGACTGGCCCGTCCCCGCCGCCGAGGACCTCGTCCTGCACCTGGACGGCCGCCGCCTGACGCCCGGCCCCGCCCCGCGCGCCCCCGGCGCCGACCGGCTCCGCCACGACCCGGCCGACCCCGTGCCCACGACCGGCGGCGCCACCGCCCTGCCCGGCCAGTTCACCGGCGGCGACTGCGGTCCGCTGGACCAGCGCGAGGTCGAACGGCGCGCCGACGTGCTGTGCTTCACCGGCGAGCCGCTCACGGCGCCGCTGACCGTCGTCGGCGACACCGCCCTGACGGTGTACGTGACCCCGGACGCCGCGGGCGCCGACGTGACGGGCAAGCTCGTCGACGTGTACCCCGACGGCCGGGCCGAGCTGCTGTGCGACGGCGTGCGCCGGCTGGCGCCGGGGGCGGACATGCCGTCCGCCCCCGGCGAGCCGGTCGAGGTCGCCGTCGCGCTGGGCGCGGTCGGCCACGTGTTCCGCGTGGGCCACCGCATCCGGGTGGAGGTTGCGGCGAGCAACGCGCCGCGCTTCGACGTCCACCCGCCCGTCCTCGCGCACCACACCGTCCACCACGGCGGCGACCATCCCTCACGCCTGCTGCTGCCGCGCCTGTCCGGCGGCTGACGGGGCGGCAGAGGCGGCAGAGGCGGCAGAGGCGGCAGAGGTGGCAGAGGTGGCAGGGGTGGCCGGGCCGGCGGCGTCCGGGTGGAAGACCGACAGGTCGGCCACCTTCTCGATCCGCCGGCCCGCCTCCCAGTGCGCCCGCCGCAGCCGGCGCAGCTGGGCGCCGGTCAGCTTGGTGCTGTGCTGCGGGATCGACCGCACCATCCGCGCCCGTTTGGCCGAGACGGGGTAGCGGTCGCGCACCTTGTACGGGTCGTTGAGCAGGTGGTGGGCCGTGCCCGTGTGGAACGCCGCCTTCAGCAGCGCGTAGTAGGCCGCCGCCCCCACGCCCTTGTCCCGGGCGCAGTGCACCAGCGTCCGCGACGCCTCGAACAGCCGCCACACCACCGGCACCGCCGGAGTGGTGAACACCCCGGTCTCCTGGGCGATGCCCTCGCCGACGCCGTAGCGGAAGTAGCTGCGCATGTTGGCGAAGCCGTGCTGGGCGTCGTGGAAGATCCGGGCCTCCGGCAGGTACACCACGGGGATGCCCGCCAGCTGGAGCCGGAAGTCGAACTCGCGGTCCTCGCACCAGTGGATCAGCTCGTCGAAGTGGTAGCCGCCGATGTGCTCGACGATGTCACGGTTGTAGATCAGCGGCGGGGACAGTGCGCTGATGTAGTCGCCCTCGTCGAACTCCCGTACGCGGGCGGTGAGTTTGCTCAGGACCCCGTCCGACTCCCCGTACACCACCTGCCCCTTGACCACCGGCTCGGTGAGCACCGCGCGGACCATCGCGCGGACCACCCCGGGGGCGAAGGTGCAGTCGGAGTCCATCAGCAGCAGGTACTGCCGGTCCGTGGCGGCGGCCCCCGCGTTGTAGGCGGCGCCCAGGTTGCCGACGTCCTCGATCTCGGTGACGGTCAGCGGGCGGGGGTGCTCGGCGATCAGTTTCAGCACCGCGTCGCTGGGTCCGTTGAGCGCCAGGACGATCTCGACGTCCTCGTCGATCGACGCGATGCAGTCGGCGATCCGCAGGTCGTCGCGCAGGGCGATCACCACGCTGGTCCGGGCGATGCCCTTGTCGACCGCCGCCTCGTCCACCAGGTCGGTGGCCATGTCAGTCCTCCTCGTCGAGCTCGTGTGCGTACGGTGTGCCCGCCGCGCGGGCGCGGTCACGTGGTCCCGGCCTTCAACCGCAGGGGCAGGGCGCGCAGGGCCTTCAACCGCAGGGGCAGGGCGCGCAGGGTGCGTTCGGCGATGGCCTCGGCCTCCGCCGGCAGCGCGGCGTGGGCGATCACCCCGGCCAGTACGTCGGCGCCGCCGCGGTAGGACGGCAGTACGGTGCCCGGCTTCAGGTCCAGGCCCCAGAAGACGTCGTGCACCCCGGTCCGGCGGGCGACGTCCCGCGGGTCGCCGACCCACTCGACCACGCCGCCGTCCGCCGGGACGAACCGCTGGACCACGGCCCTGCTGTGCCGCGGCGCCAGTTCGGCCGGCTCCAGGGGCCGGCCCAGGGCCAGCCGGACCACGTTGGGCAACGGGTCCACCCCCGTCGCCAGCCGCATCACCTCGGTCGCGATCCGGGCACCGGTCAGCCGGCAGGTGATCTCCAGCAGGATCACCCGGCCGTCGTGCGTGCGCAGGATGTCGGTGTTGATCACCGCCGGGTCCAGGCGCAGGGCGCGCGCGCCGCGCCGCACCGTGTCGGTGACCTCCTCGATCTGCTCGGCGGTCAGCCGGCTGGGCAGGGTGTCGCCGCCCTCGAAGAAGTGCGGGGCGAACTCCTCCTTGCGCCCGTACTCCCGGTCGGCGAACCCGAAGCGGTGCAGCTCGCCGTCGACCATGAAGGCCGCCAGGGTGTGCTCGGTGCCCTCCAGGAACTCCTCGACCACGATCCGCCCGCCGGGGCTGAGCCGCAGCGCCTCCTGGGCCAGCGGGCGCACCTGCCCGGCCGACTCCACCTTCAGCACGCCCAGCGACCCGGTCTGGTCGCTGGGCTTGATGACCGCCGGCAGGCCGATGTCGGCGACCGCCCGCACCGCCTCGCCGACGCTCTCGGCGGTGGCGAACCGGGGCAGGTCGAGCCCGGCCGCGCGCAGGATCCGCAGGCGCCGGTCCTTGAGCGTGCAGTCGAGGGCCGTCTCCAGCGGCAGCCCCGGACAGCCGAAGCGCCGCGCGAGCGTGCTGATCACCGGCGGGTTGTCGGCGCCCAGGGAGAACACGCCGTCGATCCGGTCGATGCCGGCCGCCGACAGCTCCGCGAGCACCGCCACGGCGTCGTTCGGGTCGCACACCAGCAGGACGTCCGCGGCCGCCCGGGCCCGGTCGGTCGGCTGGTCGGTGACCACCACCAGTTCGCGCCGGGCCGAACGCAGTTCGGTCAGGGAACGATCCATCCCGGAGCCGAGTCCGCAGACCAGCAGGCGGTCAGTCACGGCCGCCTCCTGCCGGACCGGCGGCGGGCGCGGCGCCCAGGCTCAGCACCTGGAACACCTCCGCGTGACCCGAGCCCGCCGAGACCGCGCCGCGGTAGCGGGCCAGGCCGCGGATGCCCTCGTCCCAGGCGGCGTGCCGCAGCTGGGACACGTACGCGCGCATCGCCTCGACCTTGGTCTCGATCTGCCCGCCGATGTCCTCGGCGTACTGGAAGCGCGCCATCGGCGCCCACACCTCGTAGCCGAGCACCAGCCGGGGCGCGGGCATCGGCCGGCCGCCCGTCTCCTGGAAGAACTCCGACTGCGCCATCCACAGTGCCTCGACGGTGAGCTGGTGCACCATGCGGTGCTCGACGTCGTCGTCGTTGTCGTGCGGCAGGTACACCACCTGCGGCCGTACCTCGCGCAGGACCCGGACCAGGTCCAGATGGACCCGGCGGGTCAGGGCGAAGTCCCGCGAGGGCTCCTCGAAGCGGATGCAGCGGTGCACGCCCAGGGCCTTCGCGGCGGCCTCCGTCTCGGCGGCGAACTCGGCGTCGCTGACGGCGTCGTCCAGGGCGCTGCGCTCGCGGCCGATGACGATGACCACCGTCACCCGGGCACCGTCCCGCACGTGCTTGGCGATGGACCCGCCGCAGCCGATGACGTCGTCGTCGGGATGCGGCGCGACCACCAGGACGTCGGTCACCCCGGTCACCCCGGTCATGCGCCGGCCCCCGGGAGCTCCCCGGCCCAGCGCGCCCACTGCCCGGTCAGCGCGACACCCTCGGCGAACGGGGTGCGCGCCGTGAAGCCCAGGACCCGGCGGGCCTTGTCGTAGCCGGCGCGGGCGGTCGAGCGGTACAGCTCCAGCTCCCAGTCCGCCACCGGCTCCCCAGCGGGCACCGTCGAAGGACCGCCCAGGCCGCGCAGCGCGCGGACCGCGTCGAAGAAGGCGCCCCAGCCCAGCTCCTCGGGGTGGCCGACGAGGAACCGCTCGCCGGCGGCGGCCGCGGTGTCCACGGCCCGGAGCACGGCGTCGGCCAGGTCGTCGACGTACACGGCGTTGCACACGCCGCCGTCGCCGCCCGCCGGAAGCTGCGCGAAGTCGCCCTCGGCGCGCAGGAGTTGCGCGGTCGTCCACTGGCCGCCCCACGGGCCGTACACCACGCCCGGCTGGAGCACCACCGTCTCCAGGCCGTCGCCGTGCGCGTCCAGGACCAGCCGCTCCGCGGCGAGCTTCTGCTGCTCGTACTCGCGGTCGGCGGGGTCGGCCGGCCGGGCGGGGGAGTCCTCGGTCAGGGCGCCGGTGACGGCCGGGTCGTAGACGTCGATCGTGCTCAGGTGCACCACGCGGCGGACCCCGGCGGCGCGCGCCGCGGCCAGCACGTTCGCGGTGCCCTCGACGGAGGCGGCCCAGCGGCCCGCCTCGTCGCCCGAGCTGCCGAACGCGCAGTGGACGACGGTGTCGCAGCCCTCGAACGCCGCGCGGAGCGTGGCGGGGTCCAGCAGGTCGCCCTGGCGGAACTCCAGCCGGTCCTGCGGCAGGACGGACAGCCGCGCCGCCCGGCCGAAGCCGCGGACCACGGGCCGGACCCGGGCCCCGGTGCCGAGGACCAGCCGCTCGACGAGCCGGCCGCCGATGAACCCGCTCGCGCCGGTGACCGCCACGGTGCGGCCGGCGAGCACGGGGCCGTCGCCGGCCGCGGCGTCGCCGGCGCGCGTGGTCCACGGCTGCGCGGACCGCTCGTGGGCGGGGCCGCCGTAGCACTCCTGGATCAGCTCGACGACGCGTACGCCGTCCAGCGGGGTGGAGTGGACGGGAGCGGCGCCGCGCACGGCGGCGGCGAAGTTGCCGAGCTGCTCGGTGAACAGCAGCTCCCACTCGCCCTGGGCCGGGGCGACGGCGTCCACGTCGCCGCGGTGCAGCTCCACCCCGTCCGCGGTGACCAGGGTGCACTCACCGGCCGGGAAGTCGGTACCGATCGTGACGGTCGCCCGGGTACCGGTGACCGTGCAGCTGATACCGAGGTCGCGCAGCCGGCTGAAGTCGCAGTGCACGTCGGTGGCACCGAAGCGCAGGTGGGCGGTGGCGTCGGTCTCCACGCCGCCGAGGGAGTTGTCCTCGTAGCGGACCACCTCCACGTCGGGACCGAGCCACCACAGCAGGGTGTCGAAGACGTGGGAGGCGGTGTCGGTGAGCACACCGCCGCCGGCGAGCCGCCGGTCGAACATCGACCAGGAGACCGGCTCGTGGGCGTAGGGGTGGCCCTCCGACCAGTCGACCCGCACCACCTCGCCGAGCTCGCCGCCGTCGATGAGCCGCTTGACCCAGGCGTAGGCGGGGAAGAGCCGCCGCGGATGGGCCATGGCCAGCACCGGCGCGCCCTCGGCCGCGGCGGCGGCCTCCAGGCCCTTGGCGTCCGCGACCGAGGTGGTCATCGGCTTCTCCAGCAGGACGTGCTTGCCGGCCGCCAGCAGCGCCTGCACGATCGGCGCGTGCAGGGTGTGCGGGGCCACGACCACGGCGGCGTCGAACGCATCGGCGGCCTCGGCCGGATCGGTGGCGAGCACCACCCGGTCGGCGTCGGTGCCGCCCAGTTCCCGGTAGAGGGCGAGGGCGGCCTCGGCCTGGCGCGGGTCACGGTCGATGAGCGCGGTCAGCTGCACGTCGCCCTTGAGCGGGGGCAGGGCGGGCAGATGGCAGCCGCGGGCGGCGGCACCGCACCCGACGATCGCGAGGCGTACGGGAGGCATGGTTCACTCCAGGGTTCGTCGAAAGGGGGATGGCGCGGGGCGGGGCCGGGGCCGGGCACGCGGCCCCGGCCCCGGCTCCGGTTCACGGCGTGGGGAGTCCGGCGGGGTGGTGGACCCACACGTTGGGCTCGGCGTACGTGCCGTAGCCGTCCTCGGTGACGCGCAGCGGCACCAGGGCGCCGGGCAGGGGGTGCTCGCCCGGGCCCGGCAGCGGGTGACCGAGGAACTCCTCCCAGCGGGCGACCGGCTGACGGATCACCAGGGAGCGGTCCGCGATGCCCAGTTGCCGGGCGCCCAGCTCCAGATGGGTGCGCAGCCACGGGTCGAAGCAGCGCCCGTCGGGCCGGCGCCACGCGGCGTACTCGCCGATCGGGATCAGCGGGTAGCGGGGCTTGCGGGTGGGCCGTACCGGGATGACCACCCCGCGGGGCGCGTCCTCGGCGGCCCGCCGCCGGACCTCGGCCAGCAGCCGCTCGGCGTGTCCGGCCGCCCGGTGACCGGGATCGACGGACACCGACAGCATGCACACGGCGTCCGCGCGGTCCGGCGGGCCGTGGTCGACGGCCTCCACCAGGACCTCGTCACTGCCGGACGGCAGCGACGCGGCACGGCCGTCCCAGCGGACCGGCAGCCCGTTGGCCGCCGCGACCAGGCGCCCGTCCCCGTCCACCAGGCACAGCTGGTGGGCGGGGTAGCGGTCGTACATGCCGTGCCAGCGCCAGTTCCCTGGGGACTCCCAGCTCATGAACGCGGGCATGTTGGCGCCGATCAGGGCGTCCACCTCGGGCCGCAGCCACGGGTCCCGGGACAGGTCGGTCAGGGTCAGGGACACCGGCGGGTCAGCCCAGCAGCCGGGTGCCGGCCGTGGCCCGCATCTCGCGGGAGCGCCGCAGGTCGGACGTCACGCACACCCGCTTCAGCCAGCGGTCGGTGCCGTCGTAGCGGGCCTGGAACGGCAGCCGGCCGTGCACCGCGCGGTGGTTGTCGATGAACAGCACGTCGCCCTGGTCCGCGACGACCTCCCGCATCCCGGCGTCCACCACCTTGAACAGCGCGTCGTAGGCCCGCCGGGCGTCGGTGTCGTCCTCCGGCACGGAGGTGAAGTACGGGTCGAGGCGCATGTACGGGTCCAGGCGCGAGCCGTAGAGCAGCGGGCCGAGCGGCCGCTCGTCGATCATCCGCTGGATGGTGGCGAACCGGGCCGCCTCCTCCTCGGAGGCGATCGTGTTGTTCTTCGGCAGGTGCGACTCGTCGGGGGCGATGTGGAAACGCGGCTCGAAGAGGATGTCGATGTCCTCGGCGGACAGCGAGGACAGGTCCAGCTCACCGACCGTCGTGGGTACGTGGTCGGGGTTGCGCAGCGCGCCGAGGACCAGGTAGTCGCTGCGGTAGGGGTGGAAGGCGTCCTCGGTGTGCCAGGTCAGCAGCTCCTTGCTGCCCATCCCGAGCTGGTCGTGCTCGTGCGCCTGGATCGGGAAGATGTCGTGCACGAGGTGGCCGTCCTGCTGCGTGGCCCACCCGAAGGGCTCGCCGAGCAGGGCGGAGTACAGCATCAGCAGCAGTTCCTCGGGGAACTCCGGGCCGGGCCGGCCGCGGCCGCGCCAGTGGGCGGGGGTGGCGCCGATGCGCTGCTGGTCGAAGTCGTGCCCGCGGATCACGGTGTGGCCGTGGCGGTCGGCCAGCTTGAACTCGCGCAGGAAGTTCTGCACGCCCTCGGGCAGCCGGGCCGCGAGCCGCGGCAGGTCGCGCAGCAGGACGGGGTCGCCGAAGGACGGGTAGGAGGCGGCCAGTTCGAGACTGAGCTCCGCCACGGCGGAGGCCTCGTCGGCCGTCAGGGTGTAGCTGGGCGTGGACTGGTCGGTGAGGTTCGACATGCCAACTCTCGCTGAGTGGTCGGGGATGGTTGCTGCCCGCGGACGGCCGGAGCGGGGCGCGGGCCCTCGGGTGGTGCGGTGACGCGAGGCGCAGTGGTGCGCCGCACGGTGGTCAGGTGACGCGAGGCGCGGTGGTGCGCGACGCGGTGGTGCGGATGCGGCGATGCGCGGCGCGGTGCTGCGCGACGCGGTGGTCAGGGCCGGGCGGTCGCGCGCTCGGCGACCGCTTCCGCGAGCAGCCGGGGCGTCGGGGACGCGAAGAGGGCGCTCGCCCGCAGCCCGGCGGCGGCGGGATGGGACTCGCGCAGCCGCGCCAACAGGCGCATGGCGAGCAGCGACTGGCCGCCGTGGTCGAAGAAGTTGTCGTCGGGGCCGAGCCCCGGGTCGCCCAGGACCTCGCGGAAGAGGGCCAGCACACTGTCCAGCGGCTCCCCCGGGGAGGGCTCCACGGCGCCGTGCGGCAACGGCGACGGCACCGGGGCCTGGGCCTGGGCCGATGTCCGGCCCGCGGCGGCCGCCCACGTGGCCAGCCGCCGCTTGTCGACCTTGCCGTGCGGGTTCTTCGGCAGGACGGACACCCGGTACAGCACCCGGGGCACCGCCCAGTCCGGCAGCTGTGCCTCCAGCGGCGCCACCAGTGCGTCCCGGTCGGCGCCCGTCAGCCGTACGGCCTCGCCGGGCAGCGGCGCGGCGGCCTGCTCGGCCGGCACGGTGAACGCCCACAGGACGGTGCCGGTCTCCGGGTCGGGGAAGACCACCGCCTGGTCGACCCCGGCCACCTCGCACAGGGCGCGCTCCACCCGGGCCGGCTCCAGCCGGTGCCCGCGGATCTTGACCTGGTCGTCCACCCGGCCGAGGAAGACCAGCTGTCCGTCGGCGTCGATCCGCCCCAGGTCACCCGTGACGTACAGGCGTGCGCCGGGGTCGGCGGCCCAGGGGTCGGGCACGAAGCGGCGGGCGGTGGCGGCCTCGTCGTCGAGGAAGCCGCGGGCCAGCAGCGGACCGCCGATGTGGATCTCCCCGGTCTCGCCGTCCGGCACCGGGCGGCCGTCCCGCCGGATGCTGATCTCCACGTCGCGCAGGGGCGTGCCGAGCGGCACCTCCGCGGCGCCGGACGGCAGCAGTCCGGTGTAGAAGGTGGAGCTGACGGTGCATTCGGTGAGTCCGTACACGTGGGCCAGGCCGGCCGGCTGCCGGGCCTGCCACGCCCGGTAGGGCCGCGGGTCCATCCGCTCGCCGCCCACCACCACCGTGCGCAGTTCCGCCGGCGTGGTCGTGCCGCCGGCGTCGAGCCAGCGGGCGTACTCCAGCCAGTACTGGGTGGAGAGTTCGACCACGGTGGTCCGGCTCCGGGCCAGGCTGATGTGCAGCTCCTCGGCGTCCAGGGCCCGGGTGTCCTCGCGGCACACCACGGCCGCGCCGGCGGCGAACGCCGGGAAGACCTCCTCGATGAGCACGTCGAAGCCCAGGGACGCCACCTGCAGCCAGCGGTCGCGCGACGTCAGCCCCAGCCGGGCGGCGACCGCGGCCGCGAACCGGCGCAGTGCGTCCCGCTCGACGACGGTGCCCTTGGGCCGGCCGGTGGAGCCGGAGGTGAACAGCACGTACGCCACGTCGGACCCGCCGGCCCGCGCC
>NZ_WTFF01000040.1 GCF_019400985.1 Streptomyces bambusae
CCCGGCCGCAGCCCTCGCGCCGCCGCGCGCGCCCGCGCCACGCCCGGCCCCGCCCCGCCGGGCAGCCCTGGCGGATCCGCCTAGTGACATGAAGGGATTCAGTCCGTAGGCTGCTGAATATGGATATGCACACTGTCGTGGTCGGCACGGCCGGTACCACCGCCGAGGACGTCATCGCCGTGGCCCGCGGCAACGCGCGCGTCGAGCTGTCCGCAGAGGCGCTGGACGCACTCGCCCGCGCCCGCGAGATCGTCGATGCCCTCGCCGCCAAGCCCGAACCCGTCTACGGGGTCTCCACCGGCTTCGGCGCCCTGGCCACCCGGCACATCTCGCACGAGCTGCGCGCCCAGCTCCAGCGCAACATCGTCCGCTCGCACGCCGCCGGCATGGGCCCGCGCGTCGAGCGCGAGGTCGTCCGCGCCCTGATGTTCCTGCGGCTGAAGACCGTCGCCTCCGGCCACACCGGTGTGCGCCCCGAGGTCGCCCAGACCATGGCCGACGTGCTCAACGCCGGGATCACCCCCGTCGTCCACGAGTACGGCTCCCTCGGCTGCTCCGGCGACCTCGCCCCGCTCTCCCACTGCGCGCTCGCGCTCATGGGCGAGGGCGACGCCGAGGGCCCCGACGGCACCGTCCGCCCCGCCGGTGAGCTGCTCGCCGAGCACGGCATCGCCCCCGTCGAGCTGCGCGAGAAGGAGGGCCTGGCCCTCCTCAACGGCACCGACGGCATGCTCGGCATGCTGGTCATGGCCATCGCCGACCTCAAGCGCCTCTACACCTCCGCCGACATCACCGCCGCCCTCTCCCTGGAGGCGCTGCTCGGTACGGAGCGGGTGCTCGCCCCCGAGCTGCACGCCATCCGCCCGCACCCCGGCCAGGGCGCCTCCGCCGCCAACATGGCCGCCGTGCTCAAGGGCTCCGGCCTCACCGGGCACCACCAGGACGACTCCCCGCGCGTCCAGGACGCCTACTCGGTGCGCTGCGCCCCGCAGGTGGCCGGCGCCGGCCGCGACACCATCGCCCACGCCGAGCTCGTCGCTTCGCGCGAGCTGGCCTCCGCCGTCGACAACCCCGTCGTGCTGCCCGACGGCCGGGTCGAGTCCAACGGCAACTTCCACGGCGCGCCCGTCGCGTACGTCCTGGACTTCCTGGCCATCGCCGCCGCCGACCTCGGCTCCATCGCCGAGCGCCGCACCGACCGGCTGCTCGACAAGAACCGCAGCCACGGCCTGCCGCCGTTCCTCGCGGACGACGCCGGCGTCGACTCCGGCCTGATGATCGCCCAGTACACCCAGGCCGCGCTGGTCAGCGAGATGAAGCGGCTCGCCGTACCGGCCTCCGCCGACTCCATCCCGTCCTCCGCCATGCAGGAGGACCACGTCTCCATGGGCTGGTCGGCGGCCCGCAAGCTGCGTACCGCGGTCGACAACCTGACCCGGATCGTCGCCGTCGAGCTGTACGCCGCCACCCGCGCCATCGAGCTGCGCTCCGGGCTCGTCCCGGCGCCCGCCAGCCAGGCCGCCATCGAGGCGGCCCGGGCGGCCGGCGTACAGGGCCCGGGACCGGACCGCTTCCTCGCCCCCGACCTGGCGGCCGCCGACGCGTTCATCCGTACGGGTGCTCTCGTCAGCGCCGTGGAACCGGTCACCGGCCCGCTCGCCTGACCCGCGCAACGGCAAAGAGAAACGGAACCGGAATACCCGGCGAACCCCCGGCGAACACCAGGCGAAGGGCCGCACCCGGCAGGGGTGCGGCCCTTCGGCCGTACAGGGATGCGGGGGAGGGGGAGGGGCAGAGGGGAGGGGGAGCCGCTACAGGCCGCGTGCCCGGCGGGCCGAGAAGACCACGAAGCCGGCCCCGATCCCGAGGCAGACCGTGCCGCCGAGGACGTAAGGGCTGGTGTCCACACTGCCGGTCGCGGCGAGTGCGAGCTGCGTCCCGGTCGCCTGCGACGCCGTACCGTCGGCCGTCATCGCGACGGGCCCGGCGGGTGCGGCGGGCTCGGCGGGTGCGGCCGGCTCGGCGGGTGCGCCAGGCCCGGCGGGCCCGCCGGAACCGGAACCGGAAGAAGAACCGGAGGCAGGACCCGAAGCGGCCGTGGCGGGCGCGGGCGCGGTGGCGTTCGCCGAGGGGACGAACCAGAGGGCGGTGAGGAGGGTGGTCGCTCCGAGAGCGGTGAGCAGCGGTCGACGTGCGGACACGGTGCGATCCCCCTTGTGGCAGCAGCGAATTGGCCGTGTGCGCCGATGCTAATGAAAGGGGCGGGTCGCGGGAAAGTCAGGGGTGGTTCAGGCTTACTCTCCGTCGTATGGACACAGCTGAGACATCACGGTACGTACGGCTTCGGGTCGATTTGGTGCTGGAGGTCCAGGAGCCGGACGCACTCACCGGAGCCGCTCTGGAACGCATCGAGGCCGACGAGTTCATGCCGGAGGAGGAGCGCGTGCACGCCAAGGCCGCCGTACGCGACGACGACTCGGAGGCCCTCGCCTACCTCGTCGACCCCACCGACCTGGTCGCCGAGGTGCCCGGCGTCGAGCTGGCACAGGCCTCCTGGAGCACCGAGCCCATCGATCACGACCCCGAGTCCATGGAGTGGGACCTCGACGAGGAAGATGGGGTCTTCGAAGAAGAAGGCGACAGCGCCTGACCGTGGGGTTGACCACATCCGAACGGGATGTGGAACCGAATCGGCGCGTCAACGCGTTGTCAGGACAAGGCGGGGGGTCATGCCCCCTGCCGGCCCATGCCCGGGGCGGGATGCGACTCCGGGGTCTCGGCAACGATGGAGTGGCGTGTGAGGACGGACAGCAGGCGGCGGCACAGGGCCCTCGCGGTCGTGTCCGCCGTGCTCGGCGGCGTACTGGTGCTCTCGGGATGCGGCGGGGACGACGGGGACAAGCCGAAGGGCGACGGCAGCAAGTCCCAGGCGGACGTGGACGCCGCCGCGGCCAAGGACGCCTCCAAGGCCAAGATCACGGTCACCCCGAAGGACGGCGCCACCAACGTCGGCCTCAACGACTCGGCCACCGTGTCGGTCGCCGACGGCACCCTCACCAAGGTCGAGCTGAAGAGCGCCGAGGGCGGCGTGGCCACGGGCAAGATAGCCGCGGACGGCAAGAGCTGGAAGCCGGACGGCGCCCTCAAGCGCTCCACGAAGTACTCCCTGTCGGCGACCGCCAAGGACGAGTCGGGCCGTGAGGCCCACGAGAACACCTCCTTCACCACGGTCTCGCCGGAGAACAGCTTCATCGGCTCCTTCACCCCGGAGGACGGCTCCACCGTGGGCGTGGGCATGCCGGTGTCGGTCACGTTCAACAAGCCGATCAAGGACAAGAAGGCCGTCCAGTCCGCGATCAGCGTGACCTCCACCAGCGGCCAGGAGATCGTCGGGCACTGGTTCAGCGAGCAGCGCCTGGACTTCCGCCCGGAGAACTACTGGAACGCGAACTCCACGGTCACCATGACCATGAAGCTCGACGGAGTCCAGGGCGCCCCCGGCGTCGTCGGCGTCCAGAACAAGACCGTCACCTTCAAGGTCGGCCGCTCGCAGGTCTCCACGGTCGACGCCAAGACGAAGAAGATGACCGTCACCCGTGACGGACAGGTCATCAAGACCATCCCGATCTCCGCGGGCTCGCCCGAGAACCCGACGTACAACGGCCAGATGGTGATCTCCGAGAAGTTCAAGGAGACCCGGATGAACGGCGCCACCGTCGGCTTCACGGACAACGACGGCAAGGGCGAGTACGACATCAAGGACGTCCCGCACGCGATGCGGCTGTCCACCTCGGGCACCTTCATCCACGGCAACTACTGGGGCGCCGACTCGATCTTCGGCAGCGTCAACACCAGCCACGGCTGTGTCGGCCTGAACGACGTCAAGGGCGCCGGCGACCCGAACCAGCCCGCGGCGTGGTTCTTCGACAACTCGCTCCTGGGCGACGTCGTGACCGTCACCAACTCCCCGGACCGCACCATCAAGCCGGACAACGGCCTCAACGGCTGGAACATGAGCTGGGCGGACTGGAAGGCGGGCTCGGCGGCCTGACCGCCCGATCTCCGGACCGTCCGGACTGTCCGGACTGTCCGACGTGGCACTCGCGCACCGGCCGGCCCCTCCCTGGTGGAGGTGGCCGGCCGGCCGCGTTCTCAGGGCGTGCCCGCGCCGCTGCCCGCGCCCGTGCCCGTGCCGGCGTTCGTGTACGTATCCGCGCCCGTGCCCGCGTTCGTGTACGTACCTGTGTCCGCGGTTTCGTCCCGGCCGGCCACGGCACTCAGCACCGTGCGGGCCGCCCGGGCCCAGGTGACCCGCCCGGCCAGGAACTCGCGCAGCGCCGCCACCTGCCGGAAGGCGCCCTCCCGGTCCCGCAGCACCCGTTCCACCGCGCGCGCCCAGCGGTCGGTGTCCTTCTCGTCGTTGCCCGACATCGCCACCACGAACCGCGCCGCCGTCTCCCGGTCGAGGACCTCGCGCAGCAGGTCGGCCAGCCCGCTCTCCGAACTCACCAGCACCGGCACGCCCGCCATGACCGCCTCGACACCGACGAGGCCGAACCCCTCGGCCCGGGACGGTACGACGACCAGGCTGGCGCTGCTCAGATCGCGGGCGATGACCTCCTGGTCGGCGGAGTACGGCCGCACCACCACCTTCAGCCCGGTCTCCGCCGACAGCTCCGTCAGGCCCGACTGCTGCTCGTCGGCCGTCTCCACCGGGGCACCCCGCACGACCAGGGTCGGCGTCGGCAGCCCGTCGTCGTCGAGCCAGGCGGCGACCTGGCCGCACGCCGTCGCCGCCAGGTCCAGCCCCTTGAGCCGTTCGTCCTCGGCCCGCCCGAAGAGCAGCACCCGCAGCCGCCCGCCCGGAGGCGTACGCGGCCCGTCCGGGGCGGACCCGTCCAGGGCGTCGAAGCCCGGGTCCAGGCGCAGCGGGTCGAGCCCGCCGCCGGTGAACTCGGGCAGGAACTGGTCGTGCAGCCGCGGCCCGACGGCGACCACCCGGTACGCACTGCTGCCCAGTGCCCGCTCCAGCTCGGTCCGCTCCGCGGCCCGCACGGCGGCGCCCTGCTCCCGGTCGGGCTTGTACCACTCGATCTCGTCCGGAGCCATGTGCACGAAGTGCAGGCGGCGGGCCCGGGGGAAGAAGTCGTCGGCGAGCTTGCGGGCGGCCGGCCCGGTGATCCGGCTGTGCCCCACGACCAGGTCCGGCACCGTCCCCGGCGGCAGCTCCGGCCGCCCGCTCAGCCGCATGTCGTCCGACTCGCCGGGCCGGCGCGGCGCCGGCACCAGCGTGACGCCGACGGCGTCCGCCGCCGCGACCTCCTCGGCGGTGGCGGCGAGCACCAGGCAGAACACCCGGGCCCCGGCGGCGGCGAGGGCGGCGCACAGGTTCCGGTTGAAGGTACTCAGCCCGCCGTTCCCGGACGCCCACTCGGTGGCCACGCACAGCACGACGGGAGCGGGGGGCGCCGCAGGCGCGGGAGCCGGGGCGGCGGCCAGGACGGGGACGGGGACGGGGACGGGGACGGAAACGGCAACGGGAACGGGACCGGCAACGGCAGCGGGAACGGGACAGGCACCGGGAACGGCAACGGGACCGGCAGCGGCAGCGGCAACGGGACCGGCACCGGGACCGGCAGCGGCAAGGGGAGCACCAGGCAGGACGTGGTCCGCCGCACCCAGCAGGGCCTGTGCCTCCCGTACGGCCACCAGCACGTCCACCCCCTGCTGCTCCCGCAGGGTCACCGCCCCGGTGGCGGCGTCCACCACCGGCACGTGCAGGTACTCCACCTGGTGCTCGGGCAGCTGCAGCGCCGCCACGTCCTGCGCCGCCCACCCGAGACGGTCCAGCGCCTCCTCCCGGCGCCCCGTGAGCAGGCAGGCCATCGCCGCGTTGTACCGGCTGAGCGAGAGCTCCTTGGGATCGCCGGTCAGGGCGATCGCGCGCGAGGCCCAGTCCAGGGCCTCGTGCGGCCGGCCGCCGGCCAGGCACACGTACGCCAGGTCGTTGGCCTGCTCCCAGCCGGGGGCCAGCTCGAAGGACTCCCGCAGGTGCTGCTCGGCCACCGCGACGGCCCCGGCGCCGTACGCGGCGTACGCGGCCTCCAGGTGGTTGTCACCGAGCTCCTTGCGCACCTGCCCCGTCGCCCGCCGGAACCACTCCGTCGCCGGCCAGGTGTCCAGCGGCAACCGCACCCGCTCGGCCGTGAGTTCCCCGCCCAGCTCGGCGATCCGGGCGGCCGTCGCCCGGAAGGCCGGCGTGTCCACGGAGGCGTCGGCCGTGTCCGGCGCGTACAGCCAGCGTTCCACCGACTGCCCGGCGAAGGTCAGGGTGACGGTGGTCAGGTCGAGCGCGCGCGGCTGGCCCGACCGCAGCACCGCCGCGTGCAGGAAGTTGATGTGCGGAGCGCAGTCCGGCCCCTCCTCGGGCAGCCCCCGCAGGGCCCGCACCGCCTGCGCGAGATGGCCGGGGCCCACCCCGTGGCAGCAGGTCGGGAAGACCCGCAGCGGTTCCTGCGCGAAGTCGTCGAGCAGCGCGAGCAGCCGGTTGACGAAGAGCGCGCGGGTCGTACCGCGGCCGGCCAGCTGCGGGTGGGCGCCGTCGCCCAACTGGCCCACCGTCCACAGCCGTACGTACATCTCGTCGAACAGCTCGGTCTCCATCGCGAACCGGACGACGTCCCCCTCGGCGAGGATCCCGTCCGCCACCAGGGAGTCGCGGCAGCGGTCGTACTCGGCGCGGGTGATCTCCGGCGAGCGGGTCATGCAGTACGCGAACCAGGCGTCGTCGGCCGTGGCGTGGCCCAGGGCGGAGGCCAGCACGTTGAACGCGATCAGGTCGGTGCGCTCCATCGCCCGCACCGTGCGGATCAGCGGGCGGTCGGCGAGGTCGCGGCCCGACTCCAGGCGCGAGCGGATCCCGTCGAGGACCTCCGAGGTGAGCAGCATGCCGGGGGTCTCGCCCCGCTGCCAGCGGGCGAACATCTCGTGGCAGAACAGCTGGATCTCGTACGGGTTGCCGTCCGTGAGGTACATCAGGGCCTCGACCCCGCCGTTCTCGTCGACGAACTGCAGCCCGAGCGGCTGCAGGGGCCGTAAGACGCAGTCGCGGACGTCCTCCACCTCGACGAACCGCTTGACCTCGATCTCCTTGAACTGCCGCAGGATCGGCGAGTGCACGTCCGTGATCCGGCCGATCAGCTCGGAGGTCCCGGCGAGGACGAGCACCAGCCCGTCGACGCGCGAGGTCAGGAACCGCAGCACCGACAGCACCCGTACGTCGTCCGCGATCAGCTGCGCCTCGTCCACGAGCAGCACCAGCGGCTTGCCCAACCGGCCGACGAAGGACGCGAGATCGGCCCGCAGCGCCGCCTCCGGCACCCGGTCCCCGGCCAGCGCGACCGCCTCGGGGAACTCCCCCAGGGCCCCGTCGCCCCGGGCCGGCGCCCCGGCCATCACCCGGCGTACGTCGGCCACGTCGAGCGGTACGCCGGCCGCGGCGACGGCCACGGCCAGCTCCTCGTACACCTTCCGGAAGAAGGCCGCCGGCGCCCCGTCGCCCTCGACCAGCTCCACCCGTACGGACACGTACCCGCGCTCGCGGGCCAGCCACTCGGCGGCGTTGAGCAGGCTGGTCTTGCCCGCCATCCGCTGCCCGTGCAGCACGACGCAGACGGACGGCCGGTCGACGGCAGCCTGGTCCAGCTCGTACCGGATGGCCGCCACTTCCCCACCCCGCCCGGCGAACACGGCGGCGTCCCGCACGGGGTTCCGGTAGTCGTACGGATTACGCACTTCGGAGATGTCCACACTCCCCCTCCCGACACGCCGATCGTACGGGGCGCGTGGGGGCGGCGGGGGCGGCCGGGGGCGCGGGCACCGCTGTCCCGCTCGCGGTGTGTCCGGGTGCCTCGCAGCGCCTCTGTGACCTGCTCGACGTGAGCAGCGGGGATCGAGCCCCGGTCGGAATCGAGGATGCGCTGGGATGCACGCGGCGGCTACAACGGCAGCATGACCGTCTTCCTGTGTGCCAAGTGCGGCGGCAGTCTCACGCCGGACCTGACGCCGCTGCCCGCCGTTCCCCCAGCGCCCGACGACGAAGAACGGGACAAGGAGAGTCGGCGGGCGCCGGCCACGATGCCGCAGGGGCACTACGCGATCGAGACCGAACCATGGGGTGCCCCGTACGTGCCCCATCCGGACCAGGAGGAGGGCGGGCCTGCGCAGCCGCGTGGCCTCTGGAGAATCGACGAAGGGGTGGCCATGATCTCTGCCGGGCCGCGCAACGACATCGTGATCCACCCCGACGACGCGCCCGGCCTCCAGCCGCTGCCGGACGGGGAGAACAGCGACGGATGCTGCGGACCGTCCGGAGACAGCGGGCTCAACCGTGCCTGTCCTTGTGGTGCCCGAGTGGCCACGCTCGCCGCAGCCTGCTTCGGCCCGTACGAGCTCCACTTGGACGCGAAGCGGGTCTACGGCCACGACTCGGTCTGATCGCTACCCGTCAGAACCCCGAGGCGTGTGCGGACCGCCATGCGGAGTGCCGCGCGCACAACCGGTCCCGTTCCCACGGCAGCACCGGCCCGGCAGGTCTGTGGGCCTGCCGGAGCCGGTCAGCTGCTCGCGCTCCGGGTCGGGGAGCAGGCCGCCACTCACGCCCCAGGAGCCTCGGCGATGCCGATCGGGCAGGAGACGCCCGTCCCGCCGATGCCGCAGTAGCCCGCCGGGTTCTTGTCGAGGTACTGCTGGTTGCCACTTTTCTTTGCGTAGAATTACTGACTCTTCGTAAAGGGGTGGGAAGTGAACGAAGCGACACCGGTGATCCCGGTTGTCTCGTACGCGCGTATCTCCGCCGACACAGCCAGGGACGGCCACGGCGTCGAGGATCAGCACAAGGTCAACGGCGAGACGGCGGCCCGTCTCGGCTGGACGATCGTGCACCGCTATACCGACAACGACCTGTCGGCGGCCAAGGCGGCGGTGGTGCGCCCGGACTTCGAGGCCATGGTGAAGGCGCTCAAGTCGGGGCACATGCCGGACGGCCAGCCGGTGCGCGGCGTCATCGTGGTCGCGGACGATCGGCTCACGCGCAGGGCGGGCGACTACGAGCGGTTCGTGGACGCGCTCACGTACGAGGAAGGGCGCGTCTACGCCGACGCCAAGGGGTCGAAGAACCTCTACAGCGAGGACGTGGAGTCCATGGGCCTCTTCGGCGTCGTCATCTCCAAGATGGAGGTGCGCAAGATGCAGCGGCGTGCACGCCGCTCGCACCGTGCCCGTGCCGAGCTGGGCATCCCGGTAGGCGGAAAGCGCCCCTTCGGCTGGAAGGATGACAAGCTCACGCTGGAGCCCGAGGAAGCGGCGTGGCTGGCGAAGGGCGCCCGTGAGGTGATCGCGGGCAAGTCCCTGCACTCGATCCTCCGGGAGTGGCGGGAGGCCGGCGTCCGCACGATCAACGACAAGGAGTGGGCGAGTCGATCCCTCAAGCTCGCGCTGTGGAACCCGCGGCTGTGCGGTTGGCGGAAGCACAACGGAGAGCTGGTGCGCGATGCCAACGGTGTGCCGGTTGTGGGCCGCTGGGAGCCGATCATCACCCCGAGGGAGTGGATGGCCGTCGATGCCGTCTTCTCAGCTCGCCTCGGTCCCAACGTGAAGTCCGACGGAACGGTTACGGACTATCGCACCCCGTCGTACCTGCTGACCGGAATCCTCCGATGCGGAAAGCCCGGTGCGGACGGTCAGATCTGCAACTCGCCCCTCCGCGCGAACGTGCGGCCGGATCTCTCCGGTGGCTACCTCTACCAGTGCCCCAGCAAGGAAATGGGCGGCTGCGGTGGCACGGGACGCAATGGTGCCAAGATTGACGAATTCATCACGGAGGCAGTTCTGGCGAAGCTGGAGGAACGGGCAGCCAGGACGGCGCATGTGGACGAGAAATGGGCAGGGGAAGACGAACTGGACCGCTTGACGCGCAAGCAGCGCAAGCTGCTCCAGGCTTGGCAGGAGGACCAGATCTCGGATGAGTTGTTCTTCCCTGAGAACCAGAGGATGGAATCTCGGGTCAAGGAACTACGTGCGGACCGTACGCGCCACGTTCTCAACCAGCAGCGTGCAGCCGAGGTCACCGGCGACGTGCGCGAGCGCTGGACCTCCGGCAGGCTGGACCTGGCACGGAAGCGCGCCCTGATCAGGGAAGCACTGCACGCGGTGATCGTCCTGCCGGTGGGCGGCGGAGGCCGACGCCCGTTCAACCCTGACCTGCTGGTCCCGAAATGGCGCGACTGACGGCGAGCTGAAACGGAAAGGGGCACGGTCATCCGGCTGGTGCCCCTTCGTTCGTGTTGCGGGTGCCGGCCCGCGCAACGACATCGTGATCCACCCCGACGACGCGCCCGACCTCTAGCCGCTGCCGGACTGGGAGAACAGCGGCGGATGCTGTGGCCCGTCCGGAGACAGCGGACTCAACCGTGCCTGTCCTTGTGGCGCCCCGGTGGCCACGCTTGCCGCTGATTGTTACGGCCCCTACGAGCTGCACCTCGGCGCGTTGCGTGTCTATGCATTTGACCAAGGCTGATCGAGTGACCGCTCGAAGGTCGCGCGCCTATGCTCCCTGCATGACTGACAGAGGACCCTCACCTGAGTGGTGGAACGCCCAACTCCCGCCGGAACGACGGGCGATCGGAATAGTTCAGCAGGCCATCGGCCAGATCGACGGGCTGGTGGACTACGTCACAGGCAGGCAGCCGATCGAGCCGCGCGCGGTTGAGATTGCCTGTATCGAGTCCTTCATGGTCAACGTACGACTGGTGGCCGACTTCTTGATCAAGGGGCGAGAGCCGAAAGATCTCCGTGCTGTAGATCTCGTACCGGGATGGAAGGTAGACACCGAAGCCGGGAAGCGCCTCGGTGAATGGTGGGATCTGGCAAGCAAGCACGTCATGCACCTGAGCAAGAAGCGCATTCCCGAAGACATCGGGACGATCCAGCCACTCACCGAAGCCGAGCAGCGACAGATGGCTGCCGACTGCCGTGAGGTGTACGAGTCCTTCCTGGCCCAGTACAGCGCAGTTCATTGAGGGCTGCACCGGGCCCGCGGGTCACTCTTCGCCAGGAGCCTCGGCGATGCCGATCGGGCAGGCTACGCCCGTCCCGCCGATGCCGCAGTAGCCGTTGATGTTCCGGTCGAGGTACTGCTGGTGGTACGGCTCCGCGGGCCAGAAGGGGCGGTCGGCGGCCGGGAGGACCGCCGTGGTGATCGCGCCGTGGCCCGAAGCGGTCAGTACGCGCTGGTACGCCTCGCGGGAGGCCTCGGCGGTCGCCTGCTGGGCGGGGGAGTGGGTGTAGAGGGCCGAGCGGTACTGGGTGCCGACGTCGTTGCCCTGGCGGAAGCCCTGGGTCGGGTCGTGGGCCTCCCAGAAGACCTTCAGCAGGGCTTCGTACGAGACCTGCGCCGGGTCGTGGACCACGCGGACGACCTCGGTGTGCCCGGTCAGGCCGGAGCACACCTCCTCGTACGTCGGGTTCTCCGTGAAGCCGCCCTGGTAGCCGACCAGCGTGGTCCACACGCCCGGGGTCTGCCAGAACTTCCGCTCGGCACCCCAGAAGCACCCCAGACCGAAGTCGGCGACCTCCAGGCCCTCCGGGTACGGGCCGGACAGCGGGTTGCCCAGGACCGTATGGCGGCCGGGAAGGGTGAACAGGGGGTCGGGGCGGCCCTTCAGAGCCTGCTCGCGGGTGGGGAGCTCGGGCGTACGGCGGTACGTGAACATGGATGGCGCCTCCTCGCTGGTCACAACAGCGGGGGAGGGGCGGGGATTCCCCGGAGGGGGCAGGCTGTGTGGGGCGGGCCCGGGGCCCGCCCCACCTGCGACGGGCCGCGTGGGCTGCGGCTACGCCTGCGTCACCTGGCGCACCGTGTAGTCGCGTGCCTTGGTGTACCGGCTGCGCGGGTTGCCCGAGTAGGACCACGGGACCGCCCCGATGCAGCCGTCGACCGCCCGGAAATGCTCCAGCGCCTCCTCGTAGCGGTCCTGCCAGTACAGGATCCACGCCAGCATGTGCCGCAGCCGCACCGCCCGCGGGTCGGCGGGGTCGGCCGCCGCCAGGTCCGCCAGGGCGGCGTCGGCCGCGGCCACGATGTGCGGCTCCTTGTAGTAGACGTCCGGGTCGAGGTCGCTCTCGTACGTCTCCCGCTCGAAGTACGCCGTCAGGGGCAGCAGCGTCAGCAGGTCGCCCGGCGCGCCGGAGGCCGCCGACTTCGCGGCGAAGGACTCGGCCTCCTCGTGCGAGCCGCGCCACTTGCGGCACCAGTACTGCAGGGCGTTGGTGTGCGCCGCCACCACCTTCGGCCCGCGCGTGACGATCTGCTCCCACAGCTGTGCGTACCGCTCGTGGGAATAGCCCAGAGCCATCGCGATCGGCTGCTCCAGCATGTACGGCACCGGGTCGGCGGGGCCGGCGAGCCGCTGCGCCTCGTGCACGGCCTCCTGGGCCGAGCCGAGCAGCTGGTGGAAGACCCGGAACTGCTCGTCGGTCGTGTACTTCGCCGACTTCGACCCGCGTACGTTCCATGCCACGAGCACCGAGGCGTCGGCGTGGACCGCGGCGGCGGTGGCGTCCTGCGGCCGGGCCGCGCGCCAGGCCAGCAGCCAGGCGTCGTCCTCGGCGGCCGGCTCCGCCAGCGTCCGGATCCGGTGGTCGCGCTCGTCCCAGTCCTGCCCGGCGGCCTCGATCCAGGCCGCGCCGGCCGCCCAGTCGCCCGCCGTGACCGCCGCGACGGCGGCGGTCTCCTCGGCGGGGACCGGCGCCCGGTGCTCGGTGTCCAGGTCATCGGCCGCCACGAAGCCCTGCGCGACGACCGCCCGCGCCTGCTCGGCCTCGATCTCGGCCCGCCGGGCCCGGCTGGCCGCGGCCTCGGCGTTGAGCCGGTCCGCCTCCGCGTTCAGGCGCTTGGCCTTGCGGAGGTAGTACACCCCGCGCAGGACCCAGATGGCGCCCGCGGCCAGCGGCACGCCCAGGATGATCAACCACGTCATGATGCGAGCACCAGCTTCCGGAGGGGAGTCGTGTCGGGCAGGTCGGCGACGGCCGCGTCGATGGCGAGGGCCAGCTGGTCCTCGTAGCCGTCGCCCGGGTAGCGCAGCGAGGCCTCGTCGGACCACGACAGCTGCCAGCGGGCGGTGCCGGCGGCCGTCAGCTCGACGACGACCAGCTGCTTCAGCGCGCGCCGGACGACCGGGCGGGCGAACTCGCGGGCGGCCCGCCCGCTGGCGGCAGCGGCCTCGTCGGACTTCGGGAAGCGGCCGGCGAGGCGCCAGAGGGCGGCGGGGTCGGCTTCGACGAGGTCGAGGAGGTGGACGAGGGTGCCGGTCCCCGGGGTCATGTGCGCGGAGCTTCCCGTGGTCGCGGCGACCTCCGCGGCCACCGCCTCGCGGATGGGTCCGGCGCCCTGGCCGACGTACTGCGTCATCGAGCGGTGGACCAGCTCGTCCCAGTCGGCGCGCGGCAGGGCCAGCGCCTCCTCGCTCAGGAACTCCCGCTCCAGCGCGGCGAGGGCGTCGGCGGGGGCGGAGAGGAGGTCCAGGGCGGGGCCGGGCCGGGTGCCATCGGCGTAGCCGCTTCCCCGCCCGTCGTCCGGCAGGGCCTCGATGCGGGCCACCCGGTCGGCGATCGGCGGGTGCGAGTCGTACGGGGAGGCGGGGTCGGTCGGCAGGTCGGTGCGCAGCTCGTCGAGGTCGGCCGAGCGGGCGGGCAGGAGGTGGACGAAGCCGCCGTAGAACTGTCCCTGCGGCGGCAGCAGCCGGGCGCCGAGGCCGAGGGTGGCGTAGGACTCCATGTAGAAGCCGTACGCCGCGGACAGGGCGGGCAGCTCGCGCAGCGCGGAGGCGTACGCGTCGCGGCCGGCGATCCGCGCGGCGGCCAGGTCGGCTGCGTACTCCTGGCGGCGGAAGCCGGAGAGGGTGGCGCGCAGGAACAGCCCGGCGTACCAGGTGTAGATCTTCGCCATCGCCCGGTACGTGGCACCGGCGCCGGACGCGGAGACCTCGCCCGCCTTCTTGCCCTTGGCCAGCCGCTTCGCGGCGGCCTTCTCCTGCCTGGCCAGTTCCTTGGCCGCGGTCTTGTCGGCGCGCGCGTGGAAGTGGGCGACGGTCCGCTCGATCTGCGCCTTGCCGCGGACGATCAGCGGGGTGAAGCGGGTGTCGGAGTGGCTGTAGTGGCCGAGTTCGTGGGCGAGGACCGCGCGCAGCTGCATCTCGTCCAGGCCGCTCATCAGGGGCAGGCCGAGAGTGAGGGTGCGGCGGCCGCCCACCAGGCCGCCGAAGCGGGCCTGTTCGCTGACGGACGCGTTGACCTCGTCGGTCAGCACGATCTCGTCGGGGGCGCGGGTGTCGACCTGCTCGGCGAGCTCGCGCACGATCTGCCAGAGGCGGGGCTCCTGCTCCGGGGTGACGCGGATGCCGGGATGCGGCTCGTCCTTGGGGGTGCGGAGCATGAACATGCCGCGCACGATCGGTACGGCGAGCAGCACGCTCACGACGACGATCTTGGCGGCCACCGGGCCGCCGTCGGTCAAGCCGATGAGGGCGAGGTCGATGCCGGCCAGGGCGGCCAGCAGCAACAGGCCCAGGAGATAGAAACCGGCGAGCAGGACGAGTGCTCGCACGGCGCGCAGAGTTGCGCCCATCGGGACAGATCCCCCCCAGGGATGTGAACGGGTGTGGCGGTTGATCGTACTGGTGACCGATCCCTGCCTGTGGCCGCCCGAGGCGGCCGCCGCCGCGCGCCGACCGCCCCTGCCTATGGCTACCCGCGTCGACCGACCCCTGCCTGCGGCTACCCGCGTCGGCTCGCGCCGCGCGCCGCCAGGCCCCGCGCCCGGTCGAAGGCGACGACCGCGCCCGCCTCGTCGTCCTTCCACGGGCGCGCCCCGCAGTACGGCCCCAGCCGCCGGAACTGCTCCAGCGCCGCCCCGTACGCACCCACCCGTCCCAGCCGGTACGCCAACAGGTGGCGCAGCTGCGGCAGTTCCGGGTGGTCCTGGGGGACGGAGTCCAGGCGCCGCGCGATGTCCTCCAGCCGCGCCCGGCCCTGCGCGCCGCGCAGGCCGTCGATCCGCTCGGCCCGCTTCCCCACCTTGTCCAGTTCGTCCAGCGCATGCAGGTAGAGGCCGGGCAGAGTGCTGCCGTGCGGCGCGGACGTGACCGCGCGGACGGCGAAGTCGAGCATCAGCTCGTCGGAGCCGTGCCACTTGGCGCACCAGTACTGCAACGCCTGCCAGTGCGCGGCGGTGTGGTGCGGGGCGCGGGCCGTCAGGTTCCGCCACAGGTCGTGGAACTGGCTCTGCGAGTACGACATCGCCCGCGCCGCCGTGATCATCACGACCCAGGGGCCGGGGTCGTGCGGGGCCCGGTCGGCGGTGCGCTGTGCGGCGGCCATGGCGGCGGGCAGCATCGAGCGGAACCGCCGCATGTCCTCGTCCGGGACCTGGTGCGCGTAGGCGGAGCCACGTATCGCCCAGGCCTCGTCCACGAGCACCAGCGCGTGGACGGTACCCGCGTCGCCGCTGTCGGGCAGGGCCGTACGCCAGTCGGTCAGCCAGCGGTCGTCGCCACGGGCGATCTGCGCCAGCGTCTCGATGCGCGACCACCGCTCGTCCCAGTCGGCGCCCGCCTCCTCGGCGTACGCCGCGGCCACCCGCCAGTCACCGCCCCAGGCGGCCTCGGCCACCTTCTGCTCTTCCGCGCACGTCGCGCCGTCGGGCTCGGGGCCGGGGCGACGGGGGTCGAGCTGCTCGCGCGGTACGAGCCCGAAGGCGGCGGGGTCGAACTGCGTGCGCACCCACCTGTCGGCGGACGGAGAAACGGGCCGGCGCTTGCGGAACGCCCAGGCCACGGCCAGGGAGAGCAGCACGAGGAGTACGACGAGAGCTACGATCACGGCCGCCATGATGGGCCGTGCCGCCTGCTCCCACCAACCTGGAATCCCGATCGTTACGAATGGGCGTACGCAGCGGTCGTCCGGTGTATTCGGGGCCGCGGCGGAATCTCCGCACGGTCATCGGCGAGTGCTGATCGCGCCCTGGGCGCCACGATCCCCCCAACTCCGCGGTCTCTGCCGCCGGATGGGACTGACAAGTTGAGACAAACAGTGGATCGCGTTGCTTACGCTCCGTCTCGTCGTCGATAGGCCCACGCCCCGGCGACTGCGACGGCGAGGGCGAAAAGGACGTGAACCATCAGTCCGGTCCAGGGTCCGAGCCCGTTGTCGAGTAGCCCCTGCGCAGGCGAGGCGTCCGTGCTGGTGTCCGACGCGTCGGCCATGGCGGCTCTGGCGGCAGCGAAGGGCAGTACTTCGTGCAGTGCGGAGATGCCGAGCAGACGGCCGAGCAGTAGCCCTGTCAGTCGTTCGATGATCAGTGGCCACAGGACGAGTAGGAGCACGGTCCATACCCGGTTGCGGAGGAGGGCTGCCACGGAGCCGGCCAGCACGGGCCAGCAGGCCATAACAAGCGTGAAACGCAGGAGCGCGGGCAGAGTCTGCTCCCATGCGGGCTGAGGAGTGCCACTCATGGCCAGGGCTGATGCTCCGGCAGCCCCAGCGATCAGCACGGTCACCACGGCTGTGGCGGACGTCAGTAGTGCCGCGACGCACAGTTTCGCAACGAAGGCAGTCGTCCGGGACGCGGCGGTCAGCCAGGTCGTACGGGCAGCCCCGCGTGTGAGGTCGGTGCTGACAGAGCTCGTGCCCAGGGCTATCAGCAGCAGGGCCAGCAGAGGCAGTTGGGTGGCGGCGGGAGCCCACTGGAGAGCGTCCGCCACCGTTGCGGGGGTGGGGGCGGAGTCTGTGTCGGCCACAAGCAGCAGGCTCACTCCGTTGCCGACAGTCAGGACCGCCGCCACGGACAGCAGGACCCAGGTGGCACGCAATCCACGCAGATGATGCCATTCGTAGGCTGCGGCCCGGCGCAACGCACGGGCAGGGTGAGGAGTGTGCGGCGGGCCACCTGGTGTATCCGCTGCCGTCCCGGCCGGGAACGGACCGGGGCCCGGCTGCATGGGATCCGTCGTCTGGGTGCTCATCGGATGTGGAACTCCTCCTGCGCGACGGAGAGGTAGTACTCCTCCAGAGAGGATGTCCGCTCGTCGAGCCAGGTCAGGGGTAGTGAGTCCGCGGCAGCCAGCGCCCCGACCCGGAAGCGGTCGAGCCCGCTGATCGAGATCATGCCGTCTTGCAGCGGGCGCGTAGTGCCGCCGGCCTGCTCCACAAGGGCGGCCAGGCGATCAGGAGACGGGCTCTGCGCGGTAACGGTTCCGGTCCGGGTGGTGATCTCGCGCATCGTGGTCTGTGCGACCACCTTGCCGCGCGCGAGCACGACCACCCCGTCGGCCAGCTGTTCCATCTCAGGAAGCAAGTGGCTGGAGACGAGAACTGCCCGCCCTTCCCTGGCCAGGTCGCACAGGAAGGTACGCAACCAGCGCAGGGAATGCGGGTCGAGGCCGTTACCCGGTTCGTCGAGGATGAGCACTGGCGGGTTCCCGAGCATCGCCTGGGCGATACCGACCCGCTGGGCCATGCCCAGCGAGAGGGCCTTGAGCCTCAGCCCGGCGGCTTCCCTCAGTCCCACCATGTCCAGGACCTCGTCGACCCGGCTCTTGGGCAGGCCGAGGCCTTTGGCGACCATGGTCAGATGGGTTCGGACCTGGTGGGCGGGGTGGCCTGCTACGCCACCGAGGACTGCCCCGACCACATGACCAGGAGAGCTCCAAGCGGACAGTGGCTGCCCGAAGAAGAGGGTCTGACCTCCGCCCCTGAGAAGGCCGAGCATGATGCGGATGGCGGTGCTCTTCCCCGCACCGTTGGCCCCAAGAAGTCCCGTCACCGAGCCGGCCGGTGCGTGCAGGGACACATCGTGCAGAACGGTTCTGGGGCCGAAAGACCGGCTCAGTGCCACAGCGGCTACACCGCTTGCGGGCATGCCGGGCGTACCGGTCACCAGGGCCACCCGAAACGGTTCAGGGCGACCGCACCGATGATGACAGCGCCAGCCATGCAACTCGCCCCGCCCCAGCTGGGACTCTTACGAGTCAGGGCACAGTAGAGGAATCCGCAGATGGTCATCAGCAGGCCGGCTCCGTAGAGCAGCCATCCAGGAGTACGACCGGCATCGCCTCCGAGGAGAAAGACAGGGGCGGTCAGGGCGAGCAGAACCATGGGAACTGCGAAGAAGCGGTCCACCGGTGTGGATCCGGATGCGCTGGTGGTCATGCGCGCCTTTCCAGTCGTGACAGAGCAGGAGGGCCGCCCTCCCACGAAGACGTGGGAGGGCGGCCCGAAGGATCAGCCGATCTGGTCGGCCAGGTAGTTGATGACCCAGGTCTGGGCGCTGCCGCTGAGCGCCCACCAGGCGGCGCGCACGGTCCAGTGCTGGTTCTTCATCCACTCGTTGAACGCGGCGCCGCCGGCCTTGGCCTTCTCGACGGCCTTCTTGAACAGACCACCCGTGCGCTTGAGGAGCTCGATGAACACCTTGCCCTTGTCCGCGGCGGCGGCCTGCTCAACGGCAGCCACGTCTGCGGCGGAGGCGGCGGGCGCCCCGGACGCATGAAGAAGGCATGCGTGAGCGCAGGCGATGTTTTCCAGGCATGAACCCGTGCCCCCGCGGTCTTCTTCCCCGTGAATTGATCCCCGTCCGACGGTTGGTCTGGTCGGGGCGTGACGACAGGGAACCTAGCCCCCCGTCCGGTAATCGATCAACCGGCACTGATAGTGAACAAGACCACGAGCGACGCGCACCGGAACCACTTGCTCCAGCGCGAGTTGACGTCCATTCGCATCGGAAGGGCTCAATCTGCGTCACATTGGCGCCATAGGTAGCCAATTTCTCGGCCAAGTCGACGGAAAATGTTCGACAAAAATTGCCCACAAAATTCCGGACAGCGATATTCGGACTGCCTCCGTCGAAGTAAACGGACCGCTTCGGTAACCCGGCCGGCCCGAGAATGACTCGTAACAGACGCCTGGTGGCGTGACCCTTTCCACGATGACCGCATACCGCCACCACGGATGCGCGTACCTCGTTGGAACGGAGACATCGTCGTGCCGAGTCGGGGGCCGCCCGCCCGGCCGTTGCAAACGGCTGGTCCGACGCAAGCACTGGCTGAGAACCCAACCGCGCAGAAACCAGGCAGCGACAGGCAGAGCACCCAGACGCTTCTCCACCACAGTCGTCACCACGCACTCAAGACGCTGACGCTGGGACCGTGGTCGTGGTGGCCGGGAAGCCATCGACCCACCCGGACCAACGCCATACGACCGGCCCGGGACACTCCCGGACCGGTCGCACCATACGAATCAACGACCCGCGAAGTACGGGACCAGCCCCCGAGCGGCAGGGCAGCCGTTGCCTACCAGTGGCCTCGCAGGGTCGCCGGAGTCCCGCCGTTTGCCTCGTAGCCCGCTACCGCCAGGGCGCGGTTGATCGCGTACGCGGCTGCCGGGTCCGGTTGGTGGGACCAGGGGAGGGCGCCTACGTAGCCGTCCACGTGGCGCAGTTGTTCCATCGCCTCCGCCCACCGCTCGGAGCGGACCAGGAACCAGAGCAGCAGGTGGCGGGCGTGGGCCAGCATCGGGTCGTCGGGGCGGGCGTTGTGGACCGCGAACAGGGCGCCTTCGACGGCGCGTGTGACGACCGCGCTCTGGAAGAAGGACTGCACCATGGTGATCTCGGGGAGGTGCTCGTACACCGCGAACAGCGGCAGCGCCGCCAGCAGCGAGCCCTGCGGCGCCCGCGCCGCCGCCGCGTGCGCGAAGGCGTCGGCCTTCTCGCGCGAGCCGTGCCACTTCTCGCACCAGTAGTGCAGGGCGGCCAGGTGAGCGCCCATGTGCTGCGGCGCCCGGTCGATGACCTTCGCCCACAGCGCGTCGAACTCCGCCTCCGAGTAGCCCAGTCCGCGCGCCACGGCCAGTTCGACGATGTACGGGACCGGGTCGCCCGGTGCCAGCAGGGCCGCCTCCGCGCACGCCGCGCGGGCCTCCTCCAGGATGATGCGGTGGTCGGTCGAGCCGACACCGCCCGAGCTGCGCCAGGCCTGCTGCACCAGCAGCTCCGCGTGCACCTGCGCGCCGCCCGCGTCCTTCGGGGCCTCCAGGCGCCACGCCTTCAGCCACGGCGCACCGGCGCCCGGCGTCTGCATGAGCTCCAGCGCCGCCGCACCGGCGAACGCCTGCACCCGCTGCCAGCGCTGCTCGCCGTCGCGCGGCGTACCGGCGAGTAGCTGGGAGGCGGCCTGCCACTGGCCGCTGCGCTGCACGTTGCCGAGGGCGTCCATCAGGTCCTGGTCGGGCCCGGGGACGCGGATGTCGAGCTGTTCCTGCCGGACGAATCCGTAGTTCTCGGGGTCGGCGGCGTCAGGGCTGCCGGGGGCGGCCAGGCGCACGGCGTCGCGCCGGCGCCGTATGACCGGGGACAGGGCGGCCACCAGCAGGCCGACCGCGATCAGGAACCACAGAATCTCCATGGGTCCAGCGAACCAGACACCCCCGCCCCGAGGCCAATACGAACGTTCTGTGAAATCGGCGCGGGCGGGCCGCGCGGGCGGGCCGCGTGCCGCCGGGGACGGCGCCGCGTTCCGGCAGGCCGCCGGGCCCTGCCGGGGCTTAGGCTCTGCCCCATGAGTGACCACAGCCACGAGCACCAGAGCTTCGAGACCCGCGCCATCCACGCGGGCAACACCGCCGACCCGCTGACCGGCGCGGTCGTGCCCCCGATCTATCAGGTGTCGACGTACAAGCAGGACGGCGTCGGCGGCCTGCGCGGCGGTTACGAGTACAGCCGCAGCGCCAACCCGACCCGTACGGCGCTGGAGGAGAACCTCGCGGCGCTGGAGAACGGCCGGCGCGGCCTGGCCTTCGCCTCGGGCCTCGCGGCCGAGGACTGCCTGCTGCGGACGCTGCTCGCGCCCGGCGACCACGTGGTCATCCCGAACGACGCGTACGGCGGCACGTTCCGCCTGTTCGCGAAGGTCGTGGCCCGCTGGGGTGTGGAATGGTCGGTCGCCGACACCTCCGACCCGGCGTCGGTGCGCGCCGCGATGAACGACCGTACGAAGGTCATCTGGGTCGAGACCCCCTCGAACCCGCTGCTCGGCATCACCGACATCGCGGCGATCGCCGACATCGCGCGCTCGGCGGGCGTCCGCCTGGTCGTCGACAACACCTTCGCCTCCCCCTACCTCCAGCAGCCGCTGGCCCTGGGCGCGGACGTCGTCGTGCACTCGCTGACGAAGTACATGGGCGGCCACTCCGACGTGGTCGGCGGCGCGCTGGTGACGGCGGACGCGGAGCTCGGCGAGGAGCTCGCCTACCACCAGAACGCGATGGGCGCCGTGGCCGGCCCCTTCGACTCCTGGATCGTGCTGCGCGGGATCAAGACCCTGGCGGTGCGGATGGACCGGCACAGCGAGAACGCGACCCGCGTCGCGGACATGCTGACCCGCCACCCGAAGGTCACCCAGGTCCTGTACCCGGGCCTGCCGGAGCACCCGGGTCACGAGGTCGCGGCCAAGCAGATGAAGCGCTTCGGCGGCATGATCTCCTTCCGCGTCGCGGGCGGCGAGGAGGCGGCGGTCGAGGTGTGCAACCGGGCGCGGCTGTTCACGCTCGGCGAGTCGCTGGGCGGGGTGGAGTCGCTGATCGAGCACCCGGGGCGGATGACGCACGCGTCGGTGGCCGGGTCGGCGCTGGAGGTCCCGGGCGACCTCGTTCGCCTGTCGGTGGGCATCGAGGCCGTGGATGACCTGCTGGCGGATCTGACGCAGGCGCTGGGCTGAGCTCGTCCGCTGCGCGGGGCCTCTCCCCTCCCCGCCCCTTCCCGCTGTACCGGATATGCGGCTCCGCCGCGTGGCGGGGTGCGGCCCCGGGCCCCGGTTTCGGGGGCTCCGCCCCCGTACCCCCGCGCCTCAAACGCCGGCGGGGCTGGGATTTGCAAATCCAGCCCGCGCGGCGTTTGAGCGCACCGGGCGCGGAGCGCACGGAACGGGGTCTGGGGCGGAGCCCCAGTTTCGGGAAGGGGCGGGTAGGGGAAGAAGCCCCGCGCAGCGGTCAGGCCGGTACGGCGGCGCGGGCCGGGTGTGGGGTCGGGGCCGCCAGTGCGGCCTCGTAGCGGTGGAGCAGGAGCCGGGCGAGCTCCGGGGCCGCGCCCAGGACCCCGGCCACGACATCCGCACCGGCCGCCGCCGCCCCCGCGGCGATCCGGTCGGGCAGCCGGCCGGGAGCGATGACGTACGGGGCCACGGCCACGCGCCGAACCCCTTCGGCGCGCAGCGCGCGTACGGCGTCCTCCGTACGGGGGAGCGCCGCGGAGGCGAACGCAGGCCGCACGGCGCACCAACCGGTGTGCCGCCACTCCCGCGCGATTTCTGCGATCACTGCGATCGCCTCCGGGTCGGTGGAACCGGCGGACGCGAGCACCACACCGGTGGTGGCGCGGTCCGCCGGGGTCAGCCCGGCCTCCCGCAGCCGGCGGTCCAGCGCCGCCGTCAGCAGGGGGGACGGGCCCAGTACGTCCGCGATCCGGACGCGGAGCTCCGGCAGCCGGGCGGTGGACTCCGACAGCGCCGCCGGTACGTCGGCCTTCGCGTGGAAGGCGCGGGTGAGCAGCAGGGGGAGGGCCACGACCTCGCGGACCCCCGACAGGTACAGCGAGGCGAGCGCCTGGGACACCGACGGGGTGTCGAAGTCCAGGAACGCGGTCTCCACCCGCAGCCCCGGCCGCAGCGCCCGCACCCGCCGGGTCAGGGCGTGCACGGTCGCCGCGTGCCGCGGGTCGCGGCTGCCGTGCGCGATGACGAGCAGGGCGGGCCGGCGGGTGGACCCGGGGGCAGACCCGTCGGCGGCCCCGTCGGCGGGCAGCCCCAGGGCAGACCCGGGGGCAGCCCCGTGGGCGGGCAGCCCAGGGTGCCGCGGGCGGCGCGCGGGCTGCTGGGCGGCGTACGGCGGACGCATGGCGGCCGTCAGCTCCTGGCCAGCAGGCCGCGGCTGCGCAGCACCCACCGCTCGACCGGGCTGAAGATCAGCAGGTCGATGGCGATGCCCACGACCAGGATCAGGATGATGGCCAGGAACACGCCCGGCAGGTCGATGTTGTTGCGGCCGTTCTCCAGCAACTGGCCCAGGCCCAGGCCGAGGTCGGGCGAGGAGGCGATGATCTCCGCCGCCATCAGCGAGCGCCACGAGAAGGCCCAGCCCTGCTTGAGACCGGCCAGGTAGCCGGGCAGCGCGGCCGGCATGACCACGTGCCAGACGCCCTTGACGCCGGTGGCGCCCAGGGTCCGCCCGGCGCGCAGGAACAGCGGGGGGACCTGGTCCACGCCGGAGACGAGGCCGTTGGCGATGGACGGGACCGCGCCGAGCAGGATGACGGTGTACATCATCGCGTCGTTCAGGCCGAACCAGAGGACGGCCGGCGGCACCCACGCCACGGACGGCAGGGACTGCAGACCGGACAGGATGGGGCCGATCGCGGCCCGGACCAGCTTCACCCGGGCGACCAGCAGACCCAGCGGGGTACCGATGGCCAGGGCCAGCAGGAAGCCCAGCATGCCGCGGGAGACCGAGGTCCAGATGACGTCCAGCAGGGTGCCCTGCAGCCACATCTGGGACAGGCTCGCCCAGACCGCGGACAGCGGCGGGAGCTTGGTCTCCTCGGTGACCTTCGCCGAGACGAGGACCTGCCAGACCGCCAGGACCAGGCCGACCGCGACGACGGGCGGCAGGACCTTCTTGACGAGGACCTCGCGGACCGGCGTACGGCGGACCTCGACGGCGTCGAGGGCGTCCAGCCCGGCCTCCAGGCCGGCGAGGTCGTCCGCCTTGGCGGCCGCCTTCGGGGCGGTGTCAGTGCTGGCCATGGCGGCGGATCTCCCCACGCAGGTGTTCAGTGATCTCCAGGGACAGCTCCGCGACGGCCGCGTCCTCGATGCGGCGCGGCTGCGGGATGTCCACGGTCCATTCCTTCGCCACCCGGCCGGGCCGGGAGGAGAGCAGGACCACGCGCTGGGCCAGGCGGACGGCCTCGCGCACGTTGTGCGTGACGAACAGGACCGACACGCCGGTCTCCGCCCAGATGCGGGTGAGCTCGCCGTGCAGCACGTCCCGGGTGATGGCGTCCAGGGCCGCGAACGGCTCGTCCATCAGCAGCAGCCGGCTGTCCTGCGCCAGCGCCCGGGCCAGGGCCACGCGCTGGCGCATGCCGCCGGACAGCTCGTGCACCCGCTTGCCGTACGCCCCGCCGAGCCGGACCAGCTCCAGCAGCCGCTCGGCCTCGCCGCGCCGCTCGGACTTGGCGACCCCGCGCAGCCGCAGGGCCAGTTCGATGTTCTTGCCCGCGGTCAGCCACGGGAAGAGGGCGTGCTCCTGGAACATCAGCGCCGGACGGCCCGCGGTCTCGATCGAGCCCGCGGACGGCTTGTCCAGCCCCGCGACCAGGTTCAGGAGCGTGGACTTGCCGCACCCCGAGGCCCCCAGGATCGTGACGAACTCGCCGGGCGCGACATCGAGGCTGATGTCGTCCAGGACGAGCTGCGTACCGGCCGGGCCGGAGAAGGACTTCGAGACGTGCTCGATACGGGCGGCGCGCTCCACCGTCGCTACGGCGGAACCCTCGGCAGCCGTGGCAAGCGTCGTGGCCATGGTCGTCACCTCCTGGGGACTTACGGGGCGGGTGGAGTTACTTCGCGCCGAGACCGGCGTCGGCGACCTCGGGCTTGCCTGCGGCCTTCAGCACCTTGTTCAGGAGCGTCAGGTCGTAGATGCCGCTCAGGTCGGGCTGCTCGATGAGCTTGGCCTTCACCGCGTAGTCGGCCTGGGTCTTCAGGGTCGGGGCCAGCGGGTCGTCGGTGACCGCGAAGGACTGCCAGGCCGGGTCGATGATCTTGGCGTCGAGCGGCTTGCCGGTCTCCTTCTCCAGCGCCGCGTTGGCCGAGGCCTTCGCCTTGTCGGGGTTGGCGTTGATCCACTCGTTGGTCTTCACCGTGCCCTTGAGCACGGCCTCCACCACGTCCGGGTGCTCCTTGAGGAACTTCTGCGACACGATGACGTTCGTGATCACGAACTTCTTGTCGGGCCACAGCTCGGTCTCGTCGAGGAGGACCTTCGCGCCGTCGCTGACCAGCTTGGACGCGGTCGGCTCGGGCACCCACGCGCCGTCGATGGAGCCCTGCTTGAAGGCGTCCGGGGTCACCTTGTTGTCGGTGCGGACGACGGAGACGTCACCCTTGCCGGACTCCGGGTCGACCTTCCAGCCCTTCTCGGAGATCCAGTTCAGGAACGCCACGTCCTGCGTGTTGCCCTTCTGCGGAGTGGCGATCTTCTTGCCCTTGATGTCGTCGAGGGTCTTGATCCTGTCCGGGTTCACCACCAGCTTCACGCCGCCGGAGGCGGAGCCGGAGACGATCCGCAGGTTCTTCCCCTTGGACTTCACGTAGGCGTTGATGGACGGCGAGGGGCCGATGAAGCCGATGTCCAGCGAGCCGCCGTTGAGCGCCTCGATCTCGGACGGGCCGGCGTTGAAGGTCTGCGGCTTGAGCGCGGTGCCGCCGAGCTCCTTCTGGATCAGGCCCTCCTGGAGGCCGACCAGGGCGGTGGCGTGGGTGAGGTTCGGGAAGTACCCGATGCGGACCTCGGCGGCGGACAGCTTCGCGCCGCCGTCGGCGGCTGCCGGCTTGGCCGCGGTGTCGTCCTGCTTGGCCTGGGAGCCGTAGCCGCAGGAGGCGAGGGCGCCGATCAGCAGCGGCAGGGCAGCGGCGGCGGCGAGGCCGCGGCGCAGGGTGCTGGGTGTGGTCGAACCGGTGGCAGGCACGGAGATGGTCCTCTCGTGACGTGCCGTCAATTCATGCGGCACGTCTTCGTCGGTGGAGCGGGGGCGGGTACGGCTCGTGGGGGGTGAGGGCGCGCAGGCAGTGCGCGTACGTCATCGCACACATCGCGCCACTCCTCCCTGGCCGCTGCCCAGGGCGCCGCTGCCCACGCGGCCGCCCTCCTTGGCGAAGGTGGAGAAGATGTCGGCAGACACCGTCAGAAGTCCCATCCCTCGTCGTCCTGCACGGGAGCGGTCTTCGCCTCGGAGGCGAAGGACGCGCCCGCCATGCCCGCCGCGAGCGTGGTGCCGTCGGCCGGGTCGATCAGCAGGAAGGACCCGGTGCGGCGCGAGTCGGCGTACGCGTCGAGCGCGAGCGGCTCGGCCGTACGGACGACCACGCGGCCGATGTCGTTGGCCACCAGCTGACCCGGGTCCGGGTGCTGGGAGAGGTCGTCCAGCGTGAGCCTGGACGGGATCTCCTTGACGATGGCCTTCACCGTGCGGGTGGTGTGCTTGAGCAGGACCCGGGCACCCACCGTCAGCGGCTGGTCGGCCACGTGGCAGACCGTCGCCTCGACGTCCTGCGTGGTGGCCGGGGCCGTCGCGGTCGGCGCGATCAGGTCGCCGCGCGAGATGTCGATGTCGTCGGCGAGGCGGAGCGTCACCGACTGCGGCGCCCAGGCGATGTCGACGCTCTCGCCGAGCGCGTCGATGCCCTCGATCACCGAGGTACGGCCGGACGGCAGCACGGTGACCGGCTCGCCGACGCGCAGCACGCCGGAGGCGATCTGGCCGGCGTAGCCCCGGTAGTCGGGGTGCTCGGCGCTCTGCGGGCGGATCACGTACTGCACCGGGAAGCGCGCCGGGCAGGCCGTCAGGTCGTGGCTGACCGGCACGGTCTCCAGGTGCTCCAGCACCGTCGGGCCGCCGTACCAGTCCATGTTGGAGGAGGGCTCCACCACGTTGTCGCCGGCCAGCGCCGAGATCGGGATCGCGGTGATCTCGGGGACACCGAGATCGGAGGCGTACGTGGTGAACTCCTCGGCGATCTTCGCGAAGACCGCCTCCTCGTAGCCCACCAGGTCCATCTTGTTCACGGCCAGGACCACGTGCGGGACGCGCAGCAGGGCGGCGACGGCCGCGTGCCGGCGGGTCTGCTCGACCACGCCGTTGCGGGCGTCGACCAGGACCACGGCCAGCTCGGCGGTGGAGGCGCCGGTGACCATGTTCCGGGTGTACTGCACGTGCCCGGGGGTGTCGGCCAGGATGAACCGGCGGCGGGCGGTGGCGAAGTAGCGGTAGGCCACGTCGATGGTGATGCCCTGCTCCCGCTCGGCCCGCAGGCCGTCGGTCAGGAGGGCCAGGTCGGGGGCGTCCTGACCGCGGTCGGCGGACACCCGCTCCACGGCCTCCAGCTGGTCCTCCAGGACCGACTTGGAGTCGTGCAGCAGCCGGCCGACCAGGGTGGACTTGCCGTCGTCGACGGATCCGGCCGTGGCGAAGCGCAGCAGCGTGGTGGCGCTGAGCTGCTCGGTGGTGCTGGTCATGTCTAGAAGTACCCTTCGCGCTTGCGGTCTTCCATCGCGGCCTCGGACAGCTTGTCGTCGGCGCGGGTCGCGCCCCGCTCGGTCAGGCGGGAGACGGCGATCTCGGCGATCACGGCATCGAGCGTGGTGGCGTCGGAGTCGACGGCGCCGGTGCAGGACATGTCACCGACGGTGCGGTAGCGGACGATCCGCTTCTCCACCGTCTCGGTGTCCTTCGGGCCGCCCCACTCGCCGGCCGTCAGCCACATGCCGCTGCGCAGGAACACGTCCCGCTCGTGCGCGAAGTAGATCTCCGGCAGCTCGATGCCCTCGCGGGCGATGTACTGCCACACGTCCAGCTCGGTCCAGTTGGACAGCGGGAAGACGCGGACGTGCTCGCCGGGCGCGTGGCGGCCGTTGTAGAGCTGCCACAGCTCGGGGCGCTGGCGGCGCGGGTCCCACTGGGAGAACTCGTCGCGCAGCGAGAACACCCGCTCCTTGGCCCGGGCCTTCTCCTCGTCGCGGCGCCCGCCGCCGAACACGGCGTCGAACCTGTGCTGCTGGATGGCCTCGGTCAGCGGGACCGTCTGCAGCGGGTTGCGGGTGCCGTCCGGGCGCTCGCGCAGCTTGCCGGCGTCGATGTACTCCTGGACGGAGGCCACGTGCAGGCGCAGGCCGTGCTTCGCGACCGTGCGGTCCCGGTAGTCGATGACCTCGGGGAAGTTGTGCCCGGTGTCCACGTGCAGCAGGGCGAACGGCACCGGAGCCGGGGCGAAGGCCTTCAGCGCCAGGTGCAGCATGACGATGGAGTCCTTGCCGCCGGAGAAGAGGATCACCGGCTTCTCGAACTCGCCCGCCACCTCGCGGAAGATGTGCACGGCCTCGGACTCCAGCGAGTCCAGGTGCGACAGCGCGTACGGGGCGTCGGCGTCGGCCTCGGTGTGCAGGTGCGCGGCGGTGGTCATGCCAGACCCCTCTCGGTGAGCAGCGCGTACAGGGAGTCGGCCGACTCCTGCACGGACTGGGTGTGCGACTCGATACGGAGGTCCGGGGACTCCGGCGCCTCGTACGGGTCGTCGACCCCGGTCAGCCCGGAGATCTCGCCCGCGGCCTGCTTGGCGTACAGGCCCTTCACATCACGCTCGGAGCACACCTCGACCGGGGTGGCCACGTGCACCTCGACGTAGTCCGTCGCCGCGGCGGCGTGCCGCTTGCGCACCGCCTCGCGGCTGTCCGCGTACGGCGCGATGACCGGCACCAGCGCCTTGACGCCGTTGCGGCTGAGCAGCTCGGCGACGAAGCCGATCCGCTGCACGTTGGTGTGGCGGTCCTCGCGGCTGAAGCCGAGGCCGGCGGAGAGGAACTCGCGGATCTCGTCGCCGTCGAGGACCTCCACCCGGTGGCCCTCGCCGCGCAGCCGCTCGGCGAGCGCGTAGGCGATGGTGGTCTTGCCCGCGCTGGGCAGACCGGTCAGCCACACCGTGGCTCCCTGGCCGGTCACGCTCATCCGCTTCTCCGTAGGTTCCGTGTCGTTGGTGGGTGTCATGGTGGTCATCAGCCGTGCAGTCCGCACTCGATCTTGGCCCGGCCGGCCCAGCGGCCGGCCCGCGCGTCCTCGCCCTCCGCCACGCGGCGGGTGCAGGGGGCGCAGCCGACGGAGGCGTAGCCGTCCATCAGGAGCGGGTTGGTGAGCACGCCGTGCTCGGCGACGTACGCGTCCACGTCGTCCTGGGTCCAGCGGGCTATGGGGGAGATCTTGACCTTCTGCCGCTTCTCGTCCCAGCCGACCACCGGGGTGTTCGCCCGGGTCGGGGACTCGTCGCGGCGCAGCCCGGTGGCCCACGCGTCGTACGCGGTCAGGCCCTCCTCCAGCGGCTTGACCTTGCGCAGCGCGCAGCACAGGTCGGGGTCGCGGTCGTGCAGCTTCGGGCCGTACTGCGCGTCCTGCTCGGCCACCGTCCGGCGCGGGGTGAGGGTGATGACGTTGACGTCCATCACGGCCTCGACCGCGTCGCGGGTGCCGATGGTCTCCTCGAAGTGGTAGCCCGTGTCGAGGAACACCACGTCCACGCCGGGCATGGCCCGGGAGGCCAGGTGGGCGACGACCGCGTCCTCCATGGAGGAGGTCACGCAGAACTTCTTGCCGAAGGTCTCGGCCGCCCAGGTGAGGATCTCCAGCGCGGAGGCGTCCTCCAGGTCACGCCCGGCCTGCTCGGCGAGCGCCTTGAGGTCGCCGCTCTCCTGAACCGTCGTCATATCGCTTCCCCTCCAGTGGTGTCGGTCCGAAGCCCGCGGGCCAGCAGCCCGAGGTACTTCAGCTGGAAGGCCCGGTTGCACGACCTGCATTCCCAGGCGCCGTGGCCCTGCTCGTTCGGGAACAGGTCCTCGTCGCCGCAGTACGGGCAGTAGAACGGGGCGGCGCGGCCGCTCATGAGAGGCTCTCGTCGCTCGCGCGGCCGACCCAGGTCGCGAACCGCTCGCCGTCCTCGCGCTCCGCCTCGAAGCGCTTGACGACCCGCTCGACGTAGTCGGGCAGCCCGTCCTTGGTGACCTTCAGGCCGCGAACCTTGCGGCCGAAGCCGGCCTCCAGGCCGAGGGCGCCGCCCAGGTGGACCTGGTAGCCCTCCACCTGGTTGCCGTCGTCGTCCAGGACCAGCTGGCCCTTGAGACCGATGTCCGCCACCTGGATACGGGCGCAGGCGTTCGGGCAGCCGTTGATGTTGATGGTGAGCGGCTGGTCGAAGTCCGGCAGGCGGCGCTCCAGCTCGTCGATCAGCGAGGCGCCGCGCGCCTTGGTCTCGACGATGGCCAGCTTGCAGAACTCGATGCCGGTGCAGGCCATCGTGCCGCGCCGGAACGGGGACGGGTCGACCCGCAGGTCGAGCGCCTCCAGGGCGGCGACGGCCGAGTCGACCTGCGCCTCCTCGATGTCCAGCAGGATCATCTTCTGGTCGGCGGTGGTGCGCAGCCGGCCGGAGCCGTGCTGCTCGGCCACGTCGGCAATCTTGTTGAGGGTGGCGCCGTCGACCCGGCCCACGCGCGAGGCGAAGCCGATGTAGAAGCGGCCGTCCTGCTGGCGGTGCACGCCCATGTGGTCGCGCCACCGGCCGGCGGGCTCCTGCGGGGCGGGGCCGTCGGTGAGCTTGCGCCCCAGGTACTCGTCCTCCAGGACCTGGCGGAACTTCTGCGCGCCCCAGTCGGCGACGAGGAACTTCAGCCGGGCGCGGGTGCGCAGTCGGCGGTAGCCGTAGTCGCGGAAGACCGAGATGACGCCCTCGTAGACGTCGGGGACCTCGTCCAGGGAGACCCAGGCGCCCAGGCGCACGCCCAGCTTGGGGTTGGTGGACAGGCCGCCGCCGACCCAGACGTCGAAGCCCGGGCCGTGCTCGGGGTGCTCGACGCCGACGAAGGCGACGTCGTTGATCTCGTGCGCCACGTCGAGCAGCGGCGAGCCGGAGACGGCCGACTTGAACTTGCGGGGCAGGTTGGAGAAGTCCGTGTTGCCCACGATGCGGCGGTGGATCTCGTCGATGGCGGGAGTGCCGTCGATGATCTCGTCCTCGGCGATGCCGGCGACCGGGGAGCCGAGGATGACGCGCGGGGTGTCACCGCAGGCCTCGGTGGTGGACAGGCCGACGGCCTCCAGCCGGCGCCAGATCTCCGGGACGTCCTCGATCCGGATCCAGTGGTACTGCACGTTCTGCCGGTCGGTGAGGTCGGCGGTGCCGCGGGCGAACTCCTCGGAGATCTCGCCGATCACCCGCAGCTGCTCGGTGGTCAGCCGGCCGCCGTCGATGCGCACGCGCAGCATGAAGTACTTGTCGTCCAGCTCCTCCGGCTCCAGGACCGCGGTCCTGCCGCCGTCGATCCCGGGCTTGCGCTGGGTGTACAGGCCCCACCAGCGCATGCGTCCGCGCAGGTCGTTGGGGTCGATCGAGTCGAATCCGGTCTTGGAGTAGATCGTCTCAATGCGTGTCCGCACATTGAGACCGTCGTCGTCCTTCTTGAACTGCTCGTTGCCGTTGAGGGGCGTGTGGTGGCCGACGGCCCACTGACCCTCGCCGCGGTGGCGGCCGGTCTTGCGGCGCGCGGCTGCGGGAGCGGCAGCGGGCTTGAGGGTGTTGTCGGCCATGGCGGTAAGTCCTTCTTCAGCGGCTCTGGGCAGGGGTGGGCTACCTTGCGGTGATGCCCCGTGTCCGAGCAGGTCGGCGCTGACCTGCGGTGATGCCAGCAGATGCGGCTCATCCAGCCCACTGCGGTCAGGCGGTGGCTGGACGGTGTTCCAGGGGGTGCAAGGAGTCGACGGCGGGTGGCTGGATCTTTCAGCTCGCCGGACAGATGGCGCTGGACATGCGGCCGAGGTCGACGTGACGTCGACTCACCAAGGCAATTCCAGCTCCATTCATGGCGGAAGCGTGTCATGTGCCTCTTGGAGGAGTCCACTACTGTCCATGATGTGGACAGAACCGTCTCGAAACGTGGGCGTGTGTGGCGCCGGTCACCCTGCGGGGGAGCGGCTGATGTCCGAAAAGGGGAAAGCTGTGCCGCTGGCGCCCGGCGCGGGGGCGGGTCTCTGTGTCGCGCCCGGAGGCGGGTCGCTGCGTGCCTGCCGGGGGTGGGTCCGCTACGCGCCTGCCGGGGGCGGGCCGCTGCGCGCCGGCGTGGGGGCGGGTCGCTGCGTGCCCGCCCGGGGGTGGGC
>NZ_WTFF01000400.1 GCF_019400985.1 Streptomyces bambusae
CCGCGTCAGATGGTTATAAGAGCCAGGGACATTCCCCGCGGGGACGCGTCTCGCCCAGGGCGCGGTTGGGCGCGGTACCGGCGGTCCTGGAGCACGGCGGGCCCGCCACCGGCCCTTGTTCGCAGGGCCGACGGCGCGCCCCGGCGGGCGCTTGGCGCGCTCGGCGCGCGGGGTATCGGCGGAGGGGGAGTGCGACGGCTGCGCCGCTGCCTGCGGCACGGCGGCCCGAGGGGGTAGGCGCGGCCTTCCGGCACGCGGTCTTCCGGCACGCGGCACGCGGCACCCATGCGGCGGTCGGCGCCTCCCCTTCGTGCGGCGGCCTGGCCGCCCCTCCGCTTCAGGCGTCGGCGCCGTGCCCCGTCAGGCGCGGCTGCGGGGCGGCCCGCTCGGGTGCGCCGGCTGCCGGAGCCGAGAAAGTCGACGGCGCGCCGTGGGGCGGTTCCAGGCCCGCGGGACGGGGTCGGGTGGGTGTCCGAAAACGTGCGGTCGTGTTGCGTCGTGGCGGAGATGTTGCGGCGCGGTGAAATCCGGTGGGGGTGGCTGCGGCTGCTGTTGGCGGTGAAAGGGCAGGTCAGGGTGGGTGTGGTGCGGTTTCCGGCGGGTTGGGTGAGGTGGGGCCGGATGTTGACCGGCCATCCCGGCACTGACACGCTTTCGGCCATGTCCGCGACTGAGCGAATCGCCCCGCGGCTCCACATCCCCGGCGCGTGTACCGCGCCCCTGCGATGTCCGGGCCGCTGCCCGGCCCCGACCTGTTCCTGACGGCCGGCGCCCTGCCCCGGCAGCGGCCGGGCCCGGTCCGGCCCACCGGCCGCCCATGACCCGGGCACGCAGCAGCCGTCCCCGCTGTGTCGGCCGCCTGTGATCCGGGAGCGTGGGAGCCGTCCCTGCTGTGCTGGCCGCCCGTGACCCGGGCGCGCAGCAGCCGTCCCTGCCGTGCCGGCCGCCCGCGACCCGGGCGCACGGCAGTCGTCCCTGCTGTGCCGGCGGCCTGTGATCCGGGAGCGCGGGAGCCGTCCCTGATGTGTCGGCCGCCCGTGACCCGGGCGTGCGGCAGCCGTCCCTGTTGTGCTGGCCGTCAGTGATCCGGGCGTGCGGCAGTCGTCCCTGCTGTGTCGGCGGCCCGTGGCCCGGGCGTGCGGCAGGCGTCCCTGCTCGCCCATGCCGTCACCGCGGACGGTGAGCCTGGCCGTCTGGCCACCGGCCGCCTGCCCCTCCGGTGCGCAGGCCGTCCCCCGCCCCTCGTCCCGCCGATGCCGTCACCGCGGACGGTGAGCCCGGCCACCCGGCCACCCGGACTCTGGTCTTCGGTTTCCGGCATCCGGCATCCGGTCTCCGTTACCTCCGTCGGTGCGTATCACCTGTCCTTTCTCTCTTCCCCCGCCGATGCCGCCGTGGAGGTAGGCGGCGAGCCCGGCCGCTCGGACGGCCGCCGCTCGTCTCCCCGGTGCGCCGGCGCGCAGTACCTGTCCTGCTCCCGACCCCGCCCCGCCATGACCCGGCACGCCCTCTGGCCGCGTGCCGGTCCGGGCGGCCGGGGAGCCGCCCAGTGTGCGGCCCCGCCCCAGGCCGGCCCAGCCTCGCCCGTGTCGGCGCCGGCCGGCCCCATCCACCCCAGCCCGCCCCACCCCAGGAGCACCCCATGACCACCGCCACCCGCACCCACCACCTCACCGTCACCAAGATCGGCGGCCGACTCGGCGCCGAGATCGGCGGCGTACGGCTCTCCGGGGCCCTGAGCGAGGAGACCATCGCCCAGATCCGGGCCGCGCTGCTCACCCACAAGGTCGTCTTCTTCCGCGGTCAGGAGCACCTCGACGAGGCCGGGCACGAGGCCTTCGCGCAGCGGCTCGGGGAGCTCGTGGCACATCCCACCGTGCCGTCCGCCGACGGCCGTTACTCCCTCGGCATCGACTCCCACCACGGCGCCCGCGCCAACCAGTGGCACACCGACGTCACCTTCGTCCCCGCCTACCCCGCCTTCTCCGTCCTCCGCGCCGTCACCGTCCCCCCGTACGGCGGCAACACCCTCTGGGCCAACACCGCCACCGCCTACAGCAGCCTCCCCGAGCCGCTGCGCGCCCTCGCCGACAGGCTGCGCGCCGTCCACTCCAACGAGTACGACTACGCGGCCCTCCGCCCCGACGCCGTGCCCGAGGCGCTGGCCCAGTACCGCGAGGTGTTCACCTCCACGACGTTCCTCACCGAGCACCCCGTCGTGCGCGTGCACCCGGAGACCGACGAGCGCACCCTGCTGCTCGGCAACTTCGTCCAGCGCATCAGCGGCCTCACCGGACGCGACTCCCGCACCCTGGTCGACCTCTTCCAGGCGCACATCGAAGCCCCGGAGAACACGGTCCGCTGGCAGTGGAACGTCGGGGACGTCGCGATCTGGGACAACCGGGCCACCCAGCACTACGGCGTTGACGACTCCGACGAGCACGAGCGCACCCTGCGCCGCGTCACCGTCGACGGCGACGTCCCCTTCGGCCCGGACGGCCGCCCCTCGGTGCTGCTCAGCCCCGAGACCGTGCCCGCCCCCGCCTTCGGGATCCCGTCCGGCGCTTCCACCGCCGTCGGCTCGGCCGGCTGAGTCGACGTACCGCCCTGCCGCCCTCCCGCCCTGCCGCCCCCCACGCAACATTCGCCCGCACTGCCCGCACCGCCCGCACCAGCCGCACCACCCGCACCAGCCGCCAAGGAGCTCACCCCGTGCCCACCGTCCTGGCCGTCACCGGCAGCCCTTCCTTCCCCTCCCGTACCGCCGTCGTCGCCGACCACGTCCTGCGGCGCCTCTCCCACGCCGGCTTCGGGACCGGCCACCTCGCCCTCCGCGAGCTCCCGGCCGCCGACCTGCTCGCCGCCCGCACGGGCCAGCCCGAGCTGCGGCGCGCGCTCGACGCCGTTGCCGCGGCGGACGGGCTGGTCATCGCGACCCCGATCTACAAGGCCTCGTACACGGGCCTGCTCAAGGCCTTCCTCGACGTGCTCCCGCAGAACGGCCTGGCCGGCAAGACGGTCCTGCCGCTCGCCACCGGCGGCAGCCTCGCCCACGTCCTGTCCATCGACTACGCCCTGCGCCCGGTGCTCGCCGCGCTCGGTGCCCGGCACGTGACCGCCGGCCGGTTCGTCCTCGATTCCTCCGTCGAGCGCGGTGACGGGCCGGACCGGCTGCGCCCCGAGGCCGAACTCGACCTCTTCCAGGCCGTCGACGAGTACGCCGCCGCGCTCCGTGCCGGCAGTGCGCCGACCCCGAATCCGACCTCGACCCCGACGCCGACCCCGCTCCCCGCCTCCCGCTGAGACGGCGCCGGCGCCAGTACGACCGGCACCGGCACCGGCACCGGCACCGATACCGATACCGACACCGACCGGCGCGACGGCCGTCGAGGCCGCCGTAGCCAACGATCGAGGAAGACTCCATGCCCGCAGCACCCCGTATCCCGACCGGCACGTCCCGACGCGAGTTCCTCGCCCTGCTCGGCATCTCGGCGGCCGCGGTGAGCTGCGGTACGGCCACCGCCGGCGGCGGCGGAAAAGGCCAGGCCAAGACCCTGAGGTACCAGGGCTGGGTCGGTCAGGTGACCCTGCCCGAGCTCGCCGCCGACCTCGGCCACCTGGGCGACCTGAAGCTCGAATGGGTCGGCAACACCATCAGCGGGCCCCAGGACATCCAGTCCGCGGCGACGGGACAGATCGACTTCGGCGGCGCGTTCAACGGCGCGGTCGTCAAACTCGCCGCCGGCAAGGCCCCGATCAAGGCCGTCATCTCCTACTACGGCGCCGACCAGTACGCCTACAGCGGCTACTACGTCCTGGAGAACAGCCCCGTCCGCACCGCCCGCGACCTCGTCGGCAAGAAGGTCGGCATGAACACCCTGGGCGCGCACTCCCAGGCCATGCTCGACATCTACCTGAGCCGCAACGGCCTCTCCGCCGCCGACGGCGCCAAGGTCGAGGCCCTGGTGGTGCCGCCGGTCAACACCGAACAGGCGCTCCGGCAGGGGCAGATCGAGGTCGGCGTGCTGGGCGGGGTGCTGCGCGACAAGGCCCTCGCCGCGGGCGGCATCCGCCCGCTGTTCACCGACTTCGAGCTGCTCGGCGCGTTCAGCGCGGGCACGTACGTGCTGACCCGGCGCTTCATCGAGGACAACCCCGACACCGTACGGACCTTCGTCACGGGAGTCGCCAAGGCCATCGAGTGGTCCCGTACCACCCCGCGCGAGGAGGTCATCGCCCGGATGACCGAGATCATCAGGAAGCGCGGCCGCAACGAGGACACCTCCACCCTCCAGTACTGGCGCTCGTACGGCGTCGCCGAGACCGGCGGGCGGATCAGCGACAAGGAGTTCCAGCTGTGGCTGGACTGGCTGGGCGACCGGGGCGAGGTGAAGAAGGGGCAGCTGAAGGCGGCCGACCTCTACACCAACGACTTCAACGACTTCGCAGACTCCAACAACTCCAACAACTCCAAGGGCTCCAACGGCCCCAACAACTCCAACAACTCCAACGGCTCCAACGACTCCGGGAAGGGCTGAGGGACCGCCATGGCGAAGATCGTCTTCGAGAAGGTGGGTAAGACCTTCCCCACGAAGGACCGGCGCGGCCGCAAGGGGGAGTTCACCGCCCTGGACGGCATCGACCTGGAGATCGGGTCGGGGGAGTTCGTGGTGGTCGTGGGCCCCAGCGGATGCGGCAAGTCCACCCTGCTCGACCTCCTCGGCGGGCTGACCCGGCCGAGCTCCGGCCGGATCCTGCTGGACGGCGCACCGGTGACCGGACCGGGCCTGGACCGGGGGATCGTCTTCCAGCAGTACGCGCTGCTGCCGTGGCGTACGGCGCTGGGGAACGTCGAGTTCGGCCTGGAGGCCACGGGCGTGCCGCGGCGGCAACGAGCCGCCCGGGCACGGGAGTTCCTCGACCTGGTCGGGCTGGGCGGGTTCGAGGACCGGCATCCGCACGAGTTGTCCGGGGGCATGCGCCAGCGCGTCGCCATCGCGCGCTCGCTGGCCTACGACCCGGACGTGCTGCTGATGGACGAGCCGTTCGCCGCGCTCGACGCGCAGACCCGGGAATCACTGCAGGACGAGCTGCGGCGGATCTGGCAGGCGACGGGCAAGACGGTCGTCTTCATCACGCACGGCATCGAGGAGGCCGTGTACCTCGGGCAGCGGGTGGCCGTCCTGACCTCCCGCCCCGGCCGGGTCAAGGAGGTCGTCCCGGTCGCCTTCGGCGACCGCGCGGGGCTGCTCGGCGAGGACCTGCGCTCCAGCCCGGAGTTCGCCCGCTACCGCCACGAGATCTGGACCCTGCTGCACGACGAGGTCGCCCGGGCCCAGCAACTGGAGAAGGAGGAGGTCACGGCATGACGACGACCCGGACCGAAACGGCCGAGGCAGAGGCCGAGGTGGGGGCCAGAGCGGAAGCCAGGGCGGAAGCCAGGGCGGAAGCCAGGGCGGAAGCCAGAGCGGAACCCAGGGCGGCGGCCCCGGCCGGCACGGCCGCCGCCGAGCGCCCCGCCGGGGCGGGAGCCGAAGCCGGGGCTCTGTCCCTGGCCGAAGCCGAAGTCGAAGCCGAAGCCGAAGCCGAAGCCGAAGCCGAAGCCGAAGCCGAGGCACCGGGGGCCCGGCCCTCGGCGGAAGCCGGGGCTGCTGCCGGGGCCTCGCGTCCGTCCGGGGCCGCAGCCGAAGCCGCGGCTGCCCCCGCCGACGCCCCTGACG
>NZ_WTFF01000401.1 GCF_019400985.1 Streptomyces bambusae
TGTGGCCCGCCTTCGCCGAGGGCCCGGCCGAGCTGATGGGCCGCGCGGTGCTCGTCGCCGCCGACGGCGGCCACGAGGGGGGCCTGGGCGGCCACCCCGAGCTGGACCAGACCGTGGCCGAGGAGGCCCGGGCCATGCTGGACGCCGGCCGGACCGGGGTCCTGGCGATCGGCGCCGACGGCCGGCTGTGCGGCGAGCCGCTGCGGGTCCTGGTCGAGTCGAGCGTGCCGCCGCCCCGCATGATCGTCTTCGGCGCCATCGACTTCGCATCCGCACTGGTGCGGATCGGCAAGTTCCTCGGCTACCACGTCACCGTCTGCGACGCCCGGCCGGTCTTCGCCACGAAGAACCGTTTCCCTGACGCGGACGAGATCGTCGTGGACTGGCCGCACCGGTACCTGGAGTCCACCGAGGTGGACGGCCGTACCGTCCTGTGCGTACTGACGCACGACGCCAAGTTCGACGTACCGCTCCTCGAACTGGCCCTGAAACTTCCCGTCGCCTACGTCGGCGCGATGGGCTCCCGCCGTACGCACGAGGACCGCAACCGGCGGCTGCGCGAGGTCGGTGTCACCGACCTCGAACTCGCCCGCCTGCGCTCCCCGATCGGCCTGGACCTCGGCGCCCGCTCGCCGGAGGAGACGGCCCTGTCCATCGCCGCCGAGATCGTCGCCGACCGGCGCGGCGGCAGCGGGGCCGCCCTCACGGGGGCGCACATCCCGATCCACCACGACGGCACCGACGTGGTGGCCGGCCGGATCGGTGTCGTGGCTTGAAGAGCTGAGCGCGGAAGAGCTGAGCGCGGAAGAGCTGAGCACGGCTGAGCGTTCACCAGCGGCCTGACCCGGGGCGCACCCCTCCTTCATCATTCGCAGGGGTCGCAATTGCTAAATATGTTCTAGACGTTGATAGTCATCTCTAATCGTCTATTTTGGTCGGGTGAAGCTTTCGGAGTGGGCGCGCCGGCAGGGCGTGAGTTACCAGACCGCGTGGCGGTGGGTGAAGGACGGGAAGATGCCCGTTCCTGTCCGCCAGGCGCCGTCCGGGACGTGGCTGGTCGACGAGGTCGTTGTCCAGCCGTCCGGGCGTGTGGTGGTGTACTGCCGCGTGTCGTCCGCGGATCAGAAGGTCGACCTTGAGCGCCAGGTGGCCCGGGTCGTGGCCGGTGCGAACGGGCTGGGCCTGGCCGTCGCCGAGGTCGTCACGGAGGTCGGTTCGGGGCTGAACGGGCGTCGGAGCGAGCTGTACCGGGTTCTGTCCGACCGGTCCGCTGTGGTGATTGTGGTTGAGCATCGTGACCGGCTGGCCCGGTTCGGTGTCGAGTACCTCGAAGCCGTGCTGTCGGCGTCCGGGCGGCGCCTGGTCGTCCTCGACCCCACCGAGACCACCGATGACCTGGTGCGGGACATCACCGAGGTGCTGACCTCGTTGTGTGCGCGCCTGTACGGGCGGGGGGTGGCGAAGAGCAGGGCCGAACGCGCGGTGGCCGTGGCGACCGGCGAGGCCGCTGAGTGAAGAGGTTCCAGCCGCAGCCCGGGTTCGTGGTGCAGGCCTACCGGTATGCGCTGGACCCGAACGCCGCTCAGGAGGCCGCGTTACGCTCGCACTGCGGTGCGGCCCGGGCGGCGTACAACTGGGCTGTCGGCTGGGTGACCGCCTCGTGGTGGCAGCGCAAGGCCGAGGTTACGTACGGCGTCGCCGAGGATGCTCTGACGCCGTGGCGGCCGTGGTCGCTGCCGTCGCTCCGGAAGACGTTCAACGAGGCCAAGAAGACTGATCCGCGGTTCGCCGACTGGTGGGAGGAGAACTCCAAGGAGGCGTACAACACCGGCCTGGCCAACGCGTCGGCCGCGTTCGACAACTACGCCAAGTCGAAGAACGGCAAGCGCAAGGGCGCCCGGATGGGTGCGCCGCGGTTCAAGGTGAAGCGGAAGGCGCGTCTTGCCTGCCGGTTCACCACCGGCGCCATCCGTGTGGACGCCGGCGGCCGGCACGTCACGCTGCCGCGCCTGGGCACGATCCGCACTCATGAGCCCACCGGCAGCCTCCTGACCCGCGTGCAGGACGGGACGGCACGCATCCTGTCGGCGACCGTCCGGCACGAGCGCGGACGGTGGTTCGCCTCGTTCCAGGTCGAGGTGAAGCGGGACCTGATCCGGGTCTCCCGGCCTGAGGTGGCGGTCGGTATCGATCTTGGCGTGAAGACCCTCGTGGTGATGGCGGACTCGACCGGCGAGATCCGCACCGTGGCCAACCCCCGGCACTATGACGGCGCGCTGAGGGTGCTGCGTCGCGCCTCCCGGACCGTGTCCCGCCGCCAGGGACCGGACCGCAGGACCGGTCGCAAGCCGTCCAAGCGGTGGGAGAAGGCCAACGCGGCCCGCAACAAGGTGCACCACCGGGTGGCGAACCTGCGCACGGACGCCCTGCACAAGCTCACCACCGCCGTCTCCGCCGAGTACGGCACCGTCGTGGTCGAGGACCTCAACGTCGTCGGCATGCTCCGCAACCGGCGCGTGGCCCGACGGATCGCCGATGCCGGGTTCGGTGAGATCCGACGTCAGCTCGACTACAAGACCCGCTGGCGGCACGGCACCCGCACCATCGTGGCCGACCGCTGGTATCCCTCCTCAAAGACCTGTTCCGGGTGCGGCGCGGTGAAAGCCAAGCTGCCGCTGCACGTGCGGACCTACGAATGCGACGTCTGCGGCCTGGTCATCGACCGGGACGACAACGCCGCGCTCAACCTTGTCGCCCTCGCGGCGGTAGGCACGACCGGTACCGGAGTGGCCGGAGACCGGGACACCCCAGCGCTGTCGAAGCCTCGTGGAGCCGACCGTAAGACCCGCGCCACCCACCCCCGTCGCACGACGGGGGCGGGGCGGGCAGGTGGCGCGACCCTGCCGCACCAGCGGCAGGAGGAAGCGAGAGACCGTCCTCAAGCCGAAGCCCTCACGCTTTGGTGATGTGACGGACCTTCCGGGCCGGAATGCCCGGAATGTCGAGACCCGACTACGGTCTCGGCAACGGTTGCGCCCTTCGTCGTTCCGGTCTAGCTTTACCGCCGGTAACACGTACCGGGTAGTAGGCAGATCGGCAGTTTGCCAGTAGCCGGTAGGCAACAGGAGCAAGGTCCCCCACCCTTCCCCGTTTCTCCGGAGCCGCCGCATGTTGCGAAGTCTGCGCACCGTGTCCGTCCTCGCCGCCGCCGCGCTCCTGGCCGCCGCGGCTCCCGTGGCCGCCCAGCCCGACGTGGCCGGTGAGGGCCTGCGGGAGGTCCTCTTCGTCGGCAACAACTGGGAGGGCACCGCCGACGTCCTCGCCTCCACCGGCGACCTCGCCCGCATCGGGCGGATCAACATCGTCCCGGACAAGGAGGAGCGGCTGCGGGAGATCTACCTCAACCCCGTGAAGCTCGGCTACTTCCTGGGCATCCGGACCACGGCGGGCGAGGGCCACGACCAGTTCGTGGACGACATGTACACCACCCCCGACGGCTCGGCCGTCGTCGCCTCCCGCCCCAGCTTCGCCGACGTGGTCTCCATCGACCTGCGTACCGGCCGGATCAACTGGCGCTTCCCCGTGTCCGGTTACCGCTCCGACCACATGGCGGTCTCGCCGGACGGGCGCCGGGTCGCCGTCTCGGCCTCCACCGCCAACACCGTCCACGTCCTCGACATCACCACAGGGACCCAGGTCGGCTCCTTCCCCACCGGCGACAAGCCGCACGAGAACACCTTCTCCCGCGACGGGCGCCTGCTGTGGAACGCCTCCATCGGCGAGGTCAACACCGCCCTGGACGCGCCCTGGCTGGACTGGACGAAGGGGGACCGCCGGTTCACGGTGGTGGACGCGCAGACCTTCCGCCCGGTCCGGGTGGTCGACATGCGCGAGCGGCTGAACGCGGCCGGGCGCTCCGACCTGTCCGACTCCGTCCGCCCGAACGCCTTCAGCCCCGACGAGTCCCGGCTGTACTTCCAGGTCTCCTTTTTCAACGGCTTCGTGGAGTACGACGTGGCCGCCGACCGGATCACCCGGATCAAGACGCTCCCGAAGAACCCGGCCACCTCCGAGGACCGCACCTCCTGGGTCAACGACTCCCGCCACCACGGCATGTCGATGAGCCCGGACGGCACCAAGCTGTGCGTGGCCGGCACGATGGACGACTACGCGACCGTGGTGGACACCGGCACGCTGGCCGAGGGCCCGCTGGTGCCGGCCTCGAAGCCGTACTGGGCGACCGTCGACGGCGACGGCACGGCGTGCGTCATCTCCGAGAGCGGCGCGGACCGGGTCACGGCCATCGACTTCGCCACCGGCACCAAGCGCGTCTCCGTCCCGGTCGGCGACCACCCGCAGCGCGTCCGCCTGGGCCACGTCCCCACCGGCTGGACCGGACCGACCCGTTAGCGTCCGGGCCCGTCGTCACCTACCCGTCCACCCCGGGGCGTGGGCGGGGCGTCAACGGCCGGATCCCTTGCGGGTGAGGGCCGTTGCCGCCGCCATGCCGAAGGTGGGGGAGCCGACGGCCGCCGCCCGCGTGCCCGGCCCCGGGGCGGCGGGCCGGGGGTGCAGGTCCTCGTCCCGGTAGCGTCTCGTCTCGCGGTGCCAGTGCAGGATTCCGGCCATCCAGTCCTCCAGTTCCCGTACGTACGCGTCGACCGCCCCGCGCGTGGTCCGGCCCAGGCCCAGGTCCTCGTAGAGCACGGGCAGTTGGTGGTCGCGGATGTGCTCGAACTCCTCGGTGCGCCGGACCATGAGGTCCGCGACGATGCGTGCGGCGCGGTGGTGGTCGATGCCGAAGAAGGTCTCGGTCACCAGGACGTGGTTGTGCATCTCGCCCTCGACCTCGATCTCCTTCCGGTACGAGTACAGGTCGTTCACGATGCAGGCCACGTCCGAGGCGGCGTTCTCCAGCGAGCGGATCACCCCGCCCCGCAGGAGCTCGGGCGGGAGCCCCCGGTCCCGGTGGCCGAGCCGGGCCAGCAGCATCGTGGTCGGGCTGCCGAAGGTCCACCGGCGCATCTCGGCGTAGTCGACCGGATCGGGGACCCGGTGGACGGTGGTGTTGTCGATCTCCCAGGCCCAGCTGTCGAGCATGCCGAGCACCGTCTTGCGGAACTCCCCGCGCATCCCCTCGCCCATACCGGCGGCGGTACGTGCCCACAGGTCCTTCAGGCTGCTCTCCAGCACCGTGGCCGGGGCCGGCCGGGCGGCGGGCCCGGGGCCGACCGGCATCATCGCCGCCAGCCGCCGGGTCGCCGCCCGCGCGGCCCCGGGGGACCGGGTGGCGCCGAAGACCTTGGGGTAGTAGTCGTCGGCGTACGTGCCCCAGGCCATCCACTGGGCGCTCAGCGCGAGCGCCCCGGGGCTCGCGTCCGGGTCGATGCCCGCCGCGCAGAGGGCGAAGTCGAAGCCCACCAGCTTGCGTTCGTCCCAGAGGGCGGAGCCGGGGTCGCCTGGCTGCGGCTGCAGCAGGCCCGACCGCCGGCACCAGTCGACCAGTTCACGGCGGGCGTGGTCCAGATGCGGGCTGATGCCGAGCGGGAAGGGCAGCGAGAGGTCGGGCGTGACCCACGGTCCGACCTTCCGGTACGGCACATGGCTGAGGCTGCGCCGGCGCAGCTGCGTGGCCCGCGGCGGGAACGCCGACCGGATGCCGGGGGCGCTCGCGCCGGGCCCGCCGGGCACGGCGCCCGTGCCGAG
>NZ_WTFF01000402.1 GCF_019400985.1 Streptomyces bambusae
TGTCTTTCTGTATGACAGGCACAGGCGTACTCGATACGCGGAACCTCTGGGCCAGTGTCAGATTTTTACAGTGACCAGTTCGTCCCCCTGGACCTGCCCCGTGACTCCCCGTCCCCGCCGGGCGGGCCACAGGTCGGCCAGGTCCACGCGGCGGTCGCGCAGTTCGCGGGCCGGTACGCCGAGCAGCGCCGGCGCGGTGCCCGGGGCCAGCCGGATCCCGGCGAAGCCGGTGCCCGGGACCTCCCCGGGCAGGCGGGCGACGGTGTCGGGCCCGGCGACCATCAGCCGGCCCTCGATCCACAGCAGGTCCATGCACCCGTCGGGCAGCACGAGGCCGGCCGGCCCGGCCGCCCGCCACAGCACGGCCCCGGGCACCACCCGGGAGTCCCGTTCCTCGTACTGCGCCACTGGCTCGCTCCTCCTCGCCCCGGCCGGTCAGGGGTGGTGGTTGCGCTCCTTGCGGAGGCGGGAGGTGTAGTCGTCCGGGGGCAGGAACTTCGACCAGCGCTCCGGGAACTCCGACGGCGTACCGGCGTCCTCGTCGTCCTCCGACTCGCCCTCCGCCAGCGCCCGCCACGCCGCCGCGCGCGCCACGAGCTGCGCCGCCTCCGCCTCCCGCACCCGCTCGTTCGCCTCGCGCGCCGCTGCCGTCGCCACCGAGGGCCAGACCCGGTCGATGGCGGCGTTGACGGCGGCGCCGACCAGGACCGCGAACGCCGAGATGCCGATCCACAGCAGCACGGCGACGGGCGCGGCCAGGGAGCCGTAGATCGTCGGGCCCTCCACCGTGTTGGTCAGGTAGATCCGCAGCAGGAAGCTGCCGAGCACCCACATCGCCAGCGCCACCAGCGCCCCCGGCACGTCCTCGATCCACGGCGAGCGCACCGGTACGGAGACGTGGTAGAGCGTGGTGAGGAAGACGATGGACAGCAGGGTGACCGTGGGCCAGTACAGGACGGCGATGACCTCCGTGCCCCAGGGCACCAGCCGGATCACGGCGTCCGGGCCGACCACCATCAGCGGCAGCACCACCGCCCCGATCAGGAGCGCGACCACGTACAGCAGGAAGGCCAGCAGCCTGGTCTTGACGATGCCGCGCACGCCGTCGAGCCCGTACATCACGGTGATGGTGTCGATGAAGACGTTGACGGCGCGCGATCCGGACCACAGGGCGAAGGCGAAGCCGAGGGAGATGATGTCGGGCCGGCCCCGGCTGGTGACGTCGTCCAGGAGGGGCCGGGCGATGTCGTTGACGCCCCGGTCGGACAGGACCGTGCCGACGGCGCGCAGGATGTTGTCCTCGATGCTGGCGACGGTCGTGGTGTCCGTCCAGTTGTCGACGTAGCCCAGCAGGCCGAGGAGGCCCAGGAACAGCGGCGGCAGCGACAGCAGGGTGAAGAACGCCGCCTCCGCCGCGAGCCCGAGGATGCGGTACTCGATGCACGAGTTGACGGTGTCCTTGAGCAGCAGCCAGCCCATCTTGCGCTTGGAGACGTTGCGGTAGAGGGCCCGGGCCCGGTGGAGCCGGCCCGGGGGCCGCTCGGGTGTTTCATTTGCAGGCTGCACCTCTTTACCGTATCGGCATGGCAGCCACCACCCACACAGTCACCAACCAGGCCCCGCCGCTCGTCGGCCACGACGTCTACGGAGACGACCGGGCCCTCACCGAGGGCGTGGAGCGGCACCTCGCTCCCGAACTCCTCGACACCGTACGGACCGAGCTCGGCGAGCTGGGGCGCGCAGCGGGCTCCGCGCAGGCCCAGGAATGGGGCCGGCAGGCCAACGAGAACCCGCCGATCCTGCGCACGCACGACCGCTACGGCAACCGGATCGACGAGGTGGAGTTCCACCCTGCCTGGCACCGGCTGATGGGCCGGGCCGTCTCGGCGGGCCTGACCGACGCCTGGGGGCGCCCCGGCGGCCATCTGCGGCGGGCGGCGGGCTTCTTCGTGTGGTCGCAGGCGGAGGCGGGGCACGGCTGCCCGGTCTCGATGACGCACGCGGCGGTACCGGCGCTGCGGGCCGACCCCGAGCTCGCCGCCGAGTGGGAGCCGCGGCTGACCTCGCACGTGTACGAGGAGGGCTTGCGGCCGGCCGCGCAGAAGGCCGGCGTGATCTTCGGCATGGGGATGACGGAGAAGCAGGGCGGCAGCGACGTACGGGCGAACACGACGGCCGCCGAGCCGCTGGAGGCGGCCGGGGAGTACCTGCTGACCGGCCACAAGTGGTTCTGCTCGGCGCCGATGTCGGACGGCTTCCTGGTGCTGGCGCAGGCGCCGGGAGGCCTCAGCTGCTTCCTGGTGCCGCGGGTGCTGGCGGACGGCACCCGCAACGTCTTCGCGATCCAGCGGCTGAAGGACAAGCTGGGCAACAAGTCGAACGCCTCCAGCGAGGTGGAGTTCGACGGGACGTGGGCGCGCCGGGTCGGCGAGGAGGGCCGGGGCGTGCGCACCATCATCGAGATGGTGGCCGCGACCCGGGTGGACTGTGTGATCGGCTCCGCGGCGATCATGCGCCAGGCGCTGACCCAGGCCGTGCACCACGCGACGTACCGCTCCGCCTTCGGGGCCCGGCTGGTCGAGCAGCCGCTGATGCGCAACGTCCTGGCCGACCTGGCGCTGGAGTCGGAGGCCGCGACGGCCCTGATGCTGCGGCTGGCGGCCGCCCAGGACGCCGTGCAGGACCGGGGCGACGAGCAGGAGCAGGCGTTCCTGCGGCTGGCGGTTCCGGCGGCGAAGTACTGGGTGACCAAGCGCTGCACGCCGACCGTGGCGGAGGCGCTGGAGTGCCTGGGCGGCAACGGGTACGTGGAGGAGTCGGGGCTGCCGCGGCTGCTGCGGGAGTCCCCGCTGAACTCGATCTGGGAGGGCTCGGGCAATGTCCAGGCCCTGGACGTGCTGCGGGCCCTGCAGCGCGAGCCGCAGGCGCTGAACGCGTTCCTGGTGGAGGTGGGGCTGGCCCGCGGCGCCGACCACCGGCTGGACACGGCGGTGAAGGACCTGCTGACGGAGCTGGCGGACCTGGACGGCATCGAGGCGCGGGCGCGGCGGCTGGTGGAGCGGATGGCCCTGGTGCTCCAGGGGTCGCTGCTGGTGCGCTTCGCGCCGCCGGAGGTCGCCGACGCCTTCTGCGCGTCACGGCTCGGGGGCGACTGGGGTTCGGCGTTCGGGACGCTGCCGCACAGCCTGGACCTGAAGGCGGTCGTGGCACGGGCGCGGATCGCGGGCTAGGGGGTCCCCAAACCCGGCCGTGCCCGGATCCGGGCCCGCTGATGGTGGGGCGGGGGTGGTGCCGCGCCGACTCGGCACCGCCCCCGCCCCGGGAAAGCCCCGAGGAGGAGCTGTGGCGCCGCGGGGCGGCGTCGGCACAGTTTCGGTCGGGCGACCGGGGCTTGGCGAGAGTTGCGTACGGTTGCATCGCCCGGGAACGGGCAACGCCTTGAGGCACATGCAACGTCTACGGCTTTGTACGTCGTCTTCGGCCGTGTACGTCGTCTTCGGCTACGTACGTCCGCCGCACAGGGGGAGGATCGGGTGTCCCACACCGCCGTCGATCTGGCTCGGCTCTCTGCCATGGACGCGCGGGACGCGTCGCGCCTGCTGAAAGGGGTGCGGGCGGCCGCGCTGTCGGGGAGCCGGCCGCCGGCCGTGCCGCGGCCGGAGATCGCCGAGTCGTGGCGGCGGATGATGGCGGGCGGGGTGCACCCGGACCGGGACACCCGTTCCCGGATGCTGTCGGCCGCCGAGACGGAGGAGCGCCGGCAGGTCTCGCCGCTGCGGCAGGTCCTGCCGGTGCTGCGCGAGGGACTGCTGCCCAGCCTGGACGGCGCCCTGCACATCATGGTCGTCGCGGACGCGGACGGCCGGCTGCTGTGGCGGGAGGGGGCCTCCTCGATCCTGCGCAAGGCCGACCGGCTGGGCTTCGCGGTGGGCGCGGACTGGGACGAGGCGGTGGTCGGGACCAATGGCGTGGGCACGGCGCTGGTGACCCGGCGGCCGGTGCAGGTGTTCTCGGCGGAGCACTTCGTCTCCAGCCACCACGACTGGACGTGCACGGGTGCGCCCGTGCACGATCCGCGCGACGGTTCGCTGCTGGGCGTGGTGGACGTGAGCGGTCCGCTGGCCACGATGCACCCGGCGACCCTGGCCTGGGTGTCGTCGGTGGCGAGGCTGGCCGAGCGGGAGCTGCGGATCCGGCACCTGGAGTCGCTGGAGCGCCTGCGGGCGGTGGCCGCGCCGCTGCTGGCCCGGCTGCCGGGCCGGGCGCTGGCCGTGGACGCGCACGGCTGGACGGCGGCGGTGACGGGGCTGGCCCCGGCCGACCGGATCACGCTGCCCAAGGGCTTCGGGCCGGGCCGGGTCCACCTCCAGCAGCTGGGCGCCTGTGTGGTCGAGCCGCTGCCGGGCGGCTGGCTGATCCGGGTGGAACAGGCCTCGGGCGGCGCGCCGGCCGGCCGGGTGGTGCTGGACCTCAGCCGGCCGCGCCACTGGTCGGCCACGGTGTACGGGGCGGCCGGCAGCTGGTCGCAGGAGCTGAGCCCGCGCCATGCGGAGCTGCTGTTCCTGCTGGCGGAGCGGCCGCGGGGGTGGTCGGCGGCCGAGCTGGCGCAGGAGGTGTTCGGGGATCCCACGCGGACGGTGACGGTACGCGCCGAGCTGTCGCGGGTGCGCCGCCATCTGGCCGGGGTGCTGGCGCACCGGCCGTACCGGTTCGCCGACGATGTGGAGGTGGAGCTGATCCGCCCCGCGGACCCGCTGCTGCTGCTCCCCCACTCCACGGCCCCGGCGGTGGTCGGGGCCCGCCTGGGCCGCGGCGGGCCGGCCGTGGTTCCCTGAACGGCATGAGCAACACCATTCACCTGACCACCTGGTCCCTGGAAATGACCTCGCCCGCCGATCTCGTCCCGGCGGCGGTGCCGGGCGAGGAGGTCCGCGTCGAGCGGGCGGAGGTGCCCTCGCCGGAGTTCAGCCGGTTCCTGTACGCCTCGGTGGGCGGTGACATCCACTGGACGGACCGGCTGGCGCTGACCCGCGCCGAGTGGGCGGCGCACCTGGCCCGGCCGGGCGTCGAGACCTGGGTGGCGTACGACCGTGGTACCCCGGCGGGGTACGTGGAGCTGGACCCGCAGGACGACGGCGTGGTGGAGATCATGTACTTCGGCCTGCTGCCGGACTTCCGCGGCCGCCGGATCGGGGGCTATCTGCTGACGGTGGGCACGGCCCGCGCCTGGGACCTGGCCGCGCGCTGGCCGGGACGCGAGGAGACGAGCCGGGTCTGGCTGCACACCTGCAGCCAGGACGGCCCGACGGCGATGGACAACTATCTCAAGCGCGGTTTCCGCGTCTTCCGGACGGAAACCGAGGACAAGCCGGAAACCCCGACGCCGGGGCCCTGGCCGGGGGCGTAGCGGCCCTGACCCTGGCCCGGGGCGTAGCGGCCGGCCCCGCACCCGGGGTGCAGCAGCCGGCCCGCACCCCGGTCGTAACGGCCGGCCCGCACCCCGGGCGTGCGGCAGCCGCCCCCGGGCCACCTCGGTGTCCCCGGCGGTGGGCGCGCCGCCGCTCGCCCGGGCCTCCCGGCCCAGCGAGGTGCCGCCGACGACGGCCCCGGTGGCGGCCACGTGGAGGGAGACGCGGGCGGCGGCGGGCAGACAGCGTCGCAC
>NZ_WTFF01000403.1 GCF_019400985.1 Streptomyces bambusae
TCAGATGGGGATAAGAGACAGCGGGCCGGGCGGCAGCCGGCGGCCGCGCTGGGGCGTGCGGATCGCGGGGGCGGTGTCGGCGGTGGTGCTCGGCTCGGGGGCGCTCGGGCACGCGGTGATGACCGGCCTGGACACCGGGATCGAGCGGGTGGACCCGTTCAAGGACATGAAGAACCGCCCGAAGGCCGGGAACGGCATGAACGTCCTGCTCGTCGGCACCGACGGCCGGGAGAAGATCGGCCCGGAGGAGAAGCGCGCGTACCGCCTGGGCGGGGCGCCCTGCCACTGCACCGACACGATGATGCTGGTGCACGTCTCGGCCGACCGGAAACGGGCGAGCGTGATCAGCCTGCCCAGGGACAGCTACGCGGAGGTGCCCGCGCACCGCGACCAGGTGACCGGCAAGGACCACCAGGCGCACCCCGTGAAACTGAACGCCGCCTACGCGGAGGGCGGGCCGAACCTGACCGTGCGGACGGTCGAGAGCATGACCCGGGTGAAGATCGACCACTACCTGGAGGTGGACTTCACCAGCTTCATGAAGACGGTGGACGCCGTCGGCGGGGTGGAGATCTGCACCGCCAAGACCCTGCGGGACACCAACACGGGCCTGTCCCTGCTGCCCGGCACGCACCGGCTGACCGGCGGCCAGGCCCTGCAGTACGTACGGGCGCGGCACGTGGACGGCGCGGCCGACATCGGCCGGATGCAGCGCCAGCAGCGCTTCCTGGCCGCGCTGATCAAGGAGGCCGCCGGGAGCGGGGTGCTGCTGAACCCGGTGAAGTTCAAGGAGGTCAGCTCGACGCTGCTGGGGTCGGTACGGGCCGACACCGGCTTCGGCTCGCAGCAGATGCTGGCGCTGGGCCAGGCGATGCGCGACTTCACGCCAGCGTCGTCGGAGTTCGCCTCGGTGCCGATCGGCAACACCTCGTACCCGGTCAAGGGCATCGGCTCGACGGTGAAGTGGGACGCGGCCCGGGCCGAGAAGCTCTTCCAGGCGGTGCGCGACGACCGCCCGCTGGCCCCGGCCCGCCCCGGCGGCGCGCGGCGCGAGCAGCCGGCGGCCGTCCCGGTGGACGTGCCGCCGCAGCAGATCCGGGTGCAGGTCGAGAACGGCACCCGGATCGACGGGCTCGGCGGCCGGGTCGACGCGGCCCTGCGGGCGACCGGTTTCAACACCACCCGGACGCCGGGCAACGCCGCCACCCGCTCGGTCCGGCGCACACTGGTGGCCTACGACCCCCGCTGGGACCGCTCGGCCCGCACCCTGGCCACGGCCCTGCCGGGCGCGGAACTGCGGGCGGTACCGGGCCAGGGCCGCACCCTGCTGGTGACGGCGGGCTCGGACTACCGCAAGGTGGTCCCGGTCCGCGCCGAGGACCCCTACCAGGGGGAGCACAGCGACGTGGTGACGGGCGACCAGGTGGTGTGCGGGGGCCGCTAGTGGTGCTTGGTCCCGGGTCCCCGCGGGCGGCGGGTCAGCGGGTGCGCTCGACCAGGGTGACCTGGAGGCTGCCCGCCTTGGTGCTCCTGACCACCTTGTAGTGGTCCTTGAGCGCCTTCTCCTGGTCCGCCGGGAGCTTGTGGTACGGGTTCGACGTACCGCTCCAGGTGACGACCCACACCCGCTGGGTGCCGTTCAGGCACTGCGCGGGCTGCGCGCACTCCACCGGGAAGAGGTCGTCACTGGCGACGGCCGAGCGCTCGGCGAAGACGTCCTTCAGCTTCACCCGCTCGGGCAGGTAGTACTCGACCGTGAAGTCGATCATGAAGACGCGGTCGGCGCCGCGCACCGGGGCGAAGCCGTCGCCGGGCCTGTAGTCCTTGGCGATGACGTCGGCGACCCGCCGGCCGTCCGTGCGGTCCTTGGCGTACGTCGTGCGCAGGTGCCGCTGGTCGGTGACGCCGAGGGCCACCAGGACGACCAGGCCGGCCACGCCGAGCAGCCGCGGGCGCAGCGCGCCGAGGCCGGCGGCGGCCAGCACCACCCAGGCGGGCAGCGTGAAGAGCAGGTAGCGGTCGAGGAAGTACGAGGTGGAGCCGTGCGAGATCACCCAGGCCACGCCGATGGGCAGCGCGGCCACCAGGGCGAGCTCGGCCGCCGGGCGCCGGCCGCGGCTCCAGGCCAGCGGCAGCAGGGCCGCGCCGAGCAGCGCGAGGGCGACCAGCGGGGAAGCGGCCAGGTTGCTCCACAGGCCGGCGAGGTCGCGCAGGTGCGGGGCCTTGAGCCAGCTGATCTGGCGGCCCACCTGGCGCTGGCCGAGCAGCACCAGCGGAACCACCGGCAGCAGGGCGACCACCACGGTCACGGCGTAGCTCACCGGCAGGCGCCAGGACCGCTCGCGCCACCAGCGCATCAGCACGATGATGCCGTGCGGCAGCAGGAACAGCAGCGAGACGATGTGGAACAGCCCGGCGGCGGCGACGGCGACCGCGTACGGCAGCCAGCGCGCCGCGGTCGGACGCTCCAGCGCGCGCATCAGCAGCCAGGTCGCGGCGGCCACGGCCAGGACGACGAAGGCGTAGGAACGGGCCTCCTGGCCGTACTTGGAGACGGCCGGCACCAGGGCGAAGACCACCCCGGCGAAGACCGCGGCCCGGCGGTCGAAGAGCCCCCGGGCGGTGAGTACGACGAAGGCCGCCGCACCGGCCATGGCCAGCGCCGACGGCATCCGCAGCATGGCCGGGGAGTCGCCGAACACGGAGACCCAGCCGTGCAGGAGCAGGTAGTAGGCACCGGAGACGGCGTCGACGTTGCCGAGCATCTCGACGAGGTCGCCGGTCTCCCGCTGCGCGGCGTTCCAGCTGGCGAGCTCGTCGCGCCAGGGCTGGGCGGTGCCGCTGCCTATGGAGGCGACGACGAACGTCAGCAGCGCGGCCCACAGCCAGTCGAAGCGGGCGAGGCCCTGTGCCGGCGCGGCACCCCGGCCGGCGGACGCGTCGACGGCACCGCTGCGCCCGGCACCGGTGCCGGGCGCGACCGCCGTACTGCTGCTGGTCATGGGGTCGTACCTTCCGGATGCATCGGGGTCGAGCGGCCGTCCGCGGAGCCGGCACTCGGTCGGATCCGGGCCGGGCTCGACGTGCAAGGGTAGATCAGGCGGACCGGAGGGGACCAATCCCGCCCGGGCGCCGGTCCCGCCGTGCGGTGGTCAGGCCGGGCGCCGGGGCCGGGCGCCGGTCAGGGGCGGCGGACCGGCGGATCGGTCTTCGGCAGCGTCAGCTTCGCCCCGTCCAGCAGTCGCTTCAGGACGCCCGACAGCGGCCGCTCGACGAACCGGTGGACCAGCCAGGCGAGCGTCAGGATGACCGCCAGGCACATCGCCAGCAGCGGGAACGGCGCGATGCCGTGGTCGCGGCCCCAGCGGATCATGGCCCAGCCGAGCTCCTGGTGCAGGAGGTAGACGGGGTAGGTCAGGGCGCCGGCGACCGTCAGCCACTTCCAGCGCATCCAGTTGAACGCGCCCATCGCCACGGCGAGCATCACCAGGAAGGCCGCGGCCGAGATGAACGCCATGACCGGCCAGGACAGGGTGTGGTGCACCTCGTACTCGTAGCCGCCGACGGTGATGTGCAGCCGGTTCTGCGCGATCAGCCAGGAGAACCCGACCACGCCGATGAGCATCCAGTTCACGCCGAACCGGTAGATCAGGTACATGGCCACGCCGGCGATGAAGTACGGCGCGTCCTGCGGCATGAACACGGTGTCCATGAGCTTGCTGTCCACGCCGGGGGTGATCACGGCGAGGATCGCCCAGATCCCGCAGAAGGCCAGCACCCGGCGGTAGGTCAGGCCCATGACCGCGACGACGGCGAAGAGCAGGTAGAAGCGGAGCTCGATCCAGAGCGTCCAGTACACGCCGTCCGCCTCGGTGACGCCGAGCGGGCGCTCCAGCATCGTGAGGTTGGTCAGCACGTCGCTGATGCTCATCGGCTTGCGGCTCGGGCGGACGGTCGCCGCGAAGTTCACCACGAGGGTGGTGATGACGATGCCGGCCCAGTAGGCGGGGTAGAGGCGCACGACCCGGGAGGTGAAGTAGTCCCGGGGCGAACGCCCCCAGCACGACATGCAGATGACGAAGCCGCTGATGAGGAAGAAGAGCTGCACGCCCATCCAGCCGTACGCGGCGAACCGGTGGGTGTCCGGCATCAGCGTCTGCGGCTTCTGGCCCCACACCTCGGGGTGGATGTTGACCCCGGCCCAGTGGAAGGCCACCACCGACAGCGCGGCTATGAGCCGGAGGCCGTCCAGCACGTACAGGCGGGGCCTGCGCGGAGCGGCGTTCTTGGCCTGGGCGGGTACGCCGGGGGCGGCCTCGTGCACGGAGGGCAGGGGCGGCACGACGGTGGACATGAAGGGTGCTTCTCCGCAGGGATCCGGGGGACGGACGCCCGGCACAGCGTTCACTCGGGCGCCGGACAGGTCACACTAACGCGGCGCCCGGAGTCCTGACCCTGATACGGCCGTTCCGTGACACGGAACACGCGGCTCCGCGCACGGCTTTCCGTACGGGCGCCTGCGTACGGGGCTGTGTACGGGGCTGTGTACAGGGCGCCGTACGGGCCTGCGCACGGACCTGCGTACGGGCCCTCCGTCGGAGCCTGCGTACGAGGCCTCCGTAAGCGCGTTCAGTCGTCGAGCCCCTCCGCGGCCCGCTTCTCCCGCAGTTCGCGGATCGCCTGGCGCCGGGCGAGGCGGTGCGTGCGGCGGATCTGGGCCTCCTGGTAGCGGCGGCGGTCCTTGTCGGTCTCCGGCAGCACCGGCGGGACCCGGCGGGGCTTGCCCTCGGCGTCCACGGCCGCGAAGACGAGGTAGGCGCTGCCGACCTGGGTGGCCGGGGTGGACTCGTTCCAGCGCTCGGCCAGGACCCGTACGCCGACCTCCATGGAGGACCGGCCGGTCCAGTTGACCTGCGCCTTCACATGGACGAGGTCACCGACGCGGACGGGCACCAGGAAGGCCATCTCGTCCATCGACGCGGTGACGGCGGGGCCGCCGGAGTGCCGGCCGGCGACGGCGCCGGCCGCGTCGTCCACCAGCTTCATGATCACGCCGCCGTGCACCGTGCCGAGGAGGTTCGTGTCGTGGCTGGTCATGATGTGCGAAAGGGTGGTGCGCGAGGCGGAGGTCGGCTTGCCCTGCAGGTCGCCCGGTATTTCTGTCATACAGCCACCTTAAGTGCCGCGCGCCGGCATCAGCTCTGCAACAGCACCGGCACGAACCTCCCCCCGGACTGTCGCGAGGCCTGGCCGGTTCGGCATCCTTGTCCGCATGAATGACTGGCCCGAGGGGCGCAACGACAACCGGAACGACCGGTACGGACGCGGCAGCGCCCAGGCGCGGCCCGACGGCTCGCAGCCGCTGCGGCACGTGCAGCGCCAGCAGCCGCGCCGCCCCGCCCAGCCCCCGCGGCCGCAGGCGGACCCGTACGCCGTCCCCGCGCAGCAGTCGCAGAGCCACGACACCTTCGCCGGCTACGACAGCGGCTACAACACCGGCCAGGTGTACGGCTCCCCCGCCGGCGCCCGCCCCGGCTTCGCCCCGGGGGGGTCCGCCGAACTCGCCGCCACGGACGCCGACGGGCTCCACGAGACCCCCGCCGGCCTCGACCCCGCCGAAGCCGTCGCCATGATCGGCACCGGCCGCACC
>NZ_WTFF01000404.1 GCF_019400985.1 Streptomyces bambusae
CAGCCGGCCAGGGCGTCGAGGAGGCGGTCGACGTCGTGCTCGGTGTTGTAGACGTGGAACGACGCCCGCAACGCGCCCGCGCGGCCCGCGGTCGCGATGCCCGCCGCGGCGAGCGCGGGCGCGCGGTCGGCGAGGCCCGGGACGGAGACGATGGCGGCCCTGCCCGGTACCGGCTCCAGGCCCAGCCGGGCCAGACCGGCGCGGTAGCGGGCCGCGAGGGCCGTGTCGTGGGCGTGCACTGCCGGGGCGCCGATCCGCTCCAGGAGTTCCAGTCCGCGCCCGGCCGCCGCGTAGGCGAGGAAGCCGGGCGACTCGTCGAACCGCCGTGCGCCGGGCGCCGGTTCCGGCATCGGGCCGTACGTCGCGTCCCACTTGGAAGCCGCCGCGACCCAGCCCGCGTGCAGCGGGGTGAGGCTGTCCTCGGCCTCCTCCGAGACCGTCAGGTAGGACGCCCCGCGCGCGCCCATCAGCCACTTGTAGCCCGCGGTGACCGTGAAGTCGTACGGGGAGGCGTCGAAGGGCAGCCAGCCCGCCGCCTGCGTGGCGTCCACCAGCAGTCGCGCCCCGGCGTCGGTGGTGGCCTTGCGCACGGCCGCCAGGTCCGCGATCCGGCCGTCCGCGGACTGTACGGCGCTCAGGGAGACCAGGGCGGTGGAGGGGCGGACGGCGTCGGCGACGTCGTCCAGGTCGACGAACCGCAGCGCGAGGTCGCCCCGCACGACGAACGGGTTGATCACGGAGGCGAAGTCGCCCTCGACGCACAGCACTTCGGCGCCGGCGGGCAACGAGGCGGCGACCAGGCCGACGTGGGTGGAGACCGCGGAGCCGGTGGACACCCGCTCGGGCGCTACGCCGACGAGCCGGGCGAACCGTTCACGCACCCGGTCCACCTGCTCGAAGGCGTCATGGCCGCCGGTCCCGGCCCCGGCGGACTCGGCCAGCTCCCGTACCTCGGCCACCGCCGCCCGCGGCAGGATGCCGCAGGTGGCGGTGTTGAGGTAGGTGGTGGCGGAGGCGAACTCCGCCCGTACGGCTTCGGCGAGTTGAAGATCCATGTCTCCCACTCTGACCCAGGAACGACCCCAAGTCCATTGCCTGATTTTCCACGCTACCTCAAAGCAGTCCTTATGAGCGCTCGGGAACGGCGCAGGCTCCGTCCGGCTCGCACGCGTCGCCCGCCGGGCTCACCTCGGGGACCTCGCGTCCGGCCCAGGCCTGCTGGAGGGCCTGCGTGAACACCTCGGCCGGCTGGCCGCCCGAGATCCCGTAGCGCCGGTCGAGGACGAAGAAGGGCACCGCGTTCGCGCCGAGCTCGGCCGCCTCGCGCTCGTCCGCCCGGACGGCGTCGGCGTACGCGCTGTCGTCGGCCAGGACCTCGCGGGCCTCCGCCTCGTCCAGCCCGGCCTCGACGGCGAGGCGCAGCAGCGTGCCGTGGTCGTAGACCCCGGCGCCGTCGGCGAAGTTGGCCCGGAAGGCGAGGTCGAGCAGCTCCTCCTGGCGGCCGCGGGCGGCGGCCAGGTGCAGCAGCCGGTGGATGTCGAAGGTGTTGCCGTGCAGCCGCCCCTCGGTGCTGTACGCCAGCCCCTCGGCCCGTGCGGTGGCCGCGACGTGCTCCTCCATGCCGCGGGCCTCGTCCAGGGTCCGGCCGTACTTCTTGGCGAGCATCTCCACGACGGGCGCGGTGACGCCCTTGGCGCCGCGCGGGTCGAGCTCGAAGGAGCGGAACACGACCTCCACCTCGTCCCGGTGCTCGAACCGGGACAGCCCCTCGGCGAACCGGGCCTTGCCGATGTAGCACCAGGGGCAGGCGATGTCGCTCCAGATCTCGACGCGCATGGTCCTTCTCTCTCCGTTCTCCGGTGTCAGCGTTCTCCGGTGTCAGCCCCTGTCACAACACCGCCCCGGACCGTCTCATTCCGCGGGATACGGGAGGGTGAGGCGCAGGTTGAGATGGGAGCCCTCCCGGGGCCGGTCGGGGTCCGGGCGCCAGCCGTGGGCGGCGTAGAAGGCCTGGGCGCGGAGGTTGCGCTCGTAGACGTCGAGGCGGACCCGGGTCACGCCGGCCCGGCGCCAGGCGGCCAGGCACGCGTCGTGGAGGGCGGCGCCGGTGCCGCGCCGCCAGTGGGACGGCTCCACGTGGAGCTGGGTGAGGGTCATCTCGCCGTCGACGGCGCGGAAGGCGGCGACGCCGGTGAGTTCGCCGTCCCGCTCGGCGCACAGGACGCTGCCGTCGGCGCGGGCGACGGCCCGGGACCAGCCCTCGCGGGTGCGGGTGAGCTCGGGCTCGCCGGCGTAGGCCTCCTCGGGGATGTGGCTCTCGTAGTACGTGGCGCGCGCCCGGGCGTGCAGGGCGGCGATGGCGTCGAGGTCCTCGGGAACGGCGGCTCTGATGACGGTTTCGATCATGGGAGGAGGAACGCGCCGGGACCGGTGGGCGGTTCCCGGCGCGTCGCCGCGGATGGCTGGTTCCCGGCTACTTCTTCTTCAGCCACGTCTCCATCATCTTCTGCGCCACCGGCGCGGCCAGCTTGCCGCCGCCGATCTCGGAGCGGTCGGTGTCGGAGTTCTCGATCACGACCGCCACCACGATCTGCTTGCCGTTCAGCTTCCCGTAGGAGGTGAACCAGGCGAGCGGGGGCAGGCTGTTGTTGACGCCGCGCTGGGCGGTACCGGTCTTGCCGCCCACCTCGGCGCCGCTGACCTGGGCGGGCTTGCCGCCGCCCTCGGCGACCACGGTCCGCATCGCGTCGCGGACCATCGACGCCGTCTTCTCGCTCATGACCTGCTTGGAGGGGGCGTCGCGCATGCTCTCCAGCACGTTTCCGGCCGCGTCGGTGACGTCGGTGACCATGTGCGGGGAGACCAGCTTGCCGCCGTTCTCGATCGCGGCCGAGACCATCGCCATCTGCAGCGGGGTCGCCTGCACGTCGAACTGGCCGATACCGGTCTGCGCGACCTGGTCGATCGACATCTTCTGCGCGGGGTACTTGCTCGGCGGGTCGGTGCGGACCGGGGTGTCGATCTTCATGTTGAAGCCGAGCTTCTCCGCCATCGCGCGCATCTTGTCCTGGCCCAGCTTGGAGGCAAGCTCCGCGAAGACGTTGTTGCAGGACAGGCGCAGCGCCGTGCGCAGGGAGACGTTGTTGCACGCGGGCGGCGCCGCCTCGCTCTTCAGGACCGTCCTGGTGCCAGGGATGGTGTACGGGTCCTGCACCCCGGTCGGGGTGTCGATGGACGAGAACAGCCCGTTCTCCAGCGCGGCCGCCAGCGTGACCAGCTTGAACGTGGAACCGGGCGCCTGCGGCTTGCGCAGCGCCAGGTTCTCCAGCGCCTTGCCCTGGTCGGCCGAGAGCTCCTGCCAGGCTGCGCTGTCGCCCGCCCCGGTGATCCGGCCCGGGTCGAAGGAGGGGTTGTTGACGAGCGCGAGGATCTCGCCCGTGGCCGGGTCGATGGCGGCGGCCGCGCCCTGCTTGCCCTGGAGCGCGTCGTAGCCGGCCTTCTGCACGTCGCGGTCGATGGTGGTCAGGACGTTGCCCGGCTCGGCCCGCCGGTTGGTGATCAGGTCCATGAAGGTCTTCAGCCGGCTGTCGCTGCCGTTGAGGATGCCCTCGTAGACGCCCTCCAGCCCCTTCGCCCCGAACGCCTGCGAGCTGTAGCCCGTGATCGGCGCGTACAGCGGCCCCTCGGTGTACGTCCGCTTGTACGCGAAGTCCTTCCCGCCCGTCGCGGTCGAGCCCGTGACGGACTGCCCGCCCACGATGATGTTGCCGAGCGGGTTCGCGTACTTGGCGATGGTGTTCCGGCGGTTGTTCTTGTCGTCTGCGAGAGCCTGGCCTTGGTACGCCTGCACCCACGTGACCCGCAACAGCAGGGCCAGCACCAGGAGCATGCAGAAGACCGACGCACGCCTGATCGTCTTGTTCATCCCCCTTGATGACGTGCCAACGGTCCCGGCCGTTCCGCTCTGCCCCGATTGTGGCCGGGTTCTCAGTGTTTCTTCATGAGGAAGCCTCCCTCGTAGGCGGCGATGACCGCCTGGGTGCGGTCCCGCGAGCCGGTCTTGGCGAGCACTCCGGCGACATGGGTCTTGACGGTCTGCGCCCCGACGCCGAGCCGCTCGCCGATCTCCTGGTTGGACAGGCCCGTGGCCATCAGGGCCAGCACCTCGGCCTCCCGCTCGGTCAGCCTGGCCACCCAGGGCGCCGCGGCCGGGGCGCCGGCCCGGTGTGAGGTGGCCAGGCGGCGGACGGCGGCCGGGAAGAGCAGGCAGTCGCCGCGTGCGACCAGCCGGACCGCGCCGATCAGCTCCTCCGGGTCGGCCCGCTTGAGCAGGAAGCCGGCGGCTCCGGCGCGCAGCGCGTCGTACACGTAGGAGTCGTTGTCGAAGGTGGTGACCACGAGGATCCGCGGCGGCCGTTCCATGGTCGCGAGGATCTGCTCGGTGGCCCGGATACCGTCGATCTCGGGCATCCGCACGTCCATCAGCACCACGTCGGGTTCCAGGCCGCGGACCACGGACACGGCCTCGGCCCCGGTGACGGCCTCGCCGACCACCTCCAGCCCCTCCTCGGCGTCGAGGATGACCCGCAGGGCGGTACGGACCATCCGCTCGTCGTCGGCGAGCACGATGCGCAGCGGCGCGCGCTCCTGTACACCGGGGCTCACCGGGCACCACCCCCGAGCGGCAGCACGGCCCGCAGCCGCCACCGGACTTCGCCGGGCCCGGCCCCGCCAGGGCCGGGCATGCCGCCGGGGCCTGGCATACCGCCGGGGCCTGACGGTTCGCCGGGGCCTGATGGCTCGCCGCCTGGCGTCCGGCGATCCAGCGCGCCGGCGCCCGCCGTGCCGACCCCTGAGGCCCGGGCGCCTGACAGGTCGGCACCTGGCGTGCGGACGCCTGACACGTCGGCGCCTGACATGCAGACGCCCGACGTACGGGCTCCAGGTATGCCAGCGTCCGCCCGGGTGGCGCCCGCCTCCACGCTGCCGCCGAGCAGTGCGGCCCGCTCGGCGGCGCCGCGCAGCCCGCGGCCGCCGGTGGTGCGCTCGGGTGCGGTGGCGTCCCCGGCCCAGGGGTTGGTCATGACGATCTCCAGTTCACGCAGGTCCTCCTTCTGCCGCACCGCGAGGTGCAGTTCCACGGGTGCGCCGGCGCCGTGCCGCAGCGCATTGCTCAGCCCCTCCTGGACGATCCGGTACGCCTCCCGGGAGACGATCGCCGGCAGCGCGTCCCAGCTCCCGACCGGACCCGGGTCCTGGTGCTCGGTGATCACCGTGCCGCCGGCCCGGGTACGGGCCAGCAGCCCGGCCAGGTCCGCGCCGAGGGTCGGCGCGGGCGCCGCGTCGGGCCGGGCGGCGTCCCCGTCCCGCAGCAGCCCCAGCACGGTGTCCAGCTCGCCCACCGTGCGCCGGGTGGTGTCCTCGATGGCGGCCAGCGCCTCCCGGACGAACTCCGGATCGCTCTCCAGCACCCGCCGGGCGGCGGCCGCCTGGAGGGTGACCGCGCTCAGGGCGTGGCCCACCGCGTCGTGCAGCTCGCGGGCCAGCCGGTTGCGCACGGCGAGGTCGGCGGCCCGCTCCTCGGCCGCCGCCAGCCGCTCCGCGGTACTCGGCCCGAGCAGGACGGGCGCGAGC
>NZ_WTFF01000405.1 GCF_019400985.1 Streptomyces bambusae
TCTCTTTACATTTTGACACATTTATTGTGTTTTAGTGTTGTTCGATCAGACTATTGCTTCCACCTCTTGTGTAGTGTCTAAATGAGTACTTTCATTACCATACGGCGCCCCACCACGTCCAGCCCGTGAAAGTGCGTGGGACGCGCCGGGTGTATAAAAGAGACCGCCCCCCCCCCCCCCGGGCACCGTACGGGCCGGCAGCGCCCCGCCGTGCCGGCGCAGCATCCGGGCCACGGCGATGCGCAGCAGGCTGTCGGCGGCCAGCGCGTTGCCCGCCTCGGCCGCCCGGTGCACCTCGCTGATCAGGCGCGCGCCCTCCCGGTCGAGGACGGTGGTCTCGGCGAAGCCGGGGGTGCCGCGGACGGTGGTGATGTCGGCGGCCACGTCGGTGACCAGGCCGCGGGCGGGGTAGAGGGTCGCGTACGCCCAGCCCTCCGGGGCGCCGGCCCGGGCGGTGTGCGGGACCTCCGGGTTGATCAGGACGACGCTGCCGGGGCCGGCCCGCTCGGTCCCGCCGGGCAGGCCGACCTCCTCGATGCCGCCGGTGACGGCCGCCAGGACGTAGCCGTCGTGGGCGTGGCGCGGGAACGTGTGGCGTACGTAGTGGGCGCGCAGCAGGTCCAGGCCCGGCAGCTCGGCGTGGCGCCAGTGCCGGGCCCACTCGCCGTCACGCCGCTGCCCGTCGCGGCGCTGCTCGTCGCGGCGCTGGCCGTCGCGCCGCTGCTCGTCGCGCCGCTGCCCGGACCGGCCCGGGCCGGCTCCCCGCCCGGCGCCCGGCTGCTCGACGTTCCCCATCCCCCCATTCTGCGCTCCCGCGGATCCGGGTGTTTGCGCAGGTCCGGGGCGTTGTCGGTGGCGGGGTGCACGATGGGGGCATGGCCGGCTCCGCGCTCGATGCGTTCTCCCCCGCGACCCGCTCGTGGTTCACGGGGGCCTTCCTCACGCCCACGACCGCCCAGGAGGGTGCCTGGCGGGCCATCGGACAGGGCTCGGACGTGCTCGTGGTGGCACCGACCGGCTCCGGCAAGACCCTCGCGGCCTTCCTGGCCGCGCTGGACGGGCTGGCGTCCGCCCCGCCGCCCGCCGACGCGAGGAAGCGCTGCCGGGTGCTGTACGTGTCCCCGCTGAAGGCCCTGGCGGTGGACGTCGAGCGGAATCTGCGCAGCCCGCTCACCGGGATCCGGCAGGAGTCCGTCCGGCTCGGGCTGCCCGAGCCGGAGATCCGGGTCGGCATCCGGTCCGGCGACACCCCGGCCGCCGAGCGGCGGGCGCTGGCCACCCGGCCGCCGGACATCCTGATCACCACGCCCGAGTCGCTGTTCCTGATGCTGACCTCGGCCGCCCGGGAGGCGCTGTCGGGGATCGAGACGGTGATCGTCGACGAGGTGCACGCGGTGGCGGGCACGAAGCGGGGGGCGCACCTGGCGCTGTCGCTGGAGCGCCTCGACGAGCTGCTGCCGCGCCCGGCGCGCCGGATCGGGCTGTCGGCGACGGTCCGGCCGGTGGAGGAGGTGGCCCGCTATCTCGCCCCGCGCGGCCGCGTGGAGATCGTGCAGCCCCCGTCGGCCAAGGAGTTCGACCTCTCGGTGGTCGTGCCCGTGCAGGACATGGGCGAGCTGGGCGGCTCGCCCGCGAGCGAGGGGCAGGACGGCGGGGACAAGCCGTCGATCTGGCCGCACGTGGAGGAGCGGATCGCCGACCTGGTGCAGGCCCACCGGTCGACGATCGTCTTCGCCAACTCACGGCGGCTGGCGGAGCGGCTGTGCAACCGGCTCAACGAGATCGCGTACGAGCGGGCCACCGGCGAGGCGCTGGCGGAGGGGGCGCCGCCGCCCGCCGAGATCATGGCCCAGTCCGGCGCCGCGCGGGGCGCTCCGCCGCTGCTGGCCCGGGCGCACCACGGCTCGGTGTCCAAGGAGCAGCGCGCACTGGTCGAGGAGGACCTGAAGGCGGGCCGGCTGCCGGCCGTGGTCGCCACCTCCAGCCTGGAGCTGGGCATCGACATGGGCGCCGTGGACCTGGTGGTGCAGGTGGAGTCCCCGCCGTCGGTCGCCTCGGGCCTGCAGCGCGTGGGCCGGGCCGGGCACCAGGTGGGCGCGGTCTCCACGGGCGTGGTCTTCCCCAAGTACCGCGGCGACCTGGTGCAGGCGGCGGTGGTCACCGAGCGGATGCGCAGCGGGTCCATCGAGTCCCTGCGCATCCCGTCGAACCCGCTGGACGTGCTGGCGCAGCAGCTGGTCGCGATGACGGCCATGGACACCTGGCAGCTGGACGACCTGCTGGCCCTGGTGCGCCGGGCCGCGCCGTTCGCCGCACTGCCCGAGTCGGCGTTCACGGCGGTGCTGGACATGCTGGCCGGGCGCTATCCGTCCGACGCGTTCGCGGAGCTGCGGCCGCGCGTGGTGTGGGACCGCGTCGCGGGGACCGTCACCGGCAGGCCGGGGGCCCAGCGGCTGGCGGTCACCTCCGGCGGCACCATCCCGGACCGCGGCCTGTTCGGGGTGTTCCTCGCGGGCGCCGCGTCCGACGAGAAGAAGGGCAGGAAGGGGGGCGGGCGGGTCGGCGAGCTCGACGAGGAGATGGTCTACGAGTCCCGCATCGGCGACGTGTTCACGCTGGGCACCACCTCCTGGCGGATCGAGGACATCACCCGGGACCAGGTCCTGGTCACCCCGGCGCCGGGCGTGCCCGGCCGGCTGCCGTTCTGGAAGGGCGACCAGCTGGGCCGGCCGCTGGAACTGGGGCGTGCCGTGGGGGCGTTCCTGCGCGAGGTCGGGGGGATGTCCGACGAGGACGCGCGGCTGCGGCTGGTGGCCGCCGGGCTCGACGCGTGGGCCGCGGACAATGTGCTCGGCTATCTGGCGGAGCAGCGCGAGGCCTGCGGTCACGTGCCGGACGACCGGACCATCGTGGTCGAGCGGTTCCGCGACGAGCTGGGCGACTGGCGGGTGGTGGTCCACTCGCCGTTCGGCGCCCAGGTGCACGCCCCGTGGGCGCTGGCGCTCGGCGCGCGGCTCGCCGAGCGGTACGGCATGGACGCCCAGGTGATGCACGCGGACGACGGGATCGTGCTGCGGCTGCCCGACGCGGACCTGATGGGCATGGACCTGCTGGACCACGACCCGTCGGGGCTGCCGGCCTTCGAGTTCGACAGCGAGCAGGCCCCCCTGGGTGCGGCGGACGTCGCCTTCGACAAGGGCGAGGTCGACCGGATCGTCACCGAACAGGTCGGCGGGTCGGCGCTGTTCGCCTCGCGGTTCCGGGAGTGCGCGGCGCGCGCCCTGCTGCTGCCGCGCCGCAGTCCGGGCAAGCGCACCCCGCTGTGGCAGCAGCGGCAGCGGGCGGCCCAGCTGCTCCAGGTGGCCTCGGAGTTCGGCTCGTTCCCGATCGTGCTGGAAGCGGTGCGCGAGTGCCTCCAGGACGTCTTCGACGTGCCCGGCCTGACCGAGCTGATGGGGGACATCGAGTCCCGCCGGGTCCGGCTGGTCGAGGTGACCACCGCCGAGCCCTCCCCCTTCGCCCGCTCCCTGCTGTTCGGGTACGTCGCCCAGTTCCTCTACGAGGGGGACTCGCCGCTGGCCGAGCGCCGGGCGGCCGCGCTGTCGCTGGACTCCCGGCTGCTGGCCGAGCTGCTGGGCCAGGCCGAGCTGCGCGAGCTGCTGGACGCGGAGGTCCTGGCGGAGCTGGAGCGGGAGTTGCAGTGGCTCACCGAGGACCGGCGCTGCAAGGACCCGGAGGGCGTGGCCGATCTGCTGCGGCTGCTCGGGCCGCTGACGGACGCTCAGCTGGCCGAGCGCGGGGCCGATCCGGCGTGGGCCCCGGAGCTGGCCGCCGCCCGCCGCGCCATCCGGGTCCGGATCGCCGGCGAGGAGCACTGGGCTGCGGTGGAGGACGCCGGCCGGCTGCGGGACGCACTGGGCACGGCCCTGCCGGTCGGCGTCCCGGAGGCCTTCACCGAGCCGGTCAAGGACCCGCTGGGCGACCTCCTCGCCCGGTACGCCCGTACGCACGGGCCGTTCACCACCGCCACCGCAGCGGCCCACTTCGGGCTGGGCGCGGCGGTGACGGACGGGGCGCTGCACCGGCTGGCGGCGGCCGGGCGGCTGGTCCAGGGCGAGTTCCACCCGGCCGGCATCGGCCAGGAGTGGTGCGACGCGGCGGTCCTGCGCCGGCTGCGCCGCCGCTCGCTGGCCGCGCTGCGCCAGGAGGTGGAGCCGGTCCCGCCGACCGCGCTGGCCACGTTCCTGCCCCAGTGGCAGCACCTGGGCGGTGCGCTGCGCGGTATCGACGGGCTGGCCCGGGCGATCGAGCAGCTCCAGGGCGCCCCGGTCCCGGCGTCGGCGCTGGAGCGGCTGGTCCTGCCCTCCCGGGTCGCGGGCTACTCCCCCGCCCTGTTGGACGAGCTGACCACCACCGGCGAGGTGGTGTGGGCGGGGGCCGGTGCCCTGCCCGGCAAGGACGGCTGGGTCTCCCTCTACCTCGCGGACGCGGCCCCGCTGCTGCTGCCGCCCGCGCACCCGCTGGAGCTCGGCCCGCTGCACCAGGCGGTGCTGGACTGCCTCTCGGGCGGCTTCGGCCTGTTCTTCCGGCAGATCGCCCAGTCCGTGCGGTCGCGGTGGCCGGAGGCCACCGACGTGGAGCTGTCGGAGGCGGTCTGGGACCTGGCCTGGTCGGGCCGGCTGACCAATGACACGCTCGCCCCGCTGCGCTCCCTGCTCGGCTCGGGCCGGACCGCGGGGTCCACGGCCCACCGGGCCAGACGTACGGTGCCGCGCGGCCGGTACGGCACACTGAGCGCCTCGGTCTCCCGGCCGGGCCCGCCGACCGTCTCCGGCCGCTGGTCGCTGCTGCCCGCCGAGGCCGCGGACCCGACGCACCGCGCGCACGCGCTGGCCCGCACCCTGCTGGACCGGCACGGGGTGGTGACCCGCGGGGCCGTGGCGGCCGAGGGCGTCGAGGGCGGCTTCAGCGCGGTCTACCGGGTCCTGTCCGCGTTCGAGGACAGCGGCCAGGCCCGCCGCGGCTATGTGGTCGAGGGGCTGGGTGCCGCCCAGTTCGCGATGGACGGAGCGGTGGACCGGCTGCGCGCGGCCGAGCGTACGCCGCCCCCGCTCGCGGCGGTGGTCCTCGCGGCGGCCGATCCCGCCAACGCCTACGGGGCGGCACTGCCCTGGCCGGAGCCCCCGGCGGGGGCCACGCACAAGCCGGGCCGCAAGGCCGGCTCGCTGGTGGTCCTGGTCGACGGCGAGCTGGTGCTGTACCTGGAGCGCGGCGGCAAGACCCTGCTGGCCTGGCCGCCGCCCGACGACCCCCGGCTGGAGGCGGCCACGGCGGCACTGGCCGAGGCGTCCCGGGCGGGCACCCTGCCCGCCCTGACGGTGGAGCGCATCAACGCGACCCCGGCCCTGACCTCACCCCTGGGCCAGGCCCTGGAGACGGCAGGCTTCCACGCCACCCCGCGGGGGTTGCGGCTGCGGTCCTGACGGGCGCGGCCGGGGCTCGCAGCGGGGCGGGGGGGCCGAGCGAGGGGGACGGCGACGGGTCTCAGCGGGGCGCCGGGGCCGAGCGGGGGCGACGGGCCTCAGCGGGGCGCCGGGGCCGAGCCACGGGCGGCGACGGGTCTCGTCG
>NZ_WTFF01000406.1 GCF_019400985.1 Streptomyces bambusae
CGACAGGGCCGCGCGCCTGATCCGGAAATCGGGCACCGGGTCACGCTAGGCGGCTCCCGCCGCCGTTCCCGGCCCGCCGCGCGGCGTCCGCCCGCGGCCCACCCGGTCGGCCGCCCGCCGGCCGGAGCGCCCGCCCTCACGCCCTCACCGCAAGCGCTCAATCAGCGACACCAACTGACCTGAACCGGACAGCAGTTGATGCGAAGAGAAAGCACTCTCCGACCCGTTCACCCCTTCGGGGGCCCGGTTCGATTCCGTTCCCTCGTTCGGCGTGACCCCGCCCACCGCTCCCCCGTTGAGCCCGGGGAGCCGGGAACCGCCGGCCGCCCACCCTGCCGTTCCGCCTAGTCCGAGGAGTCACCCCGTGCCGCGCATGCTCGACGTCAGTGATGACGTACGCGCCGAGATCGGCGACGAAGAAGCCGACCTGCTGCTCGCCGGCGAGACCGCGCCGGGCAGTTACGACTGCACCTCCTGCCGCACGCCGGGAGACTCCGAGCGTGAACGCACCAGCACGGTGCTGTTCGTCGGCGAGGAGACCGCCGTCCTCGCCTTCGCCCACGCCGGCTGCATCCCCTCCCAGGTCGTGACGGTCTCCGAGGAGCAGCTCCAGGGCGCCGTCGCCAGCATCACCGGCGAGACCTCCGTCGCCGGTCATGCCGCGCCCTCCCCGGCCGCCGCGGACGTCCCGCGTTCCGAGCCGGGCGGCCAGGCCGTACTGGGCATCACCAGTGGTCTCGTACTGCTCGACGGCACCCTGTACCCAGCCCTGGTGGTCGAGCCGACCGCGCCGATCGCCCGCCCCGGCACCACCGGCCCCGGCGACGACTTCCTGCCGCTGCTGATCGAGCAGGGCTTCATCCCCGTCACCGACACCGCCGAGGTGCCCTCGCCGCTGGCGGGCTGGTCGGTCCTGCTGGCCGGCGGCCAGCTGCACGCCGTGCTCCAGCCCGGCGCCGACGGCAGCGGCCAGGTCGCCTGGTGGCAGGCCCACCAGGCGCTGTCGGTCACGGAGGGCTGGCGGACCGAGGTCAACAAGACCAAGCGGGTACTGGTCTACGCCGCGCCTGTCGGCTCGATCGGCCAGCAGCCCCGCGAGGACCTGCTGCGCGACGCGCTGGACAAGGCTGCGGCTTCCGGCAAGCTCGTGGCGGCCTCGATGCCGCTGGCCGGCACCTGATCTGATCCGATCTGACCGGGGCTGGGCGGGGCTGGGCTGGTCGGGGCTCAGCCTGTCCGTACGTCCGTCCGTCCGTCCGTACGTACGTCCGTCCGTACGGGGCCGGGGTGAGTGGTCCGGCATCCGTTGTTCGTCGTTCGTACGGGGTCGTACGGGGACGTGCCTGCTCGGCCGTCCCGTCGTACGTGCCTTCGTACGTGCTCGCCCCTTCGTACGTGCTCACCCCCGGGATTCCGCCGTCCGGCCCGACACGGGCCGGACGGCGGTGTGCGCCGGTGGAGGCGCCCCGCGCGTGATCCGCGCGGCGGCGCCCCCACCGGCGATCCGCGTTTTCCGGGCCGGGCGGTCCGTGCCTTTCCGGTCCGGGCGATCCGTGCCTTTCTGGGCCGGGCGATCCGTGCCCTACTGGTCCGGGCGGTCCGTGCCTTTCCGGTCCGGCGGTCGCCCCTTCGGGCCCGGCGCTCCGCGTTCTTACGGCCGTCGTATTTCCGTCCGCCCCCGCATCCGGAGGGCGCCGGTGTCGTTGGCTGTTACGTGCATCCACACGACTCCTCCCGCGCCCCGTCCTTCCTCAGCCCCACCCCGATCTACGACGCGCTCTACTCCGAGTACCTGCGCTCGTTCCGGGCCCTGCCGGGCGACCGGTCGGGAGAGGAGGACCTCGGCTTCCCGAGCTTCGGCACGTACGGCTCGGGTTCCGGAACCGGCTTCTCCAGCGTCGGGACCGGCTTCTCCAGCACCGGCACGGCCCTCGCTACCGGCTCCAGCTACGCCACCGGCAGCAGCGTGAGCGGCTGGAACGGTTCCGCGTGGCAGACCGACCCCTGGCAGACGGCGTACCCGACGCCCCAGCCCCAGCCCCAGCCCTTGTACGCGGCGGCCACCGCGAGCACCGGCACCGGAACCGGCCTCGGCGCCACCACCACCGGCATGTACGCGAGCGGGCGGCAGCACCAGACCGGGATGCACCACATCCCGGCGGCCCTGCCGCCCGCTCCGCGCCGGGGCTACTGAGCAACCCCGGCTTCTGCTTCCGCTGCTTCTGCTTCCGCGGTTTCGGCTCCGCGGTTTCGGCTCCGCGGTTTCGGCTTCCGCCGATTCCGCCGATTCCCGCCGCTTTTGCTACTTCTTCTTCGCGGTCTTGTTGCCGCGCTTCTCCCGCACCCGGACCGAGATGTGGATCGGGGTGCCCTCGAAACCGAACTCCTCGCGCAGGCGGCGCTCCACGAAGCGCCGGTAGCCGTGCTCCAGGAAGCCGGAGGCGAAGAGCACGAACCGCGGCGGCTTGGTGCCGGCCTGCGTGCCGAAGAGGATGCGCGGCTGCTTTCCGCCGCGGATCGGGTGCGGGTGGGCGGCGACGATCTCACCGAGGAAGGCGTTCAGGCGGCCCGTCGGGACGCGCGTCTCCCAGCCGGCCAGCGCCGTCTCGATCGCCGGGACCAGCTTCTCCATGTGGCGGCCGGTGAGCGCGGAGACGTTCACCCGGGGCGCCCACGAGACCTGCTGCATCTCGGTCTCGATCTCGCGCTCGAGGTAGTAGCGGCGCTCCTCGTCCAGCGTGTCCCACTTGTTGTACGCGATCACCATCGCGCGGCCCGCCTCGACGGCCATGGTGATGATGCGCTGGTCCTGGACGCTGATCGACTCGCTCGCGTCGATCAGGACGACCGCCACCTCGGCCTTCTCGACGGCCGCGGCCGTGCGGAGGGAGGCGTAGTAGTCGGCGCCCTGCTGGAGGTGGACGCGCTTGCGGATACCGGCGGTGTCCACGAACTTCCAGGTGACGCCGCCGAGCTCGATCAGCTCGTCGACCGGGTCGCGGGTGGTGCCGGCCAGCTCGTTGACGACCACGCGCTCCTCGCGGGCCACCTTGTTGAGCAGCGAGGACTTGCCGACGTTCGGGCGGCCGATGAGCGCGATGCGGCGCGGCCCGCCGAGCGGGGCTCCGCCGAAGGTCTGGGCGGGCGCCTCGGGCAGCACGCTCAGGACGGCGTCGAGCATGTCGCCCGTACCGCGGCCGTGCAGGGCCGAGACCGGCATCGGCTCGCCCAGGCCCAGCGACCACAGGTAGGCGGCGTCGGCCTCGCCGGACTGGCCGTCGACCTTGTTGGCGCACAGCACGACCGGCTTGCCGGCGCGGCGCAGCAGCTTGACGACGGCCTCGTCGGTGTCGGTGGCGCCGACCTTGGCGTCCACGACGAAGACCACCGCGTCGGCGGTCTCGATGGCGTACTCGGCCTGGGCGGCGACGGAGGCGTCGATGCCGAGGACGTCCTGCTCCCAGCCGCCGGTGTCGACGACCTTGAAGCGGCGGCCCGCCCACTCGGCCTCGTAGGTGACACGGTCGCGGGTGACACCCGGCTTGTCCTCGACCACGGCCTCGCGGCGGCCGATGATCCGGTTCACCAGGGTCGACTTGCCGACGTTGGGCCGGCCGACGACGGCGAGGACGGGCAGCGGGCCCGCACCCGCCTCTTCGATGGCACCTTCGACGTCGTCGAGGTCGAAGCCCTCTTCCGCGGCGAGCTCCATGAACTCCGCGTACTCGGCGTCGCCAAGCGCTCCGTGGTCGTGCTGGTCGTTCATGAAGTCCGTTCCTCGTCGTTCGTGGTGGTCGGTGGCACCCGCTCGCGGGCCCACTACTGGGTCTGCTGTTCTGTTGTTTCTGTGGTTCTGCCGGGCCTGCCGGCCCTGCCGGCCCTGCCGGTCGGCCCTGCCAGTCGGCCTCACCGACCGGCCCTACCCGGTCACGTCTGACTCAAGTCTCGCAGCTCGCGGCCGGTCAGGCGCCTGGCGTCGGCCAGGTGTGCCGTCAGGTGCTCCTGGATGCGCACGGTGGCGGCGTCGAGCGCCGCGCGGGTGCGCCGCCCCGAGCCGTCGCCGGCCTGGAAGGGATCACCGAAGACGATGTCCACCCGGCTCTTCAGCGGGGGCAGCCCCTTGACCAGCCGGCCGCGGCGGTCGGTGCTTCCCAGCACCGCCACCGGCACGATCGGGGCGCCGGAGCGTACGGCGAAGTACGCGAGCCCGGCGCGCAGCGAGGCGAAGTCGCCCTCGCCCCGGGTGCCCTCGGGGAAGATCCCGAGGACGCCGCCGTGCTCCAGCACGCCGAGCGCGCTCGTGACGGCGTTCCGGTCGGTGCCGGAACGGTCGACCTTCAGCTGCCCGATGCCCTCCAGGAAGGAGCCGAGCGGGCCGACGAAGGCCTCTTTCTTGATCAGGAAGTGCACCGGGCGGGGCGCCGTGCCCATCAGCATCGGGCCGTCGATGTTGTGCGCGTGGTTGACCGCCAGGATGGCCGGTCCGGTGGCCGGCACCTTCCAGGCGCCGAGTACGCGGGGCTTCCACAGCCCGTACATGAGCCCGATGCCGATCCGCCGCCCGACCGCCGCACCCCTGGGGGAGGGCGTCGTACTCACTCGGCGGCCGCCCGCTTCTCCTCCACGAGGGTCACGACGCACTCGATGACCTGGTCGAGGGTGAGCTCGGTGGTGTCCACCTCGACGGCGTCGCCGGCCTTGGCCAGCGGGGAGGTCTTGCGGCCGGAGTCGGCCGCGTCCCGCTTGATCAGGGCTGCCTGGGTGGCCGCGAGGTCCGTGGCCTCCTTGCCCTTCAGCTCGCCGTTGCGGCGGGCGGCGCGGGCCTCGGGGGACGCGGTCAGGAAGATCTTCAGGTCGGCGTCGGGCAGCACGGTGGTGCCGATGTCGCGGCCCTCGACGACGATCCCGCCCTCGGCCTGCGCGGCGATGCTCCGCTGGAGCTCGGTGATCAGGGCCCGTACCTCGGGCACGGCGCTGACGGCGCTGACCTTGGAGGTGACCTCCTGGGTCCGGATCGGGCCGGCGGCGTCGAGGCCGTCGACCGTGATCGTGGGCGCGGCGGGGTCCGTACCGGACTCGATGACGGGCTTGCCGGCGGCCACCGCGATGGCGTGCGGGTCGTCGGTGTCGATGCCGTTGGTGATCATCCACCAGGTGATGGCCCGGTACTGGGCACCGGTGTCCAGGTAGCGCAGCCCGAGCTTGGCGGCAACGGCCTTGGAGGTGCTGGACTTGCCCGTGCCGGAGGGACCGTCGATGGCGACGATCACGGCGGACGGAGCGGCGGTTTCCACGGGCGGGCACCTTCCTGGTAGGTCGTGCGGTTCGTGCGATGTCCTGTGCGATTTCCGGGCGCGGCAAAGCGCCCCCGACCAAGGTTACCGGGCTGGCGCGACACCCGGCTCCGGGGCGGGGGTGGGGGGTGGGTAGGGGGCGGGGCGTCGGGCTTGGCTGGCGGGTGGGGCGGGGGTGGGGGGGGGGGGGGGGTTTGGCGGGGTGGGGGGGGGGCGGGGGTTGGGGGGGGGGGCCCCGGCGGGGAGGCCCGTCTCTTTTTACACATCTCTCGCCCCACGAGACCAGGCCGGTGTCGTATGTCGGCCTTTTCTTGTAAAAAACAAAAATGTA
>NZ_WTFF01000407.1 GCF_019400985.1 Streptomyces bambusae
GCCCCGGCGAGGCCGGCGAGGGCCGCCGCGCCCGCCGGCTGCGCGCGGCAGGGGCCACGGGCCCGGCCGACGGAGCGACTCCGGCGGCGCCCGAGCAGGCCGATCCGTACGCGGAGATCCCCGCCCAGCCCGTGTACGGCGAGGAGACGTACGCCTACCAGGGCTACGACCAGGGCTACGACGACCAGGGCCGGACCTACGGCGGCCCGCAGCCGTACCCGCCGGCGTACGACCCGCACCACCAGGACGGCTACGCCTACGACCAGCAGCCGTACGGCTACGCCCAGCACCCCGACGCCCAGCACCCGTACGACCAGCACTACGACGCCTACGGGCGCCCGGTCTCCTACGACCCCCAGCACCCGGACGGGAGCCCACAGCAGTGAAGCGCGCCCCCCTGACCCTCGCTGCCGTGGCCGCCGCGCTCGCCGCCGTCACCGGCGTCGCCGCCCTGACCGCACCGGCCGGCGCCGGAGCCTCCGACGGCAGCCGCGGCGCGGCCGCCCGGCTGCCCGTGGAGCGGTCCACGCTGACCTGCCCGGCGCCGTCCTCCTCGGACATCGCCGAGACCACGTACACCGCGATCACCCCCGGCGCTCCCGGCGCTTCCGGCGCCCAGGGCGGCTCCGGACCGGGCCGGGGCGGGGCCCGGCTGGTCGGAGCGACCAAGGAGGCCAAGCCGCTGCTGGAGCTGAAGGAGCCCGGCAAGCCCGCCGGGACCACCGCCTCGGGCGCGGAGGCCCCGGCGCTGACCGGCACGGCCGACGGCGCCCTGGCCCCCGGCTGGACCGTGCAGCAGACCACCAAGGTCGCGGCGGTCCAGGCGCGCGGCCTGCTCGGCGTGGCCTGCACCCCGCCCGGCACCGACTTCTGGTTCCCGGCGGTGAGCACCGGCAAGGGCCGCCAGGACTACGTCCACCTGACCAACGCCGACGACGCCCCGGCCGTGGTGGACATCAAGCTGTTCGGGCCGGACGGGGCGGTCAACTCCCAGCAGGGCGGCGGCGAGAACATCAAGGTCGCGCCCAAGTCCTCCGTCGCCGTGCTGCTGTCCACCCTGGTACCCGGCCAGCTGCCCGACCTCACCGCGCATGTGACGACCCGTTCGGGACGGGTCGGCGCCTCCGTGCAGGTACTGGAGGACGGGGTGGGCGCCGACTGGCTGCCCGCCTCGGTCGACCCGGCGGGCTCGCTGGTGCTGCCCGGCATCCCGGCGGACGCCACGTCCGTGCGGCTGGTCGCCCACGCGCCCGGCCGCGACGACGCGGACCTGCGCCTGCGGCTGGCCGGGCCGGGCGGCTCCATCAGCCCCGCCGGGAACGAGCAGCTGCACGTCAAGGCCGGCATGACGGCCGTCGCGGACCTCGGCGAGGTCACCCGGGGGGAGCCGGGCTCGCTGGTGCTGACCCCGGTGGACGGCCGCAAGGCGGTGGGCGTGGTCGCGGCCCTGCGGGTGGTCCGCGGTACGGGCGCCAAGCAGGAGCTCGGCTTCGTCCCGGCGGCCGCGCCGGTGGGCGCGCGGGCGACGGTCGCGGACAACCGCACCGACCAGAACTCCACGGTGCTCTCGCTGACGGCGGCGGCCGGCCAGGACGCGAAGGTGAAGGTCACCGCGTCCCCGGCCACCCAGGGCGGCGAACCGGCCGCCCAGGAGTTCACGGTCAAGGCGGGCACCACACTGGCGCTCTCCCCGCCGCCGGCCCCCGGGCCCGGCGCAAAGGGCTCGTACGCCCTGACGGTGGAAACCCTCTCGGGCGGCCCCGTCCACGCCTCCCGCACCCTGTCCCTCCCGCACGAGGGCATCGCCATGTTCACGATCCAACCCCTGACGGACGACCAGAGCACGGTAGAAGTCCCAAAAGCCCACCAAGACCTCTCAGTCCTCACCCCCTGACCCCCGCCAGGGGCGCACAACGGAAACCCGAGAGAACAAGTCGGCCCCCGTCAGGGGCGCGAGGAACTGCGCGAGCAACCCACCCCGACGGAAAGCCGAGAGACAGGGAGATCGCCCCGGTCAGGGGCGCGGGGAACTGCGCGAGCAACCCACCCCGACGGAAAGCCGAGAGACAGGGTGGACCCCCAGGGGCGCGGGGAACTGCGCGACAGGCCCAGCCCGAACGGGCCCACGCAGACATCGCCGGGCCTAGTCCTCCCCGTACCGCGGATCCACCGTCTCAGGCGCAAGCCCAAGCAGCTCTGCCACCTGCTCCACCACGATCTCGTGGACGAGCAACGCCCGCTCGTCCCGACTCTTCGTCCGGATCTCCACCGGCCGCCGGTACACCAGGATCCGCGGCGGCCGCCCCGGCTGCCCCGTGACCACGCCCCCCAGCGGCACCGCCTCGTCGCTCCACGAGGCATCCGCCCCGCCGGGCGGCCCCGGCACCTCCGCGACCACGAACTCCACCTCGGCCAGCTGCGGCCACCGCCGCTCCAGCCGCTCCACCGAGTCCTGCACGAGATCGCCGAAGAGCTCCGCGCGGCTCGCCGACAGCGGCACCTGCGGGGGAGCGACGGGACCGCGCATCCCGCGGCCGTGCCGGTCGCGGCGCCGCGTGCGCGGCACACGCGGCTCCTGGGGGCGCTCGCCGGGGACGGGGGTCAACGGGGTGTCCATCACTCACGCAGGGTAGCTCCGTCCTGCCGCACAGGGACGAGGACGTGACCGGATGCCGCCGGGCCCGGGGGCCCGACCGCCGCGGTGACCCCCGGTGACCCCGGTGATCTTTCCCGATCTGTCAGTGACAGCCCGAACCACGCAGATTGTCGCATTCCGTACCACCTCGTGACCGCTTCCGACACCGCACCCACCCGCCGCGCCCCGCGCCGCGCCCCCGCCACCCCGCCCCCACCAAGCCCCGTACGGTCGTGATCAGGCCACGACACGGGGGAGTGAGCCGGGGGAGAGTCGTCGCGGCCCGGTCAAGAGTGCGGTACCGTCCAACGTCGTGAGCCTTGTACGTCGCTGTTCGCGCACCGCGTGCGGCCGCCCTGCCGTCGCAACACTGACGTACGTCTACGCCGATTCGACCGCAGTCCTCGGCCCGCTCGCCACCTACGCCGAACCCCACTGCTACGACCTGTGCGCCGAGCACAGCGAGCGCCTGACCGCGCCCCGCGGCTGGGAAGTCGTACGCCTGTCCGACGGTTCTGCGCCGTCCCGGCCGAGCGGTGACGACCTCGAAGCCTTGGCCAATGCTGTCCGGGAAGCGGCCCGTCCGCACGACCGTGCGGCCGAGGCCGGCGGGTCCGGTTCCGGCTCCGGATCCGGCAGGGGCGGCGGCTCCGCCACCGGCGAGACGCGCCGCGGCCACCTGCGCGTCCTGCGTTCGCCGGAATCCTGACATCCGGATCATCGGAAGACCCGCTCGCCGCTCAGGGTAGGTTTGCTCCACCGCACAGAACCTCAGGAGGGCAGGCAGTGGCCGCTGATCTTTCGAACATCGTCAAGGCGTACGACGTACGTGGCGTCGTCCCGGACGAGTGGGACGAGCGCCTCGCCGAACTGTTCGGAGCCGCGTTCGTCGAGGTCACGGGCGCCGACGCGATCGTCGTCGGGCACGACATGCGCCCCTCGTCGCCCGGCCTGTCCGGCGCCTTCGCCCGCGGCGCCGCCGCCCGCGGCGTGGACGTCACGCTGATCGGGCTCTGCTCCACCGACCAGCTGTACTACGCCTCGGGCTCGATGGACCTGCCCGGCGCCATGTTCACCGCCTCGCACAACCCGGCCCAGTACAACGGCATCAAGCTGTGCCGCGCCGGCGCCGCCCCGGTCGGCCAGGACACCGGCCTCTCCCAGATCCGCGAGCTGGTCGAGCGGTGGTCCGAGGAGGGCGCCCCGGCCCCCGCCGCCACCCCCGGCACCGTCACCGAGCAGGACACCCTCGCCGGCTACGCGCAGCACCTGCGCACGCTGGTCGACCTGACCTCGATCCGCCCGCTCAAGGTGGTCGTGGACGCGGGCAACGGCATGGGCGGCCACACCGTCCCCACGGTCTTCGAGGGCCTGCCGCTGGAGCTCGTCCCGATGTACTTCGAGCTGGACGGCACCTTCCCCAACCACGAGGCCAACCCCCTCGACCCGAAGAACATCGTCGACCTCCAGGCCCGCGTGAAGGCCGAAGGCGCCGACCTCGGCCTCGCCTTCGACGGCGACGCCGACCGCTGCTTCGTCGTCGACGAGCGCGGCGAGGGCGTCTCCCCCTCCGCCATCACCGCCCTGGTCGCCGCCCGCGAGCTGGCCCGCAACGGCGGCACCGGCACCGTCATCCACAACCTGATCACCTCCTGGTCCGTCCCGGAGGTCGTCAGGGAGAACGGCGGCACCCCGGTCCGCACCCGCGTCGGCCACTCCTTCATCAAGCAGGAGATGGCCGGCACCGGCGCCATCTTCGGCGGCGAGCACTCCGCGCACTACTACTTCAAGGACTTCTGGAACGCGGACACCGGCATGCTCGCCGCGCTCCACGTCCTCGCCGCCCTCGGCGGCCAGGAGGGCACCCTCTCCGCCCTGGTCTCCTCCTACGACCGCTACGTCGGCTCCGGCGAGATCAACTCCACCGTCGCCGACCAGGCCGCCCGCACCGCCGCCGTCCGCGCCGCGTACCAGGGCCAGGAGGGCGTCACCTTCGACGAGCTGGACGGCCTGACGGTCGCCACCGCCGACTGGTGGTTCAACCTGCGCCCCTCCAACACCGAGCCGCTGCTCCGGCTGAACGTCGAGGCCCGCGACGCCGCGACCCTGGCCAAGGTCCGCGACGAGGTCCTCGCGCTGGTCCGCGCGTAACGCCGCCGGCGGGGCTGGATACGGCTCTGCGGCCGGCTTTGCCGCGCAGGCCGTATTCCAGCCCAGGGCGCACTATCCAGCCCGCGCGGCGTTTGAGCGCACCGGGCGCGGAGCGCACGGAGCGGGGTCCGGGGCGGAGCCCCGGTTTCGGGAAGGGGCGGGGTGGGGAAAGGCCCCGCGCAGCGGCCGCCCACCGCGCCCCCGACCCGCCGGACCACCCGTCCCGCCGCCGGACCACCCGTCCCGCCGCCGGACCACCCGTCCCGCCGCCGGTACCACCCCTCCCGCCGCCGGGCCGCGCGAGCCGCGCCCCGGCGGTACGCTGACCTGGCCCAACCGATCACCGCACGTTTCGAAGGGACGTCCCCATGCCGCTCGAAGCCGGCCTTCTGGAGATCCTCGCCTGCCCCGCCTGCCACTCGGCCCTGGAGGACCGCTCGGGTGACGAGGCGGCCCCGGAGCTGGTCTGCACCGGTTCCGACTGCGGCCTGGCCTACCCCGTCCGGGACGGCATCCCCGTCCTCCTCGTGGACGAGGCCCGCCGCCCCGCCTGAGAACGTACGGCAGGACCCGGACCGCACCCGCACGCGAAGACGACGGAGGCCGCCATGCTCGACGAGTCGTTGCTCGACGCACCGGAGGAGCTCGCGCGCGCCGACCGCCGCGGCCTGCTGCGCGGCGCCGCCGAAGCCGGGGCCCGGGTCCGCACAGCGGCCC
>NZ_WTFF01000408.1 GCF_019400985.1 Streptomyces bambusae
CCGGATTGCTGTCTTCTACCGACGACACAAGACGTCCCTGGCTCCAGAACTATAGAGAGTTCTTAGTTTATGAGCTTGTTTATGCTGAGCGTGACGACAGCGCACATCGACAGGCGGAAGGGCGTCGGCAGCGTCGGATGTGTATAGGAGACATCAGCGGACGTTCGCATGGGGCAGGCCGTGGCGGACCCGCGCCGGGCGGCCCGCGACGGGCCCGCGCCGTTGGCGGCAGCGACTCCAGCAGGTGGACCGCGGCGTCCCGGGCGCGGCGCGGCACGCGTGGCCGCCGCAGCAGATCGGCGGCCGTCGCGCTCAGCCTCTCGGTGGTCCGCACGGACCCGATGCCGGCCGCGCGCGGGGCGATATCGGCGGCGAGGTCCGCCGTCTCGGTCCACGCCCCCGCTCCGGCGAGCGCCGCGAGGAGCTCCGCGGTGAACAGGTGCCGGTAGGAGGGGCCGGGGGCGGTGGCCGCCTCGTGCAACAGCGGCACGGCCCGGTTCCAGCGCCCCAGACCGGCCATGACCCAGCCCTCGTGGCCGGTCAGCTCGGCCTGGTCGATCCACCAGGCCCAGTGCGGGTCGTGGCGCGAGACGCCGTCCAGGAACCGGCTCCGGGCGCGGGAGATCAGCCGCTGGGCCTCCGTACGGCCGCCGAGTGCGGCCGCCGCGTGTGCCTGGCGTACCAGGACGAGGCTGTCGACCCGGGCGGGCAGCGGGCGCGGTCCCGCCACGTGCGCCGCAGTCGCCATCGCGGCGCGGGGCCGTCCGGTACGGGCCTGGAGCATGCTGTGGTTCAGCCGCACCAGCCGGGCGGTCCAGCGGTCGCCGCAGAGCTCCGCCAGGGCCAGCGCGCGGACGTTCATCCGCTGGGCCGCGCGGTAGCGGCCGGCGTCGAAGAGGATCCAGCCGATGACCTCGCACAGTTCGGCCAGCTCGGCCAGTGCGGCCAGTTCCGCCATCCGGTCGCGGCCCGCGCCGCCGGTCCGGCCGTACAGACCCGCAGGATCGGCGCGGAGCTCCGGGATGCGGCGTACGGCCTCCCGCGCCACGGGCACGGCGGCGGTCGCGCCCCGGCCGGCGTCGAGTGCCAGGAGGCGGCCGACGGCGGCGCGGACGACCGACAGCGGGGTCGGGGCCGGCAGGACCGACAGCGGGGTCGGGGGCGGTAAGGACGGCGAGGACGGGGCGGGCATCATGTCGCGATTCTCGTCGCCGCCCGCCGCCGGACCTTGCCGTCCAGGGCGGTGAAGGAGGCGGCCACCTCGGTCAGCCAGGCCACCTCCTCGCGGAAGTCCTCGTACTCCGGCCGCGCGGGCAGGCCGTCCCCGTCGGCCGCGGCGCCGTCCGCCCCGCCCGCCTCGTCCGCCTCGGCCTCCGGCCGACGGCTCAACGCCGCCCGTACCTGGAGGGCTTCGCCCAGCGGCGAGGCGGGGTCCTCGGGCAGGTCCAGCGAGCGGGCCTCGCGGACGAAGTCGTCGAGGGAGAGGCAACTGCGCAGCATCAGCTGCCCGTCGCGGATCTCGATGACGCGCCGGTAGAGCCGGTAGTGCGGATCGCGGGTGGGCAGCAGGTCCCGCGGCCACGAGCGCGGCGGGTCGAGCGCGATGTCCGGCGAGGCCCGGTGCAGGGCGTACCACAGCGGCCGCAGCCGCAGGTAGGAGCGGTAGCTGTCGATCCAGCCGCGGGCGCGGGTGATCCGGATGCCCCAGGCCGGGATGGTCCACCCGACGATCTGGAGCAGGGCGCCGACGCTGCCGCAGGTCCACTGCACGGGGTCCAGGGCGGCCGCGTCGAAGTGCAGCCGGGTGCCGGCGATCTGGATGCCGCGCGTGACGCAGTAGACCAGGATCATGCTCGCGCCGACGGTCACGGTACGCATGCCGAACGCGAGCCACTGGCGGTTGGCCACCCGGGTGAAACGCAGGGAGAGCCGGACCGTCTCGAACTGCCCCACCGCGCAGATCAGCAGGTAGAAGGACATGTACAGCGCGTAGCGCCCGTCCTGGATGCTGAGCAGGATCGTCGACGTCGCCGTCTCGGACTTCGTCGCGGGCCCGACGGCGAGCGAGGCCGCCACGAGCACGCAGAGCGCGGCGCCGAAGAAGGCCACGCGGCGGCGCGCCATGCCGGGGGCCTCGGCGGGCGGGGACGACCAGTACACGAGCACGACCTGCTGCGCCGCGGTGAGCACGACCACCGCGACCTGGGTGATCAGGGAAGTGATGTTCGGCAGCCCGAAGAAGGCGGAGATGTGCAGCCGGAGCAGGTCCAGGTCGACCAGGAAGCTGATGCCGGAGCAGAGGAAGTACGTGCACAGCGCCCACAGCGCGACGTCGTGCCTGCGGCGGACCAGGTCCGGGAGCCGGTACGCGAAGGCGGCGAGGCCGACGAAGGCGCAGATCCACGCCAGGGCCGTGTAGATCGCGGTCATGCCCGGTCCTGCTCCTGCTCCGCGCGGCCGAGGCCGTGCTCGATCCGGGCGACGACGTCGGCGGCCTCCGCCGGTACGCCCCAGGCGGGTTCGGTCCAGCGCTTCGCGGCCCGGGCCAGGATCAGCGAGGCGAGCGTCTCGGCCTCCTGCTCCTCCTCGTCGCTGTAGCGGGAGCGCATGAGGATGCTGCGGGCGGCCGCCGGGTCGAGCTCCGGGAGCGTCCCTCCCGGCCCGGTGCGCTCCAGCCGCACGGAACCCCGGTGCGCGAAGGCGATGTGGGCCAGCTCGTGGGCGATGATGTGCTCCTTGTGCGAGGCCGAGGCCGACGTCTCGAAGACGACGACGTCGCACTCCTCCATGTCCAGCCAGACCCCGAACAGATGGCGTTCCGGGAAGGCGGCCGGCATCAGGTGGATGGGGCGCCGGCGGCGCTCGCTGAGGTAGCGGTGGAGTTCGTCGATGCCGCACCCGTGCTCCATGCCCCACTCGTCGAGCAGCGCCTCGCACCGGCGGCGGACCTCCTTGAGACGGCGCCGCAGCCGTCTGGCCTCCGCGTTCGGTGACGCGGAGCCGGGTAACTTCATCCTCATGTCCTCCGGCGAACCCGGGCAGTCGCCTCGACCCGCCCACGCCTCACGGGCCGTGCGGAGCCGGCCGGGCACGGCGTACGGCACCCGGCGTACGGCACGAGAACGATTCGATCATCACGCCCGGAGGACGGCTAGGGCGAATTCCGGCCTGTTCCGGCGCCCTTGACCTGTACCGGCCGGGTCCAGGGCGCCGGAAGCGTCTCACGGGACGACGGGCTCACGGGACGACGGGCTCACGGGACGACGGGCTCACGGGACGACGGCGCGGCCGGCCCCGGGCCGCGCCCCTCCCGCCGGGGCCACGCCCCCGCGGATCACTCCCCGGATCACTCCCCGCCGAGGACCGCCCCGATGGCGTGCGCGAGGCGGGGCACCTGGTGGCCCGCGAGACCGGCGATGTTGATCCGCCCGCCGGTCGTGCCGTAGACCGCGAACTCCCGTCGCAGCCGCAGCATCTGCTGCGGGGTGAACGGCAGCATCGAGAACATGCCCTTCTGCCGGGCCAGCGCCCGCGCCTGCCCGGTCCACCCCAGCGAGTCCAGCTGCGCGCACAGGTCGGAGCGGTTGGCGCCGATCCGGCCGCGCATGTCCTCCAGCTCCGCGCGCCACGCGGCCCGCAGCCCCTCGTCGCCGAGGATCGTCGTCACCAGGGCGGCGCCGTGCTCGGGCGGCATCGAGTACAGCGTCCGGGCGACGTTCTGCAGGGCCGTCTCGGCGTGCCGCACCGCCGCCCGGGAGGCGCCGAGGACGATGGCGCAGCCGGTGCGGTCGCTGTAGAGGCCGAAATTCTTCGAGCAGCTGACGGCGACGAGCATCTCCGGCACGCGCTCCGCGAGCATCCGCGTGGGCCACAGGTCGGCCTCCAGGCCGTCCCCGAGGCCGTGGTAGGCGAGGTCGACGAACGGCACCCAGCCGTCGCGGGCCGCCATCGCGGCGAGCGCCTCCCAGTCCTCGCGCGAGGGGTCGACGCCCGTGGGGTTGTGGCAGGACCCCTGGAGCAGTACGACGTCGTGCCGTGCGGCCCCGCTCAGGTCCGCCAGCATGGCGGCCGTGTCGAAGCCCCGCTCGGCGTCGCGCCGGCCGTACGTGCGCACCTTCAGCCCGGCGGCCTCCAGGATGGGCCGGTGGTTGACGTACGCGGGGTCGCTGATCCACACGGTGCAGCCGGGGCGGGTCCGGCAGACCAGGTCGGCCAGCAGGCGCAGGGCTCCGGTGCCCGCGACGGTCTGGACGGCGGCGGCCCGGTCGGACGGGCCCGCGGTGCCCAGCACCAGCCCGAGCATGGCCTCGTTGAAGGCGAGGTTGCCGGACAGGCCCCGGTACTCCTTGGAGTCCGAGCGGTGCGCGAGGCGTATCTCGGCCTCGCGTACGGCGGCCATGACGGGCGTGCGCCCGGTGTCGTCGCGGTAGACGCCGAGGACGAGGTTCAGCCGCTCGGGCCGTACGTCGGTGCCGAACTCCTCGGTCAGGTCCCACAGCGGGTCGGTCGGCGGCGGCGGGAGGAGCTCAAGCATCTGCGGGAACCTCGGGTCGGGGTCGGGGTCGGGAACGGGGCTGGCGGTTGGCGAGGACGACGCCGGCGGTGATGAGGGGCACGCCGACGATCACGGCGAGGGGCGGCGACTCGTCGAGCAGCGGTACGGCGAGCAGGACGACGGCGACCGGGCTGAGGCTGCCGACGGTGGCGCTGCGCTGGGCGCCGAGCCGGCGGATGGCGAACGCGTAGAGCAGGCCGGCGCACAGTCCGACGCCGAGGCCCTGCACGATCGTGAAGAGGACGATGTCGCCGGCGGTGGCGTGGGCGAAGCCGGTCGGCAGCACTCCGGTCAGGACCAGCAGCCCGATCACCGCGAACGACGGCAGGCAGAGCAGTCCGATCGACCCGACGGGATCGAGGTCCACCTCGCGCAGGCCGACGGTGTACAGGGCCCACAGGCCGCTGGCGACCAGGAGCGTCCCGGCCCCTTCCAGCACGTCGGCGTCCACCGGGACGACGTAGCGCCAGACCAGGGCGGCCACGCCGGCGGCGATCAGGGCGAGGCCCGCCGCCTGGGTGCCGCGGGGTACGCGGTGGCCGCGGGCGACCATGAGCGCGGAGACGAAGAGCGGGACCATCCCGGGGACGATCGAGCCGACGAACGCGGCCGAGGTCAGGGCGCCGCCGTGCATCGCGGCGAGGAAGAACGGCACGCCGGCCCCGCAGACGATCTTGACGGCGGGGCCGGGCCGGACGGCGGCGATGCGGTGCCGGCGCCGCCACAGTGCGGGCAGCAGGACGACGAGCGGGACGCCGAAGCGCAGCAGGGCGGCGTCGGCGGGCAGCAGCGAGGAGGCACTCAGGGCGCGGGCGCTGAGCGCGAAGGCGGCCCAGATGGTCACGGTGACCAGCAGCGCGAGCGTGCCCTGGACCTGCGCGGACGGGCGCAGGCGCGACCGGGCCGCGCGGGCGTCGGCGGGGGCGGGGGGCGCGGCGGGGGCGGAC
>NZ_WTFF01000409.1 GCF_019400985.1 Streptomyces bambusae
GCCCGGGAGCGGGCCCGGGCGCCGGGCCCGGGCCGCGGGGGCCGGCCCCGGCCGCGGCGGCGACACCTGGCGGCGGATCGTGCCCCAAGCGCTCGTCGTCGCCTTCCTGGCCGGCGGCACCTCCGCCTTCGTCGCCGCCGACAAGTCCGTCCGGCTCACCGTCGACGGCGTCCCCCGCACCCTCCACACCTTCGCCGACGACGTCGACGAACTCCTGGCCGCCGAAGGCCTCGGCGTGGGCAGCCACGACCTGGTCGCCCCCGCCCGGCACGCCGCCCTCACCGACGGCGCCGAGATCGTCGTCCGCTACGGCCGCCCCCTCAGCCTCACCCTCGACGGCCAGAGCCGCCGCGCCTGGACCACCGCCAAGACCGTCGACGCCGCCCTGCGCCAGCTCGGCGTCCGGGTGGAGGGCGCGTACCTGTCCGCCCCCCGCACCGCCCCCGTCCCGCGCACCGGCCTCACCCTCAACGTCCGCACCGAACGCAGCGTCACCTTCATGGCCGACGGCCGCGAGACGACCATCCGCACCAACGCCGCCACCGTCCAGGAGGCCCTCGACCAGGCCGGCATCACCCTCCAGGGCGAGGACACCACCTCCGTGCCCCCCGACTCCTTCCCCCGGGACGGCCAGACCGTCACCGTGCTGCGCATCACCGGTACCCGCGAGGTCCGCGAGGAGCGGATCCCGTTCGGGACCGAGCGGGTCGAGGACCCGTCCCTGTTCGCCGGGACCGAGGTCGTCGAGCGGGCCGGCCGGCCCGGCGCCCGCCGGGTCACGTACGCCCTGGTCACCGTCAACGGCGTACGCCAGAAGCCGCGCCGCATCGCCGAGGAGACCGTCCGCGAACCCGTCGACGCCCAGGTTCTGGTCGGCACCCGGCCCCTGCCGACCTCCGTCGCCGGCGCCGAGGGCCTGGACTGGGACGCGCTCGCCCGCTGCGAGTCCGGCGGCCGGCCCGGCGCCACCGACCCGTCGGGGACGTACGGCGGGCTGTACCAGTTCGACGTGGCGACCTGGCAGTCCCTCGGCGGCAGCGGCCGGCCGCAGGACGCGAGCGGCGCGGAGCAGACCTACCGGGCCAAGAAGCTCTACGTGCAGCGGGGGGCGAGTCCGTGGCCGCACTGCGGCCGCAGGCTCACCCAGGGAGGCAGCTGAACGCAGCGTTCCCGCGGCACCGGCCTTGAGGAACATTCAGGATCGCCCGGCCGATCTGAGACGCTTTACCGGTGAGCACCGCAGAGCAGCACGAGCAGCAAGAGCAGCACGACAGCCCCGAGGCGGGCGGCGACGCCCTCCTCGGGCCCGCCGACATCCGCGAACTGGCCGCGGCGCTCGGCGTACGCCCGACGAAGCAGAAGGGCCAGAACTTCGTCATCGACGCCAACACCGTCCGCCGGATCGTGCGCACCGCCGGCGTACGCCCCGACGACGTCGTGGTGGAGGTCGGGCCGGGGCTCGGCTCGCTGACGCTCGCCCTCCTGGAGGCCGCGGACCGGGTCACCGCCGTCGAGATCGACGACCTCCTCGCCGCGGCGCTGCCCGCCACGATCGCCGCGCGGATGCCGCACAAGGCCGACCGCTTCGCGCTGGTCCACTCCGACGCCATGCTGGTCCAGGAGCTGCCCGGGCCGCCGCCGACCGCGCTGGTCGCGAACCTCCCCTACAACGTGGCCGTCCCCGTCCTGCTGCACATGCTCGACCGCTTCCCCACCATCGAGCGGACCCTCGTCATGGTCCAGGCGGAGGTCGCCGACCGGCTCGCCGCCCGCCCCGGCAACAAGGTGTACGGCGTCCCGTCCGTCAAGGCCAACTGGTACGCCGACGTCAAGCGGGCCGGCGCCATCGGCCGCAACGTCTTCTGGCCCGCGCCGAACGTCGACTCCGGGCTGGTCTCCCTCGTCCGCCGCGCCGAGCCGGTGCGCACCACCGCCTCCAAGGCCGAGGTCTTCGCCGTGGTCGACGCCGCCTTCGCGCAGCGCCGCAAGACCCTGCGGGCCGCGCTGGCCGGCTGGGCCGGCTCGGCCGCGGCCGCCGAGGCGGCGCTGGTCGCGGCCGGGATCTCCCCGCAGGCGCGCGGCGAGGCACTGACCGTCGAGGAGTTCGCGGCGATCGCCGAGCACAAGGAGGCCGGCCGGTGAGCACCCGCGACACCGTCACCGTACGCGTCCCCGCCAAGGTCAACGTCCAGCTGGCGGTCGGTGCCGCCCGCCCGGACGGCTTCCACGACCTGGCCAACGTCTTCCTCGCCGTCTCGCTGTACGACGAGGTGACCGTGACCCGGGCCGACGCCCTCACCGTGACCTGCTCCGGGCCCGACGCGGCCCAGGTCCCGCTCGACCGCACCAACCTGGCAGCCCGCGCCGCCGAACTGCTCGCGGCCCGGCACGGGCTGTCCCCCGACGTCCACATCCACATCGCCAAGGACATCCCCGTCGCCGGCGGCATGGCCGGCGGCAGCGCCGACGGCGCGGGCGCCCTGCTGGCCTGCGACGCCCTGTGGGGCCTCGGCAGCTCCCGGGAGGAACTCCTGGAGATCTGCGCGGAGCTCGGCAGCGACGTCCCCTTCAGCCTGATCGGCGGTGCGGCACTGGGCACCGGGCGGGGCGAGGTGCTCACCCCGGTCGAGGCGGGCACCTTCCACTGGGTCTTCGCGGTGGCCGACGGCGGCCTGTCCACCCCGGCGGTCTTCCGCGAGTTCGACCGCCTCACCGCCGCCACCGCGGTCCCGGCCCCCCAGGCCGACCCGGCCCTGCTGGCCGCCCTGCGCTCCGGCGACCCCGACGCCCTCGCCGCGACCCTGGCCAACGACCTCCAGCCGGCCGCCCTGTCGCTGCGCCCGCAGCTCGCCGACACCCTCGCCGCGGGCACCGGCGCGGGCGCCCTGGCCGCCCTGGTCTCCGGCTCCGGCCCCACCACGGCCTTCCTCGTCCGCGACGAGGAGACCGCCGCGAAGGTGGCCGCCGCCCTGACCGCCTCAACCACCTGCCGCACCACCCGCACCACCACCTCCCCGGCCCCGGGCGCGACGGTCCTGGCTCGGTGAATCCGCACCGAGGCCAGATCCGCGCGGCTGGGCTGAGGACACCCGACGCGCACACGGGAGGCGTTCGATGACGGAGCATCCGGCGCCCGGCACCATCCCCTTGATTCCGATGCCTCCCTTGACACCGGCGGCCCTGAGGGCTGCCGTGGCGCAGATTGCGCCGGCTTGTCTGCCTGCCTTCGTGGAGCACTTGGACCAGGCTGCCGAGCAGAGCGCCGCGCAGAGCACCGTTGCGCCCTTGCGGACCTTCCTTCAGTGGTGGGGCGAGTTCGTCGCAGTCCAGCGGGTCCCCGCCCGCGCCGCCCGGCTGCACGAACTGGAGACGATCGCCGACACGGCCTCCGACCGCGCCGTACTGGATGCGGCTGTGGCGGAGATCCAGGACATCATGGCTGCCGCGCACCGTGAGGCCACGGCGTGACCGACGCTCGGACGTGGCACTACAACCCGGATGCGGAGCATGTGGTCGGCGCGTCGGCGCGTTGCCGCCTGAGGTCTCGCCGGGCAACTGGCCGTCCTCGGCCGGGACGCCGCTGACGTGGGCCGCGGCCCACAGGAGGGCGGCGGCATGCGCGCTCTCGACATCTTCGGTGGCCGGGGGCTTCTCATGTTCCTCGCGCCGGAGCGGCTCCTGGAGATCTCCGTCGTCCGCGTCGTGTGGCTGGGCATACTCAGGCCCCGATTGAGTAGCCGCGCGCTGCCGGCGGGGGAGGTCCGGCGGGGAGGGTGGGGGCATGGGACACACCGCCGCCGCGCTTGCCGCCGCCACGCCTGCGACCAGGGACCGGTACGTCGACCTGCTCCGGGTCGGGTCGTTGGCGACCGTCGTGCTCGGGCACTGGCTGATGGCCGCCGTCACCCCGCAGGGCATGGGCAACCTGCTCGCCGTCGTACCCGCGCTGCAGCCGCTGACCTGGCTGCTCCAGGTCATGCCGGTGTTCTTCTTCGTCGGCGGGTTCTCGCACGCCCTGTCCTACCGTTCGCTGGCCCGCAGGCAGCCCGGCGCGTCCGTCTACGCCGCGTTCCTGCGGGCCCGGCTGCAGCGGCTGCTGCGGCCCACCCTCGTCTTCGTCCTCGTGTGGACCGCGGGCGCGGCCGCGCTCCAGCTCGCCGGGGGCGGCGGCGGGCTCACCGGGGCCGCGCTGCGGGTGATCACCCAGCCGCTGTGGTTCATCGGGATCTACCTGGCCATGGTCGCCCTCACCCCGCCGCTGCTGAGGCTCCACGAACGCCACGGCTGGGGCGCGTTCGCGGCGCTCGCCGGCGCCGCGGCCGCCGTGGACCTGCTGCGGTTCGCCGCCGGCGTGCCGTACGTGGAGTTCCTCAACTTCGCCTTCGTCTGGCTCGCCGTCCACCAGCTCGGCTTCCTGCGCGCCGACGGGCGCATCACCCGCCCCGCGCTCCTCGCCGCCGCCGGCCTCGCCGCGGCCGTGCTGCTCGTCGCGTTCGGCCCGTACCCGCTGTCCATGGTGGGGATGCCCGGCGAGAAGGTCTCCAACATGGCCCCGCCCACCCTCGCCCTGCTCGCCCACGGGCTGTGGCTCACCGGCGCCGTCCAGCTGCTCGCGCGGCCCGCCGCCGCCCTCCTGCGCCGGCCCCGGCTCTGGCGGGCCGTCGTCGCCGCCAACGGCATCGCCATGACCGGCTTCCTGTGGCACCTGACCGCCATGCTCGGCGTGTACGCCGCCCAGCTCGGCCTCGGCTTCGCGCTGCCCGAGCCGGCCACCGCCGCCTGGTGGGCGCAGGTCCCGCTCCGCCTGATCGCCGCCGCCGCGCTGACCGCCGCACTCGTCGCCGCCTTCCGCCGCTTCGAAAAGCCGACCGCGGCCCCGGCCCCGGCCACCCCGGTGGCCCCGGCCACCACTCCGGCCCCCGCCCCCGGCAGCGGCGGCCTCGCCGCCACCGGGATCGTCCTGTGCCTGCTGGGCATCCTGGGCCTGTCCATGACCGGGCTCGGCGGCCTCCTGACCGGCCACACGGCCATCCTGATAGCCGTCCCCATCACCGCACCCGCGGCGATAACCATGGCGATCGCCGGCTGGGCCCTGGTCACCCACCCCAGACCGCCCCACACCTGACGGTCCCGCCCGGGGGCCCCGGAGCGCCGCCGTGGTGCCCCCAGAACCCCCGCGAAGCCACGGGACGGTGCCGGGGCTCCCGGCTCCCGGCTCCCGGCTCCCGGCCTCCGGCCTCCGGCCCCCGGCTCCCGGCTCCCGGCCCCCGGGCCCCGGCCTCCGGCCCCCTGGCCCCCCCCCCCCCCCCCCCCGCCCCCCCCCCCCCCCCCCTCCCGCCGCCGCGCCTCCCTCCCCCCCCCCCCTCCCCGCTCCCCCCCTCCCGCCCCCCCGTCCCCCTCCGCGCCCTCCCTGCGTCCCCGCCGCCTCTCGGGCGTGCCGTCCTGCCGCGCTCTGCGCGCCGGGGCCCCCCGCCCACCG
>NZ_WTFF01000041.1 GCF_019400985.1 Streptomyces bambusae
GCCCGGCGGACCAGGCCCGTGCCCAGCCCGGCCCCCGGTACCACCAGGCCCGCCAGCATCGGGTCCGGCCCGCCCCGCGGCTGCGGCGGGTCCTCCTCGGGGACCTCCGCGCCGGTCAGCACCGCGAGGAGCTGGCGCAGGCTGCGGACGCCGAGCACCGCGACCTCCGGGACCAGGGCCGCCTCGGCCGCGCACGGCTCGGGGACCACCACCTGCCGGTACCCGGCCTCCGCCGCGGCGAGCACCGCCGGGAGGATGCCCCGCACCGGGCGGACCCGCCCGTCCAGCCCGAGCTCGCCGATGAGCACGAGGTCGGCGATGGCGGCCGGGTCGATCTGCTCGGCCGCGCTGAGGACGGCGGTGGCCACGGCCAGGTCGAAGCCGGAGCCCGACTTGGGCACCGCGGCCGGGCTCAGGCCCACCGTGAGCTTCTTCTGCGGCCACTGGACCCCGGAGTTCACCAGCGCCGCCCTGACCCGGTCCCGGCTCTCCACCAGCGTCTTGTCGGGCAGCCCGACCAGCGTGAAGGCCGCCAGGCCCGGCTCCAGACCGGCCTGGACCTCCACCACCACGCCCTCGACCCCGACCAGCGCCACCGAGCACGTCCGTGCGAACCCCATCAGGCCACCCCCCTGAGGTGCTCGACCACCGGCGCCCCGCGGCGCGGCAGCACCACGGCGACCAGGTCGATCCGAACGCCTCCGGGCGGCATCCCGCCGTGGCCGGCCAGCCAGCACTCGGCGAGCCGGCGCAGCCGCTCCACCTTGGCCGGGCCGACCGCGGCGGCCGGGTGCTCGAAAGGCCCGGCCCTGCGCGTCTTGACCTCGCAGACCACCAGTGCGTCGCCGTCGCGGGCGACGATGTCGAGCTCACCGCTCCGGCCGTGCCGCCAGTTCCTGGCGACGACCGTCATCCCGGCGCGGGCCAGCCGCCGCGCGGCCAGCTCCTCGCCGTACCTGCCCAGTGCCCCTCGTGCGTCCATCCGGCACCACCTCCGGCACCGAATGTCCCGCACGCACCCGACCGAAAAGGATCTTGGTGGACAACTGCGGCGTTGTGGACAACCGCGTCACCCTCCGGGGTGACGGGCGCCGCAGCCGCGTCAGCTGCCCGGAAGGTCCAGCTCGGTCTTGTTGAGCTCCTCGATGTTCACGTCCTTGAAGGTCAGGACCCGGACCTGCTTGACGAACCGGGCCGGCCGGTACATGTCCCAGACCCACGCGTCCGCCATCGTGACCTCGAAGAAGACCTCCCCCTGGACCGAGTGCACCTGCATCTCGTAGTCGTTCGTGAGGTAGAAACGGCGTTCGGTCTCGATCACGTACTTGAACAGCCCGACGACGTCGCGGTACTCCCGATAGAGCTTCAGCTCCATCTCGGTCTCGTACTTCTCGAGGTCCTCGGCGCTCATGGCATGTTCCCCTTCAGCCGTGCGTCCCCCTATTGTGCGCCAGGCCCGTGCGCCCCTAAACGATTTCCGGGGCCAGGACCACCGGCGTATCCGGAGGACCCTCGTCGAGCAGCCTGCGCAGCAGCTCGGCGAGTCTGGTCGGGTACACCGTCTCACGGGCCGCCAGGAGTTCCTCGGAGGTCCACCACCTGGCCCCGGAGACGCTGCGCCGCTCCAGCTCGGTCAGCCCCTCCATGGCGGTCGCGGTCCGGTCGGTCCGGGCCAGAAAGTACCACTCGTCCTGCTCCCAGCGGCGCCCGTCGAACGGGAAGGAGCAGTACCGGTGCCACAGGACGGGCCCCAGCTCGACCTCGGTGATCCCGGTCTCCTCCGCCAGCTCGCGCAGGGCGGCCTCCTCGCGGCTCTCGTCGCCCTCCAGGCCGCCGCCCGGGGTGAACCACCAGTCGGTGGCGGGATCGTCCGGCTCGAAGCCGTGCAGCAGCAGGATCCGGTCCGCCGGGTCCAGCAGGATCACCCGCGACACCTGCCGCGGCGTCCCGGCCGGCGCGGGCCCTGCGGGCCCGGCGGGGGTCTCAGCGTCCACCGGTCGCCTCCAGCGGCCCCGGCGCGTCCTTGCGCCGCGTCCGCCCCAGCACCCGGGCCAGCGGCCCGTACGCCGCCCCCGCCAGCACCAGCACCGCTCCGGCCACCACCGCGATCACCTGGAGCCGCAGCGGCCCAGGCGCGGAGACCCCGCCGTCCAGTGCCGCGTACGTCGCTCCGGGGCGCTCCAGCATCTGCATGGACGGCCAGGCGCGGGCGTCCACCCGGGCGCTGACCGCGGACCGGGCCACCGTTCCCTGCCCCGCCTCCTGGAGGTGGGCACGGGAGTCCAGCGAGGCGGCCCGGCGGTCGCCCAGCAGGAAGAGGTTGCCCTCCGGCACGACCACCTCGAACGGCGTGTCCGACGCCGCCCCGGAGCGGCCCGGGTCCAGGTAGGGCTCGTCGAGCTCCTTGCCGTTCACGGTCAGCCGGCCGCCCTGGCCGCAGCAGCGGACGGTGTCGCCGCCGATCCCGACGACCCGCTTGACCATGGGCGCGTTGCTCCACACGTCATCGGTGAAGACCACCACGTCGCCGCGGCGCACCTCGCTGCCGTCGATGCGCTGCGCGAGCACCCGGTCGCCGGGCATCACGGTCGGGACCATGGAGTCGGTCGGCACGGTGTAGGGCTGGTAGACCAGCGCGCCCCAGACGAAACCGCCGAGGAAGAGCGCAAAGCCGATGGCCACGGCGATGCCCGACAACACGTTGCCGAGGCCGCCGCGGCCATCCTTGCCGCGCACGGGTCGTATCGGTCCCCGAGGGGACCGCTCCGACCGCGCCGACCGCTCCGACTGCTCTGTTCCGCCCATGCCCAAGCCCCCGCACCGAGGAGTTCTCCGATGGGCGGCACCCTACCCGGCAGTACGCCCCCGGGTCAGCCTCCGCCGGCGCCACAGGACGAGCGGCACCGCGCCCGCCAGGCCCAGCGCGGCCGGTCCGACGCCGACCGCGGCGGCGGCCGGGGCCGGCTGCTTGTCGATGCCCGGCTGGTCGAAGGTGTCCGGGACCGGCAGGGTGGACCAGCGGGTGACCGGCCACGCGACCACGACGGCCCGGCCGACGACCTTGTCCACCGGCACGAAGCCCTGGGTGGAGTCCTGCATGTGGTAGCGGGAGTCCTGCGAGTTCTGCCGGTGGTCGCCCATCACCCAGATCTTGCCCTTGGGCACGACGAGCGGGCCGAACGGCTGGTCGTCGCACGCGGTGTTCCCCGGGAAGATGTACGGCTCGTTCAGCTCCTTGCCGTTGACCTTGACCGGGCCGCCCTTCTTGCACTCCACCGTGTCGCCGCCGATCGCGATGACCCGCTTGATCAGGTCCTTCTCGTCGGCGGACGGCATCAGGCCGATCTTGCTGAGGATCTGCTGGGCCAGGTTGGGCTCCGGGGTGGGCTCCCCCGCCAGCCAGTTCGCCGGGTCGTGGAAGACCACGACCTCGCCGCGCTCGGGCTCCGAGCCGAACCACGGGGTCAGCTTGTCGACCAGGACCCGGTCGCCGCGCTGCAGGGTGTCCTGCATGGAGTCGGACGGAATCGAGAACGCCTGGACCAGGAAGGTCTTGATCAGCAGAGCGAGCAGCAGTGCGATACCGATGAGGAGCGGCAGCTCCTTCCAGAACGAGCGGTGCGCAGGCGCCTCGTCGCCGTCGTGGTCCTCGACGTCCTCGGCGTCCTTGGCGTCGGGCTCGACGGCCTTCTCCGGCTGCTCCTCGGGCTCGTCGCGTCCGGATCGTGCGCCTACCGCCACATCCCCCACATCCACTCCTCATCTGAAGAATTCGCCGCCCGCGCCACGAACGGCGCGGGCCCTCCCCTCCCTTAACGACCGGGAGTTCCCAAGGGCGCGGGAGACCGAGGACACACTATGCGACCGGCAGGCCCTGCCGGCGCCCGCGCCGCGCGCGTTCCGGTACGGAACGGAAGGTCGCGGGCGTTTCGAGCCGGCGCCAGTGGTCGTACGGCCAGGCGATGACGACGGCCCGGCCGACCACGCCGCTCTCCGCGATCGTGCCCTGGAACTCCTCGTCCAAGTGGTAGCGGGAATCGGCCGAGTTGGACCGGTGGTCGCCCATCACGAAGATCCGGCCCTCGGGCACCCGCACCTCGAACGGAATGTCGGAGGGCGAGTTGCCGGCCTTCACGTACGGCTCATCGAGCGGCGTGCCGTTGACGGTGACCCGGCCGCCGGCGTCACAGCACACCACGGTGTCGCCGCCGACGCCGATGACGCGCTTGATCAGGTCCTGCTCGTCGGCGGACGGCAGCAGGCCGATGAAGGTCAGCACCTGCTTGACCTGTTTGACGCCCACCGGGTCGGGCTCGGGGCGGGACGCCTCCGCCGACAGCCAGCCGCCAGGGTCCTTGAAGACCACGACGTCGCCGCGCTCGACCCGGGAGCCGAACCACGGGGTCAGCTTGTCGACCAGCACCCGGTCGCCGATCCGGATGGTGTCCTCCATCGACCCGGAGGGGATGAAGAAGGCCTGCACCAGGAAGGTCTTGAGCACCAGCGCTATGCACAGGGCCGCCACGACCAGCAGCGGCAGCTCCCCGGCCCGGCGCGTGCGGCGGCGCCGCCGCAGCCGGCGCATCTGGAGCCGCCGGTGGGCCCGGCCGCCCTCCAGGCTCACGAAGGTGGGCTCCGGGTCGCGCTCCCGCTTGGGCCTGCCCCGGCTACCCACGCGCACCGCCGGCTGCGCCGCCGGGGCTGTCGGCCGCGCCCCAGCGGGAGACCGGCCAGCCGATCCAGTCGGCCCGTCCGATCACCTTCTCCACCGGCACCATGCCCCCGCCCGGCTCCCCCAGGTGGTCCCGGGAGTCGCGGGACTGGGAGCGGTGGTCACCCATGACCCACAGCGTGCCCAGCGGGACGACGATGCGGAAGGGCACCTTCGAGGGGGCGTCGCCCGGGTAGAGGTAGGGCTCGGCCTGCGGGACCCCGTTGACGGAGAGCCGGCCGGCCGCGTCGCAGCACACCACGTCGTCGCCGCCCACGCCCACGACCCGCTTGACGAAGTCCGTGTCCGAGGGCTCCGCGAGGCCCAGCGCGGAGGCCGCGCCACGCAGCACCGAGCCGAACGGGCCGCCGTCCTCCCGCTCGGGGATGAAGGACCCCGTGCCGTCGAAGACCACCAGGTCACCGCGGCGCGGCTGACTGCCGAATCGGTACGCCAGCTTGTTGACCAGCACCCGGTCCCCGACCTCGAACGTCGGCTCCATCGAGCGGCTCGGGATCAGGAACGGCTGCACGACGAAGTTGCTCAGCAGCAGCAGGAAGACCGTGCAGACCAGGCCCAGCAGGCCGGCCCGCCGCCAGCTGAGCCGGCCCGGCCCGGAGAACGCGAAACGCGGCCGCCCCTCCCCCTCGTCGGGGGAAGAGTGGCCGCGCTGCGTGTGAGGTGCTTCGGTGTCCATCGGGGGCGAGCCTATCCGGCCACCCCGGAACACCGGAGAGGGCCTCAGTTGTCGCGCTTCTCCTTGATCTTCGCGGCCTTGCCGCGGAGCTCACGGAGGTAGTACAGCTTGGCGCGGCGGACGTCACCGCGGGTGACCAGCTCGATCTTCTCGAAGATCGGGGAGTTCACCGGGAAGGTGCGCTCGACGCCGACGGAGAAGGAGACCTTGCGGACGGTGAAGGTCTCGGAGACGCCGGAGCCCTGGCGGCGGATGACGACACCCTTGAACTGCTGGATACGAGAGCGGTTGCCCTCGATGACGCGGACGTGCACGTTGACCGTGTCACCCGGGCGGAAGGCCGGGACGTCCGAGCGCAGGGAGGCGGCGTTCACACCGTCGAGGAGAGAAGACATGTTCTTCGTCTGCTTTCTTCGCACGACGCCACAGGTCGCCGTACGGGTTTTCGTAGAGAGTTCCGGAGCTGCTCCACCCGGCGGGCGACGGTCCCCCTGTGGCAGGGGCGCACGCGGGCGTACAGCAGCCGCCTATTCTTCCACGGCCTCGGGCCTGCGCCAAAATCGGCCGTCCGGGGACGGCGACCAGCCCAGGATGCTCAGGGTCTCGCGGTCCTTCTTGTCGAAGGTCGCGGGGTCGGTGCGCTCGATCAGGTCCGGCCGGTTGCGGGCGGTCCGGGCGAAGGCCTCGTCCCGGCGCCAGCGGGCGATCTTCCCGTGGTGGCCGCTGAGCAGCACGTCGGGGATGCCGCGGCCGCGCCAGACCGGGGGCTTGGTGTAGACGGGGCCCTCCAGCAGGTTGGCCATCTCGCCGGGCGCGAAGGAGTCGTCCCGGTGGGATTCGGCGTTGCCCAGGACGCCGGGCAGCAGCCGGGCCACCGCCTCGGTGATCACCAGGACCGCCGCCTCGCCTCCGGCCAGCACGTAGTCGCCGATGGAGACCTCGTAGACCGGCATCCGGGTGGCGTACTCGTCCATGACCCGGCGGTCGATGCCCTCGTAGCGGGCCGGGGTGAAGATCAGCCAGGGCTTCTCGGACAGCTCGACGGCGAGTTCCTGCGTGAAGGGACGGCCGCTGGGGGTGGGCACCACCATGACCGGGCCGTGCGCCCCGGCCTCGTAGCCGGCGGCCAGGGCGTCGTCCAGGCAGTCGCCCCAGGGCTCGGTCTTCATGACCATGCCGGGGCCGCCACCGTACGGGGTGTCGTCCACCGTGTTGTGCCGGTCGTACGTCCAGTCCCGCAGGTCGTGGACGTGTACGTCGAGCCGGCCGCGCGCCGCGGCCTTGCCCACCAGGGACACGTTCAGCGGCGCCAGGTACTCGGGGAAGATCGTGATGACGTCGAGCCGCATCAGTCCTCGCCCTCCGTCGTATCGCGGGCGGAGGACGCCTCGGCCTCGGGGGCGGAGGCCTCGGCGTCGCGGGCGGAGGCGATCTCGGCGCGGTCGTCGATCAGGCCGGGCGGCGGGTCGATGACGGCCCGCTGGTTCTCCAGGTCGATCTCGGTGACGATCTCCTCCACGAAGGGGATCATCACCTCGCTGCCGTCCGCCCGCTCCACGATGAACAGGTCCTGCGAGGGCAGGTGGGAGATCTCGGTGATCCGGCCGACCTCCGTACCGTCGGCGAGCACCACGTCCAGGTCGAGCAGCTGGTGGTCGTAGTACTCGTCGTCCTCTTCCGGCAGCTCGGATGGGTCGACCTCGGCGATCAGCAGGGTGTTGCGCAGGGCCTCGGCGGCGTTGCGGTCCTTGACGCCCGCGAAGCGCAGCAGCAGCCGGCCGCTGTGCACCCGGCCGGCCTCGATGGTCAGCGGACCGGCCGAGGCGGGTTCGGTCATGAGGACGGCGCCGGGGGCGAGCCGCAGCTCCGGCTCGTCGGTGCGCACCTCGACGCTGACCTCACCCTTGATGCCGTGGGCGCGGCCGATCCGCGCGACTACCAGCTCCACGCTGCTCTCTCCCGTTGCTCTTGATCGTCTTGCTCTTGATCGTCGTCGAGAACGACGTCGGAAAACGACACAGGGCCGGGGCGGGCAGCCGATGCCCTCCCCGGCCCGTGCCGGTGATTCAACTTGTCAGCGGACCTGGTCCACGTCGACGAGGTCGACGCGGATCCCCCGACCGCCGATGGCGCCGACGACGGTGCGCAGCGCACGAGCGGTACGGCCGTTGCGGCCGATCACCTTGCCGAGGTCGTCGGGGTGCACCCGGACCTCCAGCACGCGCCCGCGGCGCAGGTTGCGCGAGGCGACCTGCACGTCGTCGGGGTTGTCCACAATGCCCTTTACGAGGTGCTCAAGAGCCTCCTCGAGCATGCTCAGGCCTCGGTCGACTCGGCGGCGGCCTCAGCCTCGTCCGCCTTCTTCTCGGCCTTCTTCTTCTGGGTGATGGCCTCGCCCTTGGCGTCGGCACCCTCCAGGGCCTTGGCGAACTCGTCGAAGGAACGACGCTTGTCTTCCTTCGTCGCCGGGGCCAGGAGCGGCTTCTCCGGGGCGGGCAGGCCCTTGTGCTTCTGCCAGTCACCGGTGAGCTTCAGGATGGCCAGAACCGGCTCGGTCGGCTGGGCGCCGACGGACAGCCAGTACTGCGCGCGCTCCGAGTCGACCTCGATGCGCGACGGGTTGTACGTGGGGTGGTACAGACCGATCTCCTCGATCGCACGACCGTCCCGGCGGGTGCGGGAGTCGGCGACGACGATGCGGTAGTGCGGCTGGCGAATCTTGCCGAGGCGCTTGAGCTTGATCTTGACTGCCACTGGAGTGGTGTCTCCTGGTCTTGACGTGGTTGGGCACAACGAGATGCCACGTGGGGTTGCGGTACTCGGGTGCCCGATGGACGCGTCAGCCGGAGGAGAGAGGGGTCCTGTTCGACTGTCGAGTACAGCTAGCCATTGTGCCACATGCCCGCGGCGCCTCAGGACGCGGCTGCGGCCACCGCGACCTCGGGAATCCGGAAGGGCTTGCCGCAGCCGCCGCACACGATCGGGGCCTGGGCCAGCACCGATGGCACCACCCGTACGTTGCGCCCGCAGTCGCAGACCGCCTTGACCCGCACACCGCCGCCCGAGGAGCCGTGCCGGGCGGCCGGACCGCGGAAGCTGCGCTTGGTGTCGGCGGCCGTGGCGACCGTGTGCGCCTTGAGGGCGCGCTGGAGCCGCTCCATCGTGGGCCGGTAGCGCTTCTTCGCCTCGGGGTTCAGCGAGACCAGGGAGAAGCCGCTGCTGGGGTGCGGCTCGTCCGAGTGGTCCAGCCCCATCTCCTCGGCGATCGCCAGGAACCGGCGGTTGTGGTAGCGGCCGGCGCGCGAGGTGTCGCGTACGCCGCGGGCCGCGGCGATTCCGTGGACTGCCTCGTGCAGCAGTCGCTCGAAGGAGAGCGTCGCCCCGCAGGCGGACGAGGACTCTCCGATCAGGGACTCGGGCGCGGCAAGGTCAGGCAGCTCGGGGTGGTACCGCTGAATGTCGGCCCACGCCTGCGCCAGCTCTGCGGCGAGAACAGGTGGTGTCGTGCTCACGTCGTGACAACGAGCAGGGACCCCCGGGTGTTCCGATTCCGGGGCCATTCCAAATTTTTTGCACGTACCAGTCAGTTCAGCCTCATGCGCCCCGACGAGGGCGGGTGCGCAGAACTCAGGAGGAGTCGGTACGTACAGGAATCCCCCGGACGTGGTCACCCAACGTCCGGGGGATTCCCAGGCTTCACATCAGCCAGGCGTCACATCAGTACGAGCGCGCCACGATGGCCAGCGTGCCCGGGGCGTCGTCCGCGTCCGGCACGGAGCCGTCCTCGGTGATCAGGCAGCGCACGGAGACGGCCTGCTCGGCGAGCTCGGCCTCGCCCTCGGGGCCCAGCACGTCCCACGGGATGCGTGCCCAGCCGCCGGCGACCGCGGCCTCGGCGGCGTCGGCGATCGTGGTCACGTCGGTGGTACGGGCCTCGCGGCGCTCGCGGGACTCGCGCAGCAGCTGGGCCTGGTCCTCGTCGAGGACCTTGGGCAGCAGGTCGGCGAGCGCGTCGATCTGCACCGGCGTCTTGCCGCCCGGGATCCGGCGGGCCAGCATCGCGGTGCCGGCCTCCAGGTCGCGGGGGCCGATCTCGATGCGGACCGGAACGCCCTTGAGCTCCCAGTCCACGGCGCGGCGGCCGAAGGGGGTGTCCACCCGGTCGTCCACGTGGACGCGCAGGCCCGCGGCCTTCAGCTGGGCGCCCAGCTCGCGGACCTTGGCCACGGCCTCGTCGCCCTTGATCGCCATGACCACGACCTGGACGTGCGCCAGGCGCGGCGGGACGCGCAGGCCGTTGTCGTCGCCGTGGGACATGATCAGACCGCCGACCATGCGGGTGGAGACACCCCAGGAGGTCTGCCAGACCAGCTCCTGCTGGCCCTCCTTGGACAGGTAGGAGGTGTTGAAGGCCTTGGCGAAGTTGGTGCCGAGCTCGTGGCTCGTGCCCATCTGCAGGGCCTTGCCGTCGCCCATCATGCCCTCGAGGGTGAGGGTGTTGATGGCGCCGGCGAAGCGCTCCTTGGCGGTCTTGCGGCCGAGCACGACGTCGATGCCGAGCACGTTGGTCATGAAGTCGCCGTACACGTTCCGGTGGATGTGCGCGGCGTAGTCGCGGGCGTCCTCGTAGGTCGCGTGGGCGGTGTGGCCCTCCTGCCAGAGGAACTCACTCGTACGGAGGAACACGCGGGGGCGCATCTCCCAGCGGACGACGTTCGCCCACTGGTTGATCAGCAGGGGCAGGTCACGGTAGCTCTGCACCCACTTCGAGAAGTAGTCGTTGATGATCGTCTCGGAGGTGGGCCGGACGACGACGGGCTCTTCGAGCTCCTTGCCACCGCCGTGCGTGACGACGGCGAGCTCGGGGGCGAAGCCCTCGACGTGCTCGGCCTCACGGGTCAGGTACGACTGCGGGATGAAGAGCGGGAAGTACGCGTTCTGGGCGCCGGCGTCCTTGATCCGGGCGTCCATCTCCTGCTGCATCCGCTCCCACAGGCCGTAGCCGTACGGTCGGATGACCATCGTGCCGCGCACCGGGCCGTTGTCGGCCAGCTCGGCCTTGTTGATCAGATCCTGGTACCAGCGGGGGAAGTCCTCCGCCTGGGGGGTGAGAACGGGAGCCTTTGCCATGGCGCGAATGGTACGGCGCCCGGTCCGCCGAGTGTGAATCGGGGCCTTCCGGCCTCTGGACGCCGGGGCGAACGGGGAGTTCTCTGGCAACGGGGGCATGGGGGCGAGACGAATCAGGAGCGCTCTTTCGATGACACCGACGCCGACGGCGACGCTCGTCGCCCGGGACTGGGCGGAGATCCAGGAACGGATGCTGGTCCCGCTGTACGAAGCGGTCCACGACCGGCTGGAGATCGGGCCGGGGGACCGGCTGATCGGCCTGGACTGCGGGGCCGGGCTGGCCCTGCTGCTGGCAGCGGGCCGGGGCGCCCGGGTGACCGGGGTGGAGCCGCGGCCGGAGCTGCGGGCCCTGGCCCGGGAGCGGGTGCTGGAGGTGCTGGAGGCGGTACCGGGGCCGGGGACCCCGCCGTACGACGTGCTGACCGCCTTCGCCCCGGAGCCGGCGGAGCTGGCCGCGGCCCTCGCGGTGGTCCGGCGGGGCGGAGCGGTGGTGCTCGCCGACTGGGGGCCGCCGGAGCGGTGCACCGTGCCGGCGGTGCTGGGCGGCGGCCCGGCGCCGCACGACCTGGACGGGCTGGTCGAGCGGGCGGGGCTGAGACCCGACGGGTCGGGCCGGGTGTTCTGCCCGTTCGGGTACGCCGACATGGAGAGCGCGGCGCGCGGGCTGCTGTCCGCGGGGCTCTACGACGTGTCCGACCCGGTGCAGGCGGAGAAGGAGCTGATCGAGGCGCTGCACCCGTACGAGCGGGCCGACGGCTCGGTCTGGCTGCCGAACATCTTCCGGTACGTGATCGCCCGGACGCAGTAACCCGCGCCGAGAACTCCGTACGGATCACTTCACCGGGCCGTGCTCCGGGCGGCGTCCGGCTGCGGGGCGGTCGGGCGGGCCACCGGCATGGCCACCCGGATCATCCGGTGCGGCCTGGCATGCGAAGACCCGGCCTGCGAACGGGAACTCGGCACCGCCATGGTCCGCGCCGGCCTCCTGCCGCCCGGCGACCCGTCGTACGACCGCTTGCGCCGCGCTGCCGACACAACGACGCAAAGCGGAGGTACAAATCCGGCAAATCCCCCCGCGCAGCCGCTACCGTCCTGTCCGTGCGCGGCTTCGACGATCAGCTCGCCCTCCGCATCCGGCTCTTCCGCGACAGCGGGCAGGTGCGCCCGGACGTCGCCGACTTCGTCACCGCCGAGCTGACCGCGCTGGCCGCCGAGGGCCGCACGGTCACCGAGGAGACGGCCGGGATGTTCGCCAGCCACCTGCTGATGGCCCTCACCCGGGCGCTGGACGGCGTACCCGCCGAACGGGCCGACGAACGGTCCCCGGCCACCGGGCCGCACGCCGGCGAGCTGCGCGAGCACCCCGACGCGGTGGACCGGGCGCACGCCATCGCCGCCCGGGCCGCCGAGGTGCTCGGCACCCCGCCGCTGCCGCCCGACGAGATCGACTTCCTGGGCCTGCACCTCGCCGTGCTCGCCCGCACCGGCCACTGAAAGGCAGCACGAGCCATGGCGAAGATCCTCACGGGCGGCATCGGCAGGGACGAGGTCGCCCGCACCGTCAGCGGCCTGGGCATCGCCGGACTGCACATCGCCGTGGCGAACGACATGGACGCGGCCGGGCAGCTGCGCGCCGGGCAGGCCGACTACTTCCTCGGCACCTGCCACACCGGCGCCGGCGCCTCCCTCGGGGTCCTCGTCGGGCTGCTGGGCCGGTCCGCCTGCCACACGTTCGGCCGCGGCGAGCCCACCGAGGCCGAGATCGCGGAGCTGCTGGCGGGCGGGACGACCGTCTTCGGCTTCTGCCTGGACCGGATCGACACCGTCGCGCCGCGCCTGGCCCGCGCCATCGCCGCCGCCCGCCCGTGAGCTGGGCCCCCGGCACGGCCGCCGCGGGCCCGGCCCGCTCCTCCGTGACGGCCGCCGGCCTGGCCCTCTCCCCCGCCCAGGCGCTCACCGTGGTCGTCCTGTGCGCGCTCACCGCCCTGATGGCCCATCTGGCGCTCGCCGTGTTCAACGACGGCGTCCGCCCCTTCCTCCTCGACTTCGTCCAGGGCCGCACCACCCGGGCCGCGACCACCGCCGTCGCCTTCGGCCTCTCGGCCGGCTTCGTCTTCGGGCTCGGCGCCCCCATGGCGCTCAGCAGCGGGGTCCTCAACCCCTGGCTGCTGTTCCTGCCCACCGACGTCCTGGGCATCCTCGCGCCCCGCACCTGGCTGGCCGCCCTGCTCGGCGCGGGCTGGGGCGCGGTCGTCGTCTTCGGGCTGAACGGCGCCAACGCGTTCGCGCACGGTCTGCCGGTCGACTTCCTGACGGCCATGCAGCAGCTGTCCACGCCGATCCTGTTCCTCTTCACCCTCTTCCCGGTGCTCGCCGTGACCCGGCAGTTCGGACGGCTGCGCGGCGCGGTCACCGGCCTCGTCGAACTCGCGCTGGTGGTGCTGACGATGCGGCTGTGGCCGCACATGTTCGCCGGCGCGGCCGCCATGGCCGCCGGCGTCCTGCTGCTGATCGGCTTCGCCGTCGCCGCCGACCTGCGGCGCGGGCGCACCGCCGGGGAGGAGCCGGACCGGTCCGCGACGCAGGAGGCGACGGCCTCGCTGTTCGACGCCGGGGCCGCCCGGCTGCGCCGCCGGCTGCCGCTGTTCATGCTGCTCGGCGCCGGGGTGTGCGCCCTCGCCCAGATGAAGGTGTTCGGCGGGGGCGAGGCCACCAGCTTCCTGATCGCCAAGGGCCAGTACGCCGAGGCCGCCCAGGTGGACTTCTACCGGATGTTCGGGTTCCTGCCGCTGATCGCGACCACGGCGCTCGCCTCCGGCGCGTACGGCATCGCCGGCCTCACCCTCGTCTACCCGGTCGGCTACCTGGCGCCGAACCCGTACCTCGCGGCCGCCGCCGGCGCCCTGGTGTTCGCCGCCGAGGTGCTGGCCCTGTCCTCCCTCGGCCGGGTCCTGGGCAGGCTGCCGAGCCTGCGGGACTCCTCCGAGCACCTGCGCGGGGCCATCGGGGAGGCGCTCGGGCTGGCCGTCCTGTTCGGCTCCCTGATGGCCGCGAACGCCATGGGCGGCGGCCTCGGCCTCCTCGTCTGCGGCGGGCTCTACCTGCTCAACGAGGCCATGGGCCGGCCCGTCGTACGTACCGCGGCCGCGCCCGCGGCGGTCCTGGCCGGCGGTGTCGTCCTCAACGTCCTGTACTGGCTGGACCTGTTCACCCCCGTCACGGCGGCCGCGCCGTGAGCACGGACCGCACCGTGAGCACGGACCGCACCGTGAGCACGGACCGCACCGTGAGCACGGTCCACACCGTCTTCGGCCCGCTGGCCCCCTGGCTGGTCCGCCGCGGCCCCGCCCTGCCCCACGAACACCTCGTCCTCGACCTCGGCCGCCCGCAGGACCGCCACGCGGTCCTCGACGCCGGCCCCGACACCACCGCGGTCACCCGCGAACTGGCCTCCCTCCGCGAGGAGTTCGGGCTCAGCCTGGTCGTCGAGCTCACCTGCCGCGGAATGGGCCGCGACCCCGCTGCCCTGGCCCGGATCTCCCGGGCCAGCGGGGTCCCGGTGGTGGCCGCCACCGGCTGGTACCACGAGGCCTTCCACCCGCCCGAGGTCGCCTCCGGCGACGTAGAGGAGCTCACCGGCATCCTCGTCCGCGAGATCGAGGACGGCATCGGCCCCACCGGTATCCGCCCCGGCGTCGTCGGAGAGGCCGGCACGAGCGGGGAGCGGCCCACCGAGCCCGAGCGGCGCGCCCTGCTGGCCGCCGCCGCGGCCGCCCGCGCCACCGGCCTGTCGGTGGTCACCCACGCCCGCCTCGGCCGGGGCGGCCAGGCCCAGCTGGACCTGCTGACCGGCGCCGGTCTGCCCCCGCACCGCGTCTGCCTGGGCCACCAGGACCTGCTCGACGACACCGCAGCCCACCGCCGCCTGGCCGCCGCCGGCGCGTACGTCGCCTTCGACACCGTCGGCAAGGAGCACTACCGCCCCGACGCCGACCGGCTGCGCCTGCTCCTGGCCCTCCTCGACGCCGGGCACGCCGACCGGATCCTGCTCAGCTGCGACGTCTCTCGGCGCGCATACCTCCAGGCCGCGGGCGGCCACGGCTACGGGCACCTGCTGCGCGACTTCCTCCCCCGGGCCCGCGCGGCGGGCGTCGACGAGGACCTCGTGGACCTCATGACCCGGCGCAACGTGCTGCGCTTCCTGACCGGATCCGAATGCGACGAGGAGCGATGACGCCGATGACGCCCCGGGCCACCCCACGCGCGACGACCCACGAGACGGCTCACGCGACGACTCACGGGACGACCCGTGCGGCGGCACGCACCGCGACACGGGCGGTCGCACCCCGGCTGCCCCAGACCTTCCCCCTGGCCACGGTCGGGCTCGACGACGCCGTCGCCCGCCAGTTCCGGCTCCTGGAGTGCACCGCCGCCCACTTCGAGGGCCCCCAGCTGTTCTCCGCCGACAGCGGCTGCGTCCCCGGACTCGGCAGGCCCGCGACCACCGCCCGGGTCGAGGCCGTCCTCGCCGACTTCCTGGGCGCCGAGGACGCCGCGCTCGTCCAGGGCGCCGGGACCGGCGCCATCCGCGCCGCACTCGCCGCCGCCGTGGCCCCCGGGGAGCCCCTGCTGATCCACCGCGCCCCCGTCTACCGCACCACCGCCGTCACCCTGCGCGCCCTCGGCCCGCGCTGCGTCCGGACCGACCTCAACGACCCCCGCGCGCTGGCCGCGGCCCTGGCCACCGGGGCGTTCCGGTACGCGTACGTCCAGCACACCCGCCAGCGGCTCGCCGACCGCTACGACCTGCGCGAGGTGCTCGCCGCCTGCGCGGCCGCCGGGGTCCGCACGATCGTGGACGACAACTACGCCGTGCTGCGCACCCCCGCCTGCGGGGTCGAACTCGGCGCCGACGCCAGCTGCTTCTCGCTGTTCAAGCTCCACGGCCCGGAGGGCGTCGGGGTCGTCGCCGGTACCCGCGACCTGGTCGCACGGGTCCGCGCCGACAACTACTCAGGCGGCGGCCAGGTCCAGGGCCACCAGGCCCTCGACGCGCTGCGCGCCCTGACCCACGTCCCCGTCATGTGGGCCCTTCAGTCCCGGGTGGGCGCCGAGGTCGCCGACCGGCTGGCCGCCGGCGAGGTCCCCGGCGTGGCCGAGGTGCGCCTGGCCAACGCCCAGGACCGCTGCGTCCTGGTCCGGCTGGACCGGCCGGTGGCCCGGTCCCTGCCCGCCGTCGCCGCCCGCCACGGCGCCGCCTCCTACCCCGTCGGCTCGGCCTCCCGCTACGAGATCGCCCCGCTCTTCCACCGGCTGTCCGACTCCGCCCTCGCCGACTCCCCCGGCCTCGCCGACCGGACCGTGCGGATCAACCCCATGCGGGCCGGCGCCGACCTCGTGCTGGACATCCTCCGCCGCTCCCTGGCCGAGCTGGCCTGACCGGCCGTACCGCCGTGTTCCTGGACGCCGTACTCGCCCGCAACCCCGCCCTGACCGACGCCTCCGCGGCGCTCCACCGGTCCGGGACCGTGCCGCCGGACACCTACGTCCTGGACCTGGACACGGTCGAGGCCAACGCCCGGCTGCTGGCCGCCGGAGCGGCCCGGTCCGGGCTCGCGCTGTGGTGCGTGACCAAGCAGTTCGGACGCAACCCGGCCCTGATCCGCGCCGTCGCCCGGCACCTGCCCGACTTCGCCGCCATCGACGCCCGCGAGGCACACGCCCTGCACGCGGCCGGCGCCCGCTACGGCAACCTCGGCCACCTCGTCCAGATCCCCCGCCGGGAACTGCCCGCGCTCCTGGCCCGACGCCCCCGCGCGGTCACCGTCTTCGACGCCGACAACGCCCGCCACGTCTCCGACGCCGCACGGGCCCTGGGCCGCGTCCAGGACGTCCTGGTCCGGCTGGAGAGCGCCGCCGGCACCGGCTACCCGGGACAGGAGGGCGGTGTGCCGCCCGAGCGGCTCACCGCCTTCGCGCAAGCCCTGGAGCGGCTGCCGGGGATCCGCGTCGCCGGGGTCACCGCCTTCCCCTGCGTGGCCTGCGAGCCCACCACCGGCCTGCCGCGGGCGACGGTGAACCTCACCCGGGCGCTGCGGGCCCGGGAGCTGCTCGCCGCCCGCGGCCACGGCCCGCTGCTGCTGAGCGCGCCCGGCGCGACCTGCCTGGCCGCGCTGCCGCTCCTCGCCGCGCACGGCGCCACCCACGGCGAACCCGGGCACGCCCTGACCGGCACCACCCCGCTGCACGCCGCCGACCCGACGCAGCCGGAGCGGCCCGCGTGCGTCTACGTCTCCGAGGTCGCGCACACCCTCGCCGACGGCCGCCCCGCCCTGTACGGCGGCGGCTTCTACGCCCGCTCCGGGGTGCGCCGGGCCCTGCTGCCGCGCACCGGGACGCTGCTGGCGGTCCTCCCGTCGCCCCCGGAGAACATCGACTACTACCGGCTGCTGGCCGCGCCGCCGCCCGGCACCGGCATCCGGGCCGGCGACACCGCGCTGCTGGCCTTCCGCACCCAGATCTTCGTCACCCGCAGCCGGGTCGCGGTGGTCACGGGACTGGCGACCGGCCCGCCCCGGCTGGCCGGGCTGTACGACGCGCAGGGGCGGGAGCTGTGACCGTACGGCGAAGGGCCCCGGCCGGCGGTGACGGCGGGACCCTTCGTCGTACGAGGCGCTGAGCGCCGCTGGAGTGCTCCTGAGCGCTCAGGAGCACTCCTGCGGGGGCCGCTACTTCATGAACTTCTTGAACTCGTCGGGCAGCTCGAAGTCCTGGCCCGGCTGGCCGGCGGGCAGGCCGAACGGGCTGCCGCCCGGCTCCAGGGCCGGGCTGCCCTGCTCGCGGCGGGCCGCGGCGGCGGCCTCGTCGGCCTTCCGCTTCATCGGGTTGCCGCTCTTGCGCTTGCCCTTGGCCTGCTTGACCTGCTTCTTCTGCCGGCCGGGGCCGCCACCCATGCCCGGGATGCCGGGCATCCCCGGCATGCCGCCGCCCTGGGCCATGCGGGACATCATCTTGCGGGCCTCGAAGAACCGCTCGACGAGGTTCTTGACGGCGCTGACCTCGACGCCGGAACCCTTGGCGATACGGGCGCGGCGGGAGCCGTTGATGATCGTCGGGTCGTGGCGCTCGCCCGGGGTCATCGACTTGATGATGGCGGCCGTGCGGTCGACGTCGCGCTCGTCGATGTTGTTGATCTGGTCCTTGATCTGGCCCATGCCCGGCAGCATGCCGAGCAGCTTGGAGATCGAGCCCATCTTGCGGACCTGCTCCATCTGGGCCAGGAAGTCGTCGAGCGTGAACTCCTTCGGGCCCTTGGCGAGCTTGGCCGCCATCTTCTCGGCCTCGGCCTGCGAGAAGGTCTTCTCGGCCTGCTCGATGAGGGTGAGCATGTCACCCATGTCGAGGATCCGGCCCGCCATGCGGTCCGGGTGGAAGGCGTCGAAGTCGTCGAGCTTCTCGCCGTTCGAGGCGAACATGATCTGCTTGCCGGTGACGTGCGCGATGGACAGCGCGGCACCACCGCGGGCGTCGCCGTCGAGCTTGGAGAGCACCACGCCGTCGAAGCCGACGCCGTCGCGGAAGGCCTCGGCGGTGTTGACCGCGTCCTGACCGATCATGGCGTCGACGACGAAGAGGATCTCGTCGGGGCTGATCGCGTCGCGGATGTCCGCGGCCTGCTGCATCATCTCCGCGTCGATGCCGAGGCGGCCGGCGGTGTCCACGATCACGATGTCGTAGACCTTGGACTTCGCGTACTCGATCGAGTCCTTGGCGACCTGGACCGGGTCGCCGACGCCGTTGCCCGGCTGGGGGCCGTAGAAGCCGACGCCGGCGCGCTCGGCGACGATGTTCAGCTGGTTGACGGCGTTGGGGCGCTGAAGGTCGCAGGCGACCAGCAGCGGGGAGTGGCCCTGACCCTTGAGCCAGAGGCCGAGCTTGCCGGCGAGGGTGGTCTTACCGGCACCCTGGAGACCGGCGAGCATGATCACGGTCGGCGCGGTCTTGGCGAACCGCAGGCGCCGGGTCTCGCCGCCGAGGATGCCGACGAGCTCGTCGTTGACGATCTTCAGCACCTGTTGCGATGGATTCAGCGCCTTGCTGACCTCGCTGCCGGCAGCCCGCTCCTTGACGTTCTTGATGAACGCGCGGACGACAGGGAGGGCGACGTCGGCCTCAAGGAGGGCGATACGGATCTCGCGGGCCGCAGAGTCGATGTCCTGCTCGGACAGGCGGCCTTTGCCGCGAAGGCTCTTGAACGTCGAGGCAAGGCGGTCGGAGAGGGTATCGAACACGGCGCTCGCTGGTCCTTGGGGTCGGGGGCGGTGAGAATCGCCCTCCAGGGTATCTGGCCGCGCAGACGAATGGGCCCCGCCTGCCGGAGTGGGCAGACGGGACCGGACCCCCGCAGCGGCGGGGAGCAACCCTTGACGATCTTCAGGACATGTTGTCCAGGCGGATCACCCCCGCAGTCGCGGGGAACACACCTGGCGAACGAGCGCCACCGCCTCCAGGTCACGCTCAGCCCAGGGCCGCCTCCACCGAGGAGGCCAGGGCCGAGGCGTCGGCCGGGTCGAGCGGCTTGCCCTCCGCCGTGGTCACGTACACCGTGTCCACGGCATTCGCCCCCAGCGTCGACACATGCGCGCTGCGCACCCGCACGCCCGCGTCCTCCAGGGCCCGCCCGATCCGGTGCAGCAGCCCGACCGCGTCCGGGGCGCGGACCTCCAGGACCGTGGCCAGGGAGGAGACGTCCGGGACCACCGTGACGCGGGGCGGCGGCGGGACGACGCCCCGGCGCCGCGGGTACGCCGCCTCGCGGTCGGCGAGCTTCGCCGGGACGTCCAGGGAGCCGTCCAGGGCCCGGACCAGGTCGGCGCGCAGCCGGGCGGCCTGCGGGAGCGAGCCGTACTCCGCCGCCACCCGCCAGCTCAGCACCAGGACCTCGCCCGGCAGGTCCGGCAGCTCCAGCGAGCGCAGGTCCGCCGCCCGGACCGTGAGGCGGTGCAGGGCCAGGACTCCGGCCACGGCCGGCAGGACGCCCGGCTGGTCGGGGACGGCGACGACCAGCTCGACGCCGACCTCGTCCTCCTCGTGCTCGGCGTGCAGGCTCAGCACCGGCTCCCGGGTGCGCAGGGCCTCCACGGCCAGCCGCTCCTGTTCCGCGGTGGGGCCGGGCTCCTGCGCCGAGGGGATCGGGGCACCGCCCAGGACGGCCGCGACCCGGGAGACCAGGTCGGCCACCAGTTTGCCGCGCCACGCGGACCAGGCCGCGGGGCCGGTGGCCCGGGCGTCCGCCTCCGTCAGGGCGTGCAGCAGCTCCAGGGTGACGGGCGAGCCCACGGCCTCGGCGACCGCCCGGACGGTCGCCGGGTCCTCCAGGTCCCGCCGGGTGGCCGTGTCGATCAGCAGCAGATGGTGGCGGACCAGCGTGGCCAGGACGGCGACGTCGGAGGGCTCGAAGCCGAGGCGTACGGCGACGTCGCGGGCGATGGTCCCGCCGGCCACGGAGTGGTCGCCGGGCCAGCCCTTGCCGATGTCGTGCAGCAGCGCGGCCATCAGCAGCAGGTCGGGGCGGCCGACCCGGCGGGTGAGGGCCGCGGCCCGGACGGCCGTCTCCACCAGGTGCCGGTCGACGGTCCAGGTGTGGACGGGGTTGCGCTGGGGGCGGCAGCGGACCCGCTCCCAGTCCGGCAGCAGCCGGGTGACCAGGCCCTCGGCCTCCAGGGCCTCCCACACGGGCACGGTGGGTTCGCCGGCCCCCAGCAGGGTCAGCAGCTGCTCGCGCGCCTCCGCCGGCCAGGGCACGGGCAGCGGCTTGGCCTGCGCGGCGAGTCTGCGTACGGCGTGCCGCGAGACCGGGAGGCCGGCCTGGGCGGCGGCCGCGGCCAGCCGCAGCGGCAGTACGGGGTCCCGCTCGGGCCGGGCCGCGAGCGCGAGGACGGCCTCGCCGTCCTGCTCCACGACCCCTTCGGCGAGCGGTGCCCGTTCCACGGCCGGGCCCCGGCCGCCGAGCAGGCCGCGCAGCCGGGGCCGGGCGGCCCGGGCCCGCAGGACGCGGCCCACTTCGCGCCAGGTGATGTCGCCGGCGTACGCGATGACGCCCGCTGCCTCGTACACGTCGCGCAGCAGGGTGTCGGCGTCCAGTACGCCCAGCTGGGCGGCGACCGCGTCGTGCTCCTGGAGGGAGAGCCGGTCCGAGGCGCGGCCGGTGACCAGGTGGAGGGCGTCGCGGGTGTCGAGGAGGCGGCGCCGGGCCTCGGCGAGTCCCTCGCGGGGCGCGTCGGCGAGCCAGGAGGCGGCGACGGCCCGCAGCGCGGTGGCGTCGCGCAGGCCGCCGCGGGCCTCCTTGAGGTCGGGTTCCAGCAGGAAGCGCAGCTCGCCGCAGCGCTCGGCCCGCTCCCGGCACAGGTCGTGCAGCTGCGGCAGCCGCTTGGGGGCGAGGTTGCGCCAGTCGGCGAGGACGGAGGTGCGCAGGCCCGCGAGCAGGCCGGCGTCGCCGGCGACGGGCCGGGCGTCCAGCAGGCCCAGCTGGACCTTGAGGTCCTCTGCGGCGGTGCGGCGGGCCTCGGCGGGGGTCCGCACGGAGTGGTCGAGGGCCAGGCCCAGGTCCCACACCGGGTACCAGATGCGGTCGGCCAGCGCGGCCAGCGCCTTGGGGTCGGCCTTGCCGTCGTGCAGGAGCAGCAGGTCCAGATCGCTGCGGGGGGAGAGTTCGGCGCGTCCGTAGCCGCCGACGGCGACCAGGGCGGCGCCCCGGACCCCGGTCTCGCGGACGGCCGAGGCGAACAGGGCGGTCAGCCAGTCGTCGGTCAGCCGGGCCAGTCCGGAACGCCGAGCGGGCCCGGACCGCGACTCCTCCTGGAGGAGTCGCAGCCGGGCCGCGGCGTATCCGCTGGGTCCCGGGGCGGCCGGATCGGTCGGATCCGTGGTCGTGTTCTCGACGCTCGTCACCCAGGGGCTCCTGTCCGCCTAGAGCGCGTCCGCGCCGCGCTCGCCGGTGCGGACCCGGACGACGGAGTCCACGGGGACGCTCCACACCTTGCCGTCACCGATCTTGCCGGTGCGGGCGGCGGAGACGACGACGTCCATCACGTCCTCCGCCGCCTCGTCGTCCACGACGACCTCGATGCGGATCTTGGGGACCAGGTCGACGGTGTACTCGGCACCGCGGTAGACCTCCGTGTGGCCGCGCTGGCGGCCGTACCCGCTGGCCTCGGAGACGGTGAGCCCCTGGACCCCGAAGGTCTGGAGGGCCTCCTTGATCTCGTCGAGGCGGTGCGGCTTCACGATCGCGGTGATGAGCTTCATGCGTCCACCTTCTTGCTGGCAGCGGCGACGGGCGTGGTTGCGGTGGTGCTGCGGGAGGAGGCCCCGCCGCCGGCGCCGCTGAAGTCGTAGGCGCTCTCGGCGTGCTCGACCTGGTCGATGCCGGAGACCTCGTCGTCCTCGGTGACGCGCATGCCGATCGTCTTGTCGAGGACGAAGGCGAGCAGCGCCGACGCCACCAGAGAGTAGGCCAGGACCGCGAAGACGCCGATCGCCTGCTTGCCGAGCTGCTCCAGGCCGCCGCCGTAGAAGAGGCCCTTGGCCTCGGACTGGACCCCGCCGGTGGCGAAGAGGCCGACGAGCAGGGAGCCGAGGATGCCGCCGACGAGGTGGACGCCGACGACGTCGAGGGAGTCGTCGTAGCCGAACTTGTACTTCAGGCCGACCGCCATGGCGCAGGCCAGGCCGGCGATCGCGCCGATGGCGATGGCGCCGAGCGGGGAGCAGGAGCCGCCGGAGGGGGTGATGGCGACGAGGCCGGCCACCGCGCCGGAGGCGGCGCCGAGGGTGGTGAAGGAGCCGTGGCGGATCTTCTCGTACGCGAGCCAGGCGAGCATGGCGGCGGCGGTGGCGACCTGGGTGTTGACGAACATCACGGCGCCGATGCCGTCGTCGTTGCCGAGCCAGGAGCCGGCGTTGAAGCCGAACCAGCCGAACCACAGCAGGCCGGCGCCGAGCATGACCAGCGGGAGGCTGTGCGGGCGCATCGGGTCCTTCTTGAAGCCGACGCGCTTGCCGATGACGAGGATCACGCCGAGGGCGGCGGCGCCGGCGTTGATGTGGACGGCGGTGCCGCCGGCGAAGTCGATGACGCCCAGCTCGAACAACCAGCCGCCGGCGCCCCAGACCCAGTGGGCGACGGGGAAGTAGACCAGGGTGGCCCAGAGGGTGATGAACAGGGCCCAGGCGGTGAACTTGACGCGGTCCGCCAGGGCGCCGCTGATCAGGGCCGGGGTGATGATGGCGAACATCAGCTGGAAGACGGCGAAGACGTAGACCGGGACGGTGTAGCCGTCCCAGAGCTCGGTGAGGCCGATCCCGCTGAGGCCGACGTAGTCGGCGGACCAGCCGATGACCGAGCCGGTGTCGGCTCCGAAGGCGAGGCTGAAGCCGAAGAGGACCCACAGGATCGTGACGATCCCGAGGCTGATGAAGCTCATCATGAGCATGTTGAGGCTGCTCTTGACGCGGACCATGCCTCCGTAGAAGAAGGCGAGGCCCGGGGTCATCAGCATGACCAGGGCGGAGCAGATGAGCATGAACCCGGTGTTCGCGGCAGACAGCTGTGGGGCTTCTGCGGCAAGGGTCGTGATGGCTGATGCCATCGGCGTCTCCTCGTCGTCGGTACGTTCGCGTGCGGGCGACCGTGGGAACCTGAGCGGCGACTCGCCTGGGGGCTGGCCGGTTAATGGCCATGAGATTCGCGCAGGCCGGTTTCCGGCACGGCCGCTCGATGTTTCGCGACGATGACGAAGGGGCTGACCCTGTTACAGCCCGATGAACACAGCAACCATCAATTGAGCAACCACGACGGCGAGCAACCACCTCCGCGAGAGCGGGCGGCGGTTTAGCCGCAAAAGGGTGAGCCGGCCGCGGCGGCGCCCGGGAGACCTGGCCGGGGGAGCCTGATCGGGCTGCACGGGGCGCTGCCGCGGCCGGGGTCTCAGACGGCCTCCGCGGACTCCGGGAGGCGCGCGGCGAGGTGGTCGGTGAGCCGGACGACCTCGGCCACGTGGCCGTACTCACGGGCGGCTGTGTCGACGGTCTTGCGGAGCCGGGTGTTCACGCGCTCGGACCGAACCTTTTGCGCCACGTCGAGGGCGCGGCCCATGAGGACGGTGGCCTGCTCGGGTTCGCGCTGGAGCAGGTGGACGGTGGCCAGGCCGACGAGGTTGAGGGCGTAGCTGCGCTGGTGCTCCCCGTCCTTCTCGAACAGCTCGACGGCGCGCTCCATGACCGGTTCGGCGAGGGAGGCGTAGGTGGGGCTGCGGCCGGCGACGTAGGCGAGGTCGCGGTAGGAGTGGGAGTTCTCGCCGTTGAGTTCCGCCTCGGAGAAGAAGCGGATCCAGTCGGGCTCGGGCTCGCCGTCGAAGCCGACGTCGCTGAAGGTGTCCTCGGCCATCCGGACGGCCCGCTTGCAGCGGCTGGGCTGGCCCATGTTGGCGTAGGCGCGGGCCTCCATCGCATACAGCATGGCCTGGGTGCGGGGGCCGGCGCAGTCGCGGCTGCCGTACTGGGCGAGGTGGATGAGCTCCAGGGCGTCCTCGGGGCGGCCGAGGTGGATCATCTGGCGGCTCATGTTGGAGAGGATGTACGAGCCGAGCGGCTTGTCGCCGGCCTCCTTGGCGGCGTGCAGGGCGAGGACGAAGTACTTCTGGGCGGTGGGGTGCAGCCCGATGTCGTAGCTCATCCAGCCGGCCAGTTCGGCGAGTTCGGCGGCGACCTTGAACAGCCGCTTCATGACCGGGGCCGGGTGGTTCTCCTGGAGCAGGTCGGTGACCTCGTGGAGCTGGCCCACGACGGCCTTGCGGCGCAGTCCGCCGCCGCACTGGGCGTCCCACTGGCGGAACATGACCGTGGTGGCCTCCAGGAGGTCCAGCTCCGGTTCGGACAGCCGGGGCGGGCGCAGGCCCGGCGGGTCCGCCGGCCCGGCCGCCTCACGCGGTCCCGGGTCGGCGGCCGGTACCGGCACGAGCCAGCGCTGCATGGGCTCGATGAGGGCCGGGCCGGCGGAGAGTGCGAGCGAGGTCCCGAGGAAGCCACGGCGGGCCAGCATGAGGTCGCTGCGGGAGAACTCGCTGAGCAGGGCCACGGTCTGGGGGCCCGCCCACGGCAGGTCCACGCCGGAGACGGACGGCGTCTGGTGGGCGGTGCGCAGGCCCAGCTGCTCGACGGCGACGACGGCGCCGAAGCGTTCGGAGAACAGCTCGGACAGGATGCGCGGGACGGGCTCGCGGGGCTGCTCGCCGTCGAGCCAGCGGCGCACCCGGGAGGTGTCGGTGCTGATGTGGTGGGCGCCCATCTGGCGGGCGCGGCGGTTGACCTGCCGGGCGAGCTCGCCCTTGGACCAGCCGCTGCGGACGAACCAGGAGGTGAGCTGCTCGTTCGGGCGGGGGTCGGCCGGTCCGCCGCCGCGCTCGGCGGGATCGGCGGATTCCGTCTCCGGTCCGCTTGCGCCGTTGCCGCTCACTGGAACGCCCCCATCCCGGAACACTTCCTTGCCTCCGGCATACCCACGGATGCGGAAGCCATCGGGTCTCGCTGTACTGAAAGTAATCCTACGATCACCCCCACGGCGAGGCTCTTTGCGCAATCGCCACCATTCGCCACCCCTTCGAATGAACTCGCCACCCGTCAACCGCGATTCACTTGACACAGGACGGTCAGCAACAGGTGGACCGGGGTGCGGTCGGGAGTACGGCGACGAGGAGTGCGCCGGGCGGCCCGGGCGGGTCCGAACGGGTCCGGGCGGGTCCGGGCGGATTCCGCATCGGTTCCGCGTCGGTTCCGCTTCGGCTCCGCGCCGGACTTCCGGCTCGTAACCACCGGCGAGTTCGACCCGTTGGAGGGGGCATGGGCATGGGCTTCACGATCGGCGGCAGCATCGGCGGCCGGAGCACCAAGGAGTTCCGATCCGGCTCCCGGCGGCGCGGCCGGATGTCGGACTGCACGACGGTGGCGGAGTACACGGGGCTGTGGGGCTGGGACGTGGTGCCCGGCGCACGGGCCGCGTCGCCCGCCCGCAACTGCTCCTGCGGGGACCGGCAGTGCGCGGCGCCGGGCGCGCACCCGCTGGCCTTCGAGGCGGTGGTCCCGGCGGGGGCCACGCTGGACGAGGTGACGGCGGCGTGGTCGCAGTTCCCGGGCGCGTCCGTACTGCTGCCGGTGGGCCGGGCCTTCGACGTCATCGACGTCGCGGAGGAGGCCGGCCGGCGCGCGCTGGTGCGGCTGGAGCGGATGGGGCTGCCGCTGGGCCCGGTGTCGGTGACCCCGGACCGCCGGGTGCAGTTCTTCGTGGCGCCGGGCGCGGCGGACGAGCTGCCGCAGCTGCTGTACCGGATGGGCTGGGACGACGCCGGTCTGGACCTGCAGGCGCGGGGCACCGGGGCCTTCCTGACGGCGCCGCCGTCGGACCACGCGGGCCTGGGCCCGGTGGGCTGGCTGCGGCCGCCCGCGCTCGACTCGGCGCGCCCCCCGCAGGCGCGGCTGCTGCTGGGCACGCTCGCGTACATCTGCCACCGGTTCCGGCGCTGACGCCCCTACGCACCGGGGCCCCGGGTTCGGTGTCGAACCCGGGGCCCCGGTGCAGGTGCGCCGCCACGGTCCCGGCCGCGCCGCCGGCGGCCGGTCGCCGAGCGCAGGCGATCAGTCGCCGAGCGCGGGCGGCCGGTCGCCCGGTGCGGGCGATCAGTCGCCGAGCGCAGGCGGCCGGTCGCCGAGCGCAGCGGTCAGTCGCCGATGAGGGCGTCGACGAACGCCTCCGGCTCGAAGGGGGCCAGGTCGTCCGGGCCCTCGCCGAGGCCGACGAGCTTGACCGGGACGCCCAGCTCGCGCTGGACCGCGACCACGATGCCGCCCTTGGCGGTGCCGTCGAGCTTGGTGAGCACGATGCCGGTGATGTCCACGACCTCGGCGAAGACGCGGGCCTGCATCAGGCCGTTCTGCCCGGTGGTGGCGTCGAGCACGAGCAGCACCTCGTCCAGCGGGCCGTGCTTCTCCACGACGCGCTTGACCTTGCCGAGCTCGTCCATCAGGCCGGTCTTGGTGTGCAGGCGGCCGGCCGTGTCGATGAGGACGACGTCCGCGCCCTCGGCGATGCCCTCCTTGACCGCGTCGAAGGCGATGGACGCCGGGTCGCCGCCCTCGGGGCCGCGGACGGTGCGCGCGCCGACCCGCTCGCCCCAGGTCTGGAGCTGGTCGGCGGCGGCGGCGCGGAAGGTGTCGGCCGCGCCGAGGACGACGCTGCGGCCGTCGGCCACCAGGACGCGGGCGAGCTTGCCGGTGGTGGTGGTCTTGCCGGTGCCGTTGACGCCGACGACCATCACGACGCCGGGGGTGTCGGCGGCGGACTCGGTCTTGACGACCCGGTCGAAGTCGGTGCCGACGAGGGTCAGCAGCTCCTCGCGCAGCAGGCTGCGCAGGTCCTGCGGGGTGCGGGTGCCGAGCACCTTGACCCGCTCGCGCAGCCGGTCCACCAGCTCCTGGGTCGGCTTGACGCCGACGTCGGCGGTCAGGAGGGTCTCCTCGATCTCCTCCCAGGTGTCCTCGTCGAGGTGCTCGCGCGAGAGCAGCGTGAGCAGCCCCTTGCCGAGGGAGTTCTGCGAGCGCGCGAGGCGGGCGCGCAGGCGTACGAGGCGGCCGGCGGTGGGCTCGGGCACCTCGATCTCGGGTGCGGCCGGAACCTCGGGTTCCACCGCGACGGGGGCCTCGGGGGCCGCGGCCTCCGCCTCGGGGAGCACGACCTCCTCGATGGTCCGGCGCGGTTCTTCCACCGTCGGGGCGGCGTCCTCCCCCACCTGCGGTTCGGCGGGCGGGGCAGTGATGGTCGGCGTACTCGACGGCGCGGCGGGCGGCAGCTGCTTCTTCTTGCGGCTGCTGACCACGAGGCCGGTCGCCACGGCACCGACCGCGACCAGGGCGATGACTACAGCGAGAATGAGGATGTCCATAACCGTTCCAGTATGCGTGACCTCGCGGACGGCACGTCGCTTCCCGGGCGGGGCCGTTTCGCCCCTGCGGGCCGGACCGGCCCGTCGCCCGGCCACGTGCCGGCGAGAAGCGCCCCGGGGCGGAGCACGTCCATGTCTGCGGTCGGGCGGCCACGGGCGGCGCCGGTGCGGTCGGCGTCGGCCCCGGCCCGCCGGGACCCTGTCCAACTGACGCAACGTCAGCTAACGTCCCCCTGCGCCACGCCACCCGGCGGCGGCGGCCCCACGAGAAACTGGCTTCAGGGGGACTTCTCCATGCCCATCACCGTGGCCCGGTTCAATCTCGTCGACCCGCACGGCACCCCCGGAACCCTCGCCGCCCGCTACCAGGCCGCGCTGGAGATGGCGGCGTACGCGGACGAGCGCGGCATCGACACCGTCCAGACCGAGGAGCACCACGGCACGGACAACCACTGGCTGCCCTCGCCGTTCGCCTTCGCGGGCGCGGTGCTCGGCGCCACCCGGCGGATCGCCGTCACCGTCTCGGCCGTGATCGGGCCGCTGTACGACCCGCTGCGCGCGGCGGAGGACATCGCGGTGCTGGACCTGATCGGCGGCGGGCGCCTGGTGACGGTGGCCGGCATCGGCTACCGGCCCGAGGAGTACGAGCAGCTCGGCGTGGCCTGGGGCCGGCGCGGGGAGCTCCAGGACGAGTTCGTCCGGACGCTGCTGGCGGCGTGGACCGGGGAGCCGTTCTCGTTCCGGGGGCGCACGGTGCGGGTGACCCCGGTGCCCTTCACGCAGCCGCACCCGATGCTGCTGGTCGGCGGCAGCTCCCGTGCGGCCGCCCGGCGCGCGGCCCGGTTCGGGCTGCCGTTCTTCCCGAGCGCCCACCTGCCGGAGCTCCAGGCGTACTACGAGGAGCGGCTGGCGGAGTACGGCACGGAGGGCTTCTGCCTGATGCCGGCGGCCGAGACCCCGCTGCTGCACATCGCCGAGGACCCGGACCGGGTGTGGGCGCAGCACGGCGGGTGCTTCCTGCACGAGGCCGGGACGTACGCCTCCTGGCAGTCCAAGGACATCCGCTCGGCGGTGCGCTCGTCGGCGCGGACGGTGGCGGAGCTGCGGGCGGAGGGGGTCTACCGGGTGCTCACCCCCGAGGAGGCGGTGGCGTACGCGCGCGGTGCGGGCGAGGCGGGCAACCTCGTGCTGCACCCGCTGTGCGGCGGCATGCCGCTGGAGGAGGGCTGGAACAGCCTGCGGCTGCTGTGCGAACAGGTGCTGCCCCGGCTCGGTCAGTGAGCCGGGGCAGCACCTGCTTCGAGGAGAAGGGGTGTGGCGGGGGTGGTCACCCCATCTCCTCCAGCGCCTTGCCCTTGGTCTCCGGCACCCACTTGAGGATGAACGGGATCGAGAGCAGGGCGAAGGCCGTGTAGATCACGTAGGCGCCCGAGAGGTTCCAGTCGGACAGGGTCGGGAAGGTCACCGTGATCACCCAGTTGGCGACCCACTGGGCCGCGGCGGCCACGCCGAGGGCGGCGGCCCGGATGCGGTTGGGGAACATCTCGCCGAGCAGCACCCAGACGACCACGCCCCAGGAGAGGGCGAAGAAGAGGACGAAGGAGTGCGCGGCGACCAGGGCGACGGTGCCCTGGGTCTCCGGCATGGAGATCTCCCCGGCGATCTCGGTCTTGTACGAGAACGCCCACGCGGCGGCGGCGAGGGAGACGGCCATGCCGACGGAGCCGATGAGCGCGAGCGGCTTGCGGCCGAGCCGGTCGACGAAGATCATCGCGATCACGGTGCCGATGATGTTGATGATCGACGTGGTGAACGAGTACAGGAACGAGCTGCTGGGGTCGATGCCGACGGACTGCCACAGCGAGGAGCTGTAGTAGAAGATCACGTTGATGCCGACGAGCTGCTGGAAGACCGACAGCCCGATGCCGACCCAGACGATGGGCAGCAGCCCGAAGCGGCCGCCGAGCAGGTCCTTGAAGGTGGACCGGTGCTCGGAGCGCATGGCCAGCTCGATCTCGCTCACGCGGGCGTCGAGGTCGATGTGGGAGCCCTCGACCTCGGAGAGCACCTTCCTGGCCTGCTCGGTGCGGCCGACGGAGATCAGGAAGCGCGGGGACTCGGGGATCGCGAAGGACAGCAGGCCGTAGAGGGCCGCCGGGACGACCATCACGCCCAGCATCCACTGCCAGGCCTCCAGGCCGCCGACCACGCCGCGCTGCTCGCCGTCGGCGAGGTTCAGGATGCCCCAGTTGACCAGCTGGGAGACCGCGATGCCGATCACGATCGCCGCCTGCTGGAACGAGGCGAGCCGGCCGCGGTAGGCGGGCGGGGAGACCTCGGCGATGTACGCGGGGCCGATCACGGAGGCCATGCCGATGGCGAAGCCGCCGACGACCCGCCACATGGCCAGGTCCCAGAGGGCGAAGGGCAGGGCCGAGCCGAGGGCGCTCGCGGTGAAGAGGACCGAGGCGATCTGCATGCAGCGGATACGGCCGATCCGGTCGGCGATCCGGCCGGCGGTGGCGGCGCCGATGGCGCAGCCGATCAGGGCGGCGGCGATCACCTGGGCGAGGGCCTCGGAGCCGACCTCGAAGCGGTCCCGGACGGCGACGACGGCGCCGTTGATCACGGAACTGTCGTAGCCGAAGAGGAATCCGCCCATCGCGGCGGCCGCGGTGATGAAGATGACGTGCCCGAGGTGGTCGGGGCGTGCGGGTCCGCCGCCGGTGGCCGGCGCCTTCGCTGTGCTGGTCAAGGTGTGCTCCGTGGGGGTTTCGTCCGTCCTTCCCAGTGGCGCACAGGTCAAGATCGGGCACCACTGGAGGCCGGGAGGCAGCGGAGCGAGCCTATTCATTCATTTCCTGAAGTCAAGAGTGCGATTGAACTTCGCATCCTGTTCGTTTCGTTCAGTTCTTGAAAGATCAGGCTGGGGCTGGGTCCGGGAGCGGCCCGAGAGGGCCCCGCCGGCCGGTCGGCGCAGGGCGGGTCAGCGCAGGCGCTGGCTGATCACCTTGGAGACGCCGTCGCCCTGCATCGAGACGCCGTAGAGCGCGTCCGCGACCTCCATCGTGCGCTTCTGGTGGGTGATGACGATCAGCTGGGAGCTCTCCTGGAGCTCCTCCATGATCCGGATCAGCCGCTGGAGGTTGGTGTCGTCGAGGGCGGCCTCCACCTCGTCCATCACGTAGAACGGGCTGGGCCGCGCCTTGAAGATGGACACCAGCAGGGCCACCGCCGTCAGGGAGCGCTCGCCGCCGGAGAGCAGCGACAGCCGCTTGACCTTCTTGCCCGGCGGGCGGGCCTCGACGTCCACGCCGGTGGTGAGCATGTTGTCGGGATCGGTCAGTACCAGGCGGCCCTCGCCACCGGGGAACAGCCGGGAGAACACCCCCTCGAACTCCCGCGCCGTGTCCCGGTACGCCTCGGTGAACACCTGCTCGACGCGCTGGTCCACCTCCTTCACGACCTGAAGGAGGTCGGCCCGGGTCTTGCGGAGGTCCTCAAGCTGCTCGCTGAGGAACTTGTGCCGTTCCTCCAGCGCCGCGAACTCCTCCAGGGCCAGCGGGTTGACCTTCCCGAGCTGCTGGTAGGCGCGCTCGGCGGCCTTCAGCCGCTTCTCCTGCTGGGCCCGCAGGTACGGGCCGGGCCGGTTGCGGGGATGGTCCGGGTCCTCGGGCAGCTCCTCGCCCTCGGCGGGCAGCGAGGGCGGGACCGGCTGGTCGGGCCCGTACTCGGCGACCAGGCCGGCGGGCTCGATGCCGAGCTCCTCCAGGGCGCGGGTCTCCAGCGCCTCGATCCGCAGCCGCTTCTCCGCGCCGAGCACCTCGCCGCGGTGCACCGAGTCGGTGAGCTTGTCCAGTTCGCCCTTGAGGTCGCGGCCGCGGCTGCGGGCCTCGCCCAGCGCCTGCTCGCGCCGGCCCTTGGCGTACTCGGCGGCGGCCTTCTCCTCCTCGGCGCGGCGCAGGGAGACCTCGATGTGCGCGAGCAGCTGGCGGGCGCCGTCGGCCACGGCGGTGGCGACCTCGGCCTCGTGGCGGAGCCGGGCACGGCGCCGCTCGGCCCGCACCCGGGCCTCGCG
>NZ_WTFF01000410.1 GCF_019400985.1 Streptomyces bambusae
GCCCCACCCTGCGCGGGGTCCGGCGCGTCGCCCGGCGCCCGGCGCGAGCGCGGCGGCGTCGCCCCGGCCCGGTTCGATCCATGATCTTCCACAGGCATGATTATCGGTGGCACCGGATCGTAGGACCGGGCCGCAGAACCACGGGGCGTGGTCGCGCGTGTACGCGGGGGGAGAGGGAGTGGCGTACGCCACAGGCCGGCGGCGGCCGGGGTGAGAGCTTGACCACGTGACCGACGTCCGAACTCGCGTACGCTGGCCGTTCACTCGCGTGTCGATGCCGGACCCCGTAGCCCTGCCGCTCAACCGCGGCACGTCACACACGCTGGTCCGCCGAGTGCGAGGGATCACCTGGGAGGTACATGCATGTCGGGGACGAACCCGGCCGGCCGCAACCGGACCCCTTCCCCCTGGCAGGCCCGACAGCGGCTCACCGCGCTCGCCGGAGGCACCAACCGCTGGGTCGTCCTGGCCGTCCTGTGCGTGAGCCTCGTGCTCGTCGCGCTCGACGCGACGATCCTGCACGTCGCCGTTCCCTCCGTCACCGAGGACCTGCGGCCCGGCTCGATCGAGCTGCTGTGGATCGTGGACGCCTACCCGCTGGTCTGCGCCTCGCTGCTGATCCTCTTCGGCACCCTCGGCGACCGGGTCGGCCGCCGCCGCATCCTGCTCCTCGGCTACGGGCTCTTCGGCGCGGCCTCGGCCGTCGCCGCCCTCGCCCAGGGCCCCCAGCTCCTCATCGCCGCCCGCGCACTGCTCGGCATCGGCGGCGCGATGATCATGCCCGCCACCCTGTCGATCCTGCGCCAGGTCTTCCCCGACCGGCGCGAGCGGGCGCTGGCCATCGGCATCTGGACCGCCGTCGCCGCGGTCGGCGCGGCCAGCGGGCCGGTGCTCGGCGGCTTCCTCGTGCAGCACTTCTGGTGGGGCTCGGTCTTCCTGATCAACATCCCGCTGATGGCGCTGATCCTGCCGATCGGGCGCTGGCTGCTGCCGGAGTCCCGGGGCGCGACGGACGGACCGTGGGACGTCGTCGGTGCGCTGATGGCCGCCGCCGGCGTCCTCGGCGTGGTGCTCGGCGTCAAGCGCGCCGGCGCCGACCAGAACCTCCTCGAGCCCCGGGCACTGGTCCCGCTGGTGCTCGGCGCGGCCCTGCTGGTCCTCTTCGTACGGCGGCAGCGGCGCCGTCCGCACCCGCTGATCGACATGCGGCTGTTCTCCCGCGCCACCTTCACGACCTCGGTCGGCTGCATCGTGCTGGCCATGCTGGCCCTGGTCGGCCTGGAGCTGATCGCCGTCCAGTACCTCCAGCTCGTGCTGGAGCTCAGCCCGCTGGAGACCGGCCTGCGGCTGCTGCCGCTCACCTTCGCCGCGATGGCCGCCGGCGCCACCGGCTCGTACACGCTGCACCGCGTCGGTCCGCGCCTGATGGTCTCGCTCGGCTTCACGCTGACCGCGCTGGCCGTGCTGGTGCTGACCCTGATGGGGCAGCACGACCGGCCGGTGCTGCTCACCGTGGGCTTCGTCCTGCTCGGCTTCGGCCTGCAGACCACGCTCTTCGCCGCCTACGAGTCGATGCTCAGCGAGGCCCCCGTGGAGGCGGCGGGCGGCGCGGCGGCCATCGGCGAGACCTCGTACCAGCTGGGCGCCGGCATGGGGATCGCGCTGCTCGGCAGCGTGATGAACGCGGCGTACGCGCCCGGGCTGGCGGATGTGACCGGCGTCTCGCCGGGGGACTCGGCGGGGGCGGCGAATTCGCTCGGCGAGGCGTACCAGATCGCTGCGGATCTGGGTGGGGCGGCGGGGGCGGCGCTGCACGCGGCTGCGCGGACGTCGTTCGTGCACGGGCTGCATGTCACGCTTGTGGTGAGTGCGGGGTTGTTGGTGGCGGGGGCGGTGATGGCGCTGAAGTTGCCGAAGGTCATGGAGTGCGTGGCTGCGGAGTCCGCGGCGGACGAGGGCGAGGCCGTGCCGGCCTCGGGCTCCGCGGGGGTGGCCATCCCGGCCCAGGCCGATCCGGCCTGCGACCGGGCCCTTGACGGCCGCCTGGCCTGACCTTCCCGCATCCGCTGCGCGGGGCCTTTCCCCTCCCCGCCCCTTCCCGAAACCGGGGCTGCCGCCCCGGCCCCCGCTTTCGGGGGCTCCGCCCCCGTACCCCCGCGCCTCAAACGCCGGCGGGGCTGGATTTTCCAGCCCGCGCGGCGTTTGAGCGCACCGGGCGCGCAGCGCACGGAACGGGGTCTGGGGCGGAGCCCCAGTTCGGGAAGGGGCGGGTAGGGGAAAGGCCCCGCGCAGCGGGTGGGGGTGGACTCGCGGGGGCGTTCGCGCATAGCGTCGGCGCGGCTGCGTGAAGAACCGCGCCGCCAGGTTCCCCGCCAGCCCCCGCCAAGGAGGCCCCTTGTCCGTGTCAGTGCCCTTCGTGCCCACCGACCCGCTCGGTATCGACGACCTCCTCGGCCCCGAGGACCTCGCCGTCCGCGACACCGTCCGCAGCTGGGCCGCCGACCGGGTCCTGCCGCACATCGCCGAGTGGTACGAGAAGGGCGAGCTGCCGGGCATCCGCGAACTGGCCCGGGAGCTCGGCGCGATCGGCGCCCTCGGTATGTCGCTGGAGGGCTACGGCTGCGCGGGCGCGAGCGCCGTGCAGTACGGACTGGCCTGTCTGGAGCTGGAGGCCGCGGACTCCGGCATCCGCTCGCTGGTCTCCGTCCAGGGTTCCCTGGCCATGTACGCGATCTGGAAGTACGGCTCCGAGGAGCAGAAGCAGCGCTGGCTGCCCGGCATGGCCGCCGGCGAGCTGATCGGCTGCTTCGGGCTGACCGAGCCCGACGTCGGCTCCGACCCCGCCGCCATGCGCACGTACGCCAAGCGGGACGGCGCGGACTGGGTGCTCAACGGGCGCAAGATGTGGATCACCAACGGGTCCGTGTCCGCGGTGGCCGTCGTGTGGGCGCAGACCGACGAGGGGATCCGCGGTTTCGCGGTGCCCACCGACGCGCCGGGCTTCTCCGCGCCCGAGATCAAGCACAAGTGGTCGCTGCGGGCCAGCGTCACCAGCGAGCTGGTCATGGACGACGTACGGCTGCCCGCCGACGCGGTGCTGCCGGGGGTCACCGGGCTCAAGGGTCCGCTGGGCTGCCTCAGCCACGCCCGGTACGGGATCGTGTGGGGTTCGATGGGCGCGGCGCGCGCGAGCTTCGAGGCCGCGCTCGACTACGCGCGGACGCGGGAGCAGTTCGGGAAGCCGATCGGCGGCTTCCAGCTCACCCAGGCCAAGCTCGCCGACATGGCGCTGGAACTGCACAAGGGCATCCTGCTCGCCCACCACCTGGGCCGGCGGATGGACGCCGGCACGCTGCGGCCGGAGCAGATCAGCTTCGGCAAGCTCAACAACGTGCGCGAGGCGATCGACATCTGCCGCACCAGCCGTACGATCCTGGGCGCGAACGGGATCTCACTGGAGTACCCCGTGATGCGGCACGCCACCAACCTGGAGTCGGTCCTCACCTACGAGGGCACCGTCGAGATGCACCAGCTGGTGCTGGGCAAGGCGCTCACCGGGCTCGACGCCTTCCGGTAAGTCCCCCGGCCACCGCTGGGTGGTGCCCCCCGCTCAGCTCTGGTTGAAGAAACCGTCCGCCGCGCGGCCGCCGTGCTCGCCGCTGACGATCTGGGTGTCGGCCGGGGTCAGCAGGAAGACCCTGGTCGCCACCCGCTCGATCGAGCCGCGCAGGCCGAAGGTCAGGCCGGCCGCGAAGTCGACCACGCGCTTGGCGTCCGCCGGGTCCATGGACGACAGGTTCACGATCACCGGGACGCCCTCGCGGAACAGCTCGCCGATGCCGCGCGCGTCACGGAAGCCGTCCGGGGTGACCGTGGCGATCCGCCGGCCCTGCTCGACGGCCGAGTCCGACACGACCTTCACCCGGGGGTCGGTGACCCACTGGTCCCCGGAGTGCGGGCCCTGCGGCGCCTCCGCGTAGTCGTCGTCGTAGTAACGCTCGTCGTCGCTGTCCTCCACGAGACCCAGCCAGGCACTCGCCTTGCGAACCGAACCCATGGACGCCTCCTTTCACCGCGGTTGTCTCAGGTCTTTTTCGTCTCCGCGTCCCTATGGTCGTCCATGATGCTGACAACGCGCCAAGTGGATAGCCGCCGCGCAGGGGTTTCGTGACGGTACTGGTGCAGAACATCCAGTGCACCGCCAAGGTTGCTGGCAGCTACCACTGCTGACTGAGTGAAAATACGACCGTCGCCTCCGGGCGGGTGACAGCAGCGGACGTATGGGTGAAGGCCCGGGCTCGGTACGATGCCCCGCACGCACGCGCACCACACACGGGGGAGTCGGTTTGTTCGGCATCGTCAGGCCTTGTACGCATCGATTGGGGGAGCGGTTCAAGGGCGAATGGATGGCCCATCTCTGCGGCCTGTGCCTCGCACTTCGCGGGGACCACGGACAGTTCGCCCGGATCGCCACCAACTACGACGGGCTGCTCGTCTCCGTCCTGACGGAGGCTCAGTCCGGCCCGGCCGACGGCGCACGGCGCACCGCCGGCCCCTGCCCGCTGCGCGGCATGCGCACCGCCCCGGTGGCCAACGGCGAGGGTGCGCGGCTCGCCGCGGCCGTCTCGCTGGTGCTCGCCTCGGCGAAGCTGCGCGACCACGTGGCCGACCGCGACGGGGTGTTGGCCCGCAAGCCCTTCGCCGCCGCCGCGCGCTCGGTGGCCCGCGGCTGGGACCGGGCCGGTGCCCGTACCGGCGCCTCCCTCGGCTTCGACACGGCCGTCCTCGTCGACGCGGTGGACCGGCAGTCCGGCATCGAGGCGCTGGCCGGGCTCGGCACGCCCGTGCTCGTGGTCACCGAGCCGACCGAGACCGCGACGGCGGCCGCCTTCGCGCACACCGCGCAGCTGGCCGGCCGCCCGGGCAACGCCGCCGCGCTCGCTGAGGCGGGCCGCTACTTCGGCCGGCTCGCCCACCTGCTCGACGCCGTCGAGGACCTGGCGGCCGACCGCGCCGCGGGCGCCTGGAACCCGCTCGACGCCACCGGCACCGACCTCGCCGAGGCCCGCCGGCTGTGCGACGACGCGCTGCGCGGCATACGCCTGGCCCTGCGCGAGGTCGAGTTCGTGGACGACGGGCTCGCGCACCGGCTGCTGGTCCACGAGCTGCGCTCCTCCGTCGACCGGGCCTTCGGCACCCGCTCCTGCGGCCACACGGCCCAGCACTCCGCCCAGCCCACCGCCCAGCACTCCGCGCCGGGGCCGTACGGCGGCAACCCGTACGGCGGCAACCCGTACGGCGACCAGGGCGGCGGCGCCGGGTATCCCCAGACTCCGTACCCTCAGACTCCGCATCCCCAGAACCCCTACGGCCAGAATCCGTACGGTCAGGGCCCCTACGGCGCCGCCCCCGGCGGCCCGGGCGGTCCCGGTGTGCCGCCGCCCCCCGGCCACGGCGGCGGCAGCGGCGGATAC
>NZ_WTFF01000411.1 GCF_019400985.1 Streptomyces bambusae
GGGTGCGGGGGTGGGGGGGGGGGTGGGTACGGGGGGGGCCGCGGTGGGGGGGACCGGGGGCGACGGGGGGTGGGACCAGTTGGTGGGGGGGGGGAGGGGGGGGGGGTTGGGGGTGTACGCGGTGTTGAAGGGGGGGGGGGGGGGGGGTTTGGTGGGCGGGGGGGGGGGCCGGGGGGGGGGGCGGCCCAGCTGGTGGCGGCATGTGCTGGTGCCGGTGGTGGGGGTGGTGGTGACGGTCGCGGTCCTTGTCGAGGCGGCGGGGGCGGCGCAAGTTGTGGGGGCGGTGTGGTTGGGGGTGGGGCTGGTGGTCTTGCTGGCCCAGCGGGGGCGGGGCGCTGCCGGGGCTTCGGTGGGGCCCTCGGCGAAGCGGAACCTCTGACGGCGGGCCGCTGCGCGGGGCCTTCCCCTACCCGCCCCTTCCCGAAGCCGGGGCTGCCGCCCCGGACCCCGGCCGTGTGCTCCGCACCCGGCTTCGGGGGCTCCGCCCCCGCACCCCCGCGCCTCAAACGCCGGCGGGGCTGGAGGGGCGGGCTGCAGGGGTGGGGCTGCGCCCGGCCGTGGCGGAGCCGCGCGTCCGCCGGGGCTGGTCGCGCCCACGCGGCGGAGTCGCAGATCGAGAACAGCCGCGCGCCCCGCGCCTCAAAAGCCGGCGAGGCCGGAATGGCTGGGCTCCGAGGGCCAAGGCTCGGCCCCCGGAGCAAGGCCCCCCTCTCGGGGCGACATCGAGCCGGAGCCTGAGACGCTGTCAGCGGAGCCCGTTAGCCTGCCTGCATGGGTCTGAATACGTCGGCCGAGGCGCCGCTGCCCGTCGGCCAGGTGTCCCGGCTCATCGGGGGCTGGATCGAGCGGCTCGGTCAGGTGTGGGTGGAGGGGCAGATCACCCAGTTGTCGCGCCGCCCTGGCGCGGGGGTGGTCTTCATGACGCTGCGCGACCCCTCGCACGACATCTCGGTCAGCGTGACCTGCTTCCGGCAGGTCTACGACGACGTCGCCGACGCGGTCTCCGAGGGCGCCCGGGTCGTCATCCTGGCGAAGCCGGAGTGGTACGCGCCGCGCGGCCAGCTGTCCCTGCGGGCCACGGAGATACGGCCGGTCGGCATCGGCGAGCTGCTGGCGCGGCTCGAGCGGCTCAAGCGCTCCCTGGCCTCGGAGGGGCTGTTCGCGCTGGAGCGCAAGAAGCCGCTGCCCTTCCTGCCGCAGCTGATCGGGCTGGTGGTCGGGCGGGCGTCGGCGGCCGAGCGGGACGTCCTGGAGAACGCCCGTCGCCGCTGGCCGGCAGTCCGCTTCGAGGTGCGCAACGTGGCGGTCCAGGGCGTGCACGCGGTGCCGCAGGTGGTCCAGGCGGTCAAGGAGCTCGACGCGCTGGACGAGGTCGACGTGATCATCGTGGCGCGCGGCGGCGGCAGCGTCGAGGACCTGCTGCCGTTCTCGGACGAGCAGGTGGTCCGGGCCGTGTCGGCGGCACGTACGCCGGTGGTCTCGGCGATCGGGCACGAGCCGGACTCCCCGCTGCTGGACCTGGTCGCGGACCTGCGCGCCTCGACCCCGACGGACGCCGCGAAGAAGGTCGTACCGGACGTCGGCGAGGAGCTCGAGCGGGTGCGGCAGCTGCGCGACCGGGCGCTGCGCTCCGTACGGGGCCTGCTGGACCGGGAGGAGCGGGGCCTGGAGCACGCGCTGGCCCGCCCGGTGTTCGTCCATCCGCAGCGGATGGTCGAGACTCGGCAGGACGAACTGGAGGCCCTGCTGGCGCGCAGCCGGCGCACGCTGGGGCACCTGCTGGACCGGGCCGAATCCGAGCTGGCCCATACCCGGGCCCGGGTGGTGGCCCTGTCCCCGGCGGCGACGCTGGAGCGGGGGTACGCGGTGCTCCAGCGGGCCGACGGACACGTGGTGCGGTCGGCGGACGAGGTTACGGCGGACGAGGTGCTGCGGGCCCGGGTCGCGAAGGGCGAGTTCACGGTGCGGGTCGAAGCGGCCGCCTCGGACACCCCCGACGCCCCTGACGCCTCCGACACCCCCGACGCCCCAGCCACCTCCTCCGCCCCCTCCGCCTCCTAGCGCACACGAGCACAGACGACCGACGCACGACCGACCAACCGACCGACCGACCGACACACGAGCGACACGCGAGCGAGGGAAGCAGGAATGTCCGAGACCGATACGGCGCTGGGGTACGAGCAGGCCAGGGACGAGCTCATCGACGTCGTACGCCGCCTGGAGGCGGGCGGCACCTCGCTGGAGGAGTCGCTGGCCCTGTGGGAACGCGGCGAGGAGCTGGCGAAGGTCTGCCGGCACTGGCTGGAGGGCGCCCGCGCCCGGCTGGACTCGGCGCTGGCGGCGCGCGAGGCCGACGAGGCGCGGGAGGCCGGGGAAGCCCGGGAGGGCGGCGGGTCGGCGTGATCGCCGATGTGATCCACGCCACAGCATCGACGATTTAGTTGAATTTTCATCTATTCGGGTCGTAGAGTCGGAGACACCCCTCCCCATCCGTTCGGAAGAAGGCTCTACCGATGTCTCTCGTTCTTGACGCCGCCGCTCAGGACCTGCTGTTCCGCGAGGCCCGGACCGCCAACTCGTTCTCCGACGAGCCGGTGACCGACGAGCAGGTCCAGGCCATCTACGACCTGGTCAAGTACGGCCCGACCGCCTTCAACCAGACCCCGCTGCGCATCACCCTGGTCCGCTCCCCCGAGGCCCGCCAGCGCCTGGTGAAGCACCTGGCCGAGGGCAACCAGGCCAAGACCGCCGCCGCGCCGCTGGTCGCGATCCTCTCCGCGGACAACGAGTTCCACGAGGAGCTCCCGCACCTCTTCCCGCACTTCCCGCAGGCCAAGGACGCCTTCTTCGCCGAGCGCCCGGTCCGCGAGCAGTCCGCGCTGATGAACGCCGCCCTCCAGGCCGCGTACTTCATCGTCGGCATCCGCGCCGCCGGCCTGGCCGCCGGCCCGATGACCGGCCTGGACTTCTCGGGCGTGCAGAAGGAGTTCCTGGACGACGACCACACCCCGCTGATGGTCGTCAACATCGGCAAGCCGGGCGAGGGCGCCTGGTTCGACCGCTCCCCGCGCCTGGAGTACGACCAGGTCGTCACGACCGTCTGAGTCCGGCCGCACACGCGAGCCGGCCGCACACGCGGGCAAGCCACACAGGCGGGCAAGCCACACACGCGAGAAGGCCGCCCACCCCGTCACCCGGGGTGGGCGGCCTTCTCGCGTACGCATGTCCGGGCGCGGCGCGTACGTCACGTCCGGACGCGGCGGGGCAACAGGGCGGCCCGGCAGCCCCGGCCCTCAGCCGGCCTTCTTGAACTCCAGCGCCGCCGCCATCTTCGCCAGCCCGTCGAAGGAGGCCGTGCCGGTCACCACGGTCACGTGCCCCTGCTCGCGGCGCACCAGCGCGTCGTACTTCTCGCCGTCCCAGCGCTCCCACACCAGGTCGCCGACCTGCTGGGTCTGCCCGGTGGCCACGGCCTTCTGGGTGACCTTGTCCAGGTACTTGGCGGCCGTGTCCGTGGACTGCTCCACGGCCACGTACTGGTTCTCGGGGTCGAGGAAGCCCAGGTGCCAGGCGTTGGCGTTCTTGCGCTCGTACGACACCGAGGTCGCCCGCCACTCCTGGGACAGGCCCTCGGGCGAGGCCAGCGGATACGGAGCCGCGCGCCGCGCGGTGATGGTCTCGACCCGGTAGTCCACGACGCGCGTCGGGTCGGCGGAGTCGTCATGGGGGAGGAAGATGTAGATCCCGCCGACCACGAGCCCGACCACCGCCAGCGACCGGACCATGTCCAGGACCGTCTGCTTGCCTTTCATACCTGCCACGCCCCTATCGTCCCGCATGCCCGGGGGCGATCACGGGCAGGGGTGGGTCCCGGCCGCCCGCCCGACCGATACGCCGCTCATACGTGACCCCCTCTGCTCAATTTGTCGACGTGACGATAGAGTCCTAGCACCCTCACTTTCCCGGCCGTCGTCGTACAGAAAGGTGCGCTCCGATGACCGAGCACAACCTGCCGCCCCAGCTCGAAGTCTCGCCCGAAGCCCCCGACCGCAACCTCGCCCTGGAACTCGTCCGGGTCACCGAGGCCGCTGCCATGGCCGCCGGTCGCTGGGTGGGACGCGGCGACAAGATCGGCGCGGACGGCGCCGCGGTCAACGCCATGCGCACCCTGATCTCCACCGTCTCGATGAACGGCGTCGTCGTCATCGGTGAGGGCGAGAAGGACGAGGCGCCGATGCTCTTCAACGGCGAGCGGGTCGGCGACGGCACCGGCGCCGAGGTGGACATCGCCGTGGACCCGATCGACGGCACGACCCTCAACGCGAAGGGCATGCCCAACGCCATCGCGGTCCTGGCCGCCGCCGACCGCGGGACGATGTTCGACCCGTCCGCGGTCTTCTACATGGACAAGCTGGTCACCGGCCCCGAGGCCGCCGACTTCGTCGACATCAGCGCCCCGACCTCGGTGAACATCCGCCGCGTCGCCAAGGCCAAGAACATGGCCGTGGAGGACGTCACCGTGGTGATCCTCGACCGCCCGCGCCACGAGGGCATCGTCCGGGAGATCCGCGAGACCGGCGCCCGGATCAAGTTCATCTCCGACGGCGACGTCGCCGGCTCCATCATGGCCGCCCGCGAGGGCACCGGCGTGGACCTGCTGCTCGGCATCGGCGGCACGCCCGAGGGCATCATCTCGGCCTGCGCCATAAAGTGCCTGGGCGGTGTGATCCAGGGCAAGCTGTGGCCGAAGGACGACGCCGAGCGCCAGAAGGCCCTCGACGCCGGCCACGACCTTGACCGCGTGCTGTCGACCAACGACCTGGTCTCCGGCGAGAACGTCTTCTTCGTCGCCACCGGCATCACCGACGGCGAGCTGCTGCGCGGTGTGCACTACCGCTCCGAGACCGCCTCGACCTCCTCCCTGGTCATGCGCTCGAAGTCGGGCACCATCCGCAAGATCGACTCCACCCACCGCCTGTCGAAGCTGCGCGCGTACAGCGCGATCGACTTCGACCGCGCCCACTGAGACCCGGGCGAGGCGAACAGCCGGAAGGGGCGGCCCCCTGTGCGGTGGGGCCGCCCCTTCCGGCTGCGCGCACGGGCGTACGGGCGCGCGGGAGATGCGGGGCGTACGCGGGAGGCGTGCGGAGCGCGTGCAGCGGAGCGCGTGGAGGAAACGCGCGGGGCCGGGGCGTACGCAGGAATCGCGGAGCGCCCGGGAGGCACGGACCAGGGACAGCGCACGCGGGAGACGCGGAGCGCACGCGGGAGACGAGCAGGGCGCACACGGAAAGCGCGCAGAACGCCCGCAGCGTACGGGTCTCAGCCTGCGGTGCGTACGAGGCTCAGCCCGAGGCGCGTACGGGTCTGAGCCCGCGGCGCGTACGAGTCCCAGCCCGCAGCGCGCGTACGGGGCTCAGCCCGCGGCGGCGACCTGGCCGGCCGCGGCCTGGCCC
>NZ_WTFF01000412.1 GCF_019400985.1 Streptomyces bambusae
GCCGGGGCGTCGCTGCAGCCGGCCAGCAGGACCAGTGCCGCGCCGGCGGCGGCCAGACCCTTGGCGATGCGGGACCGGGCGCGGACGTGGGACTGGACGCCGGAGCCGGCGTGGGAGCGGACGCGGGTGCGGACGTCGGTGCGGACGGCGGTACGGGTACGGGTGCGGGTGCGCATGGTTCCCCCCTGGAAGACGCGAGTGGCAGGCGGACATGGTCACACGCGCGTTCGCCGCCGGACCGTCCGGCCACCCGCCAGTGATCGTCCACCTGTGGGACGGCCCCGCCGCCGCCCCGGTTCAGCGGGGCGGCGGCGGGGCCGTACGCACGGGCGGGAGGTCCCGGCCGCTCAGCACTCGATGACGTTCACCGCGAGTCCGCCGCGGGCCGTCTCCTTGTACTTCACCTTCATGTCCGCGCCGGTCTCCTTCATGGTCTTGATGACCTTGTCCAGGGAGACCTTGTGGCTGCCGTCGCCGCGCATCGCCATCCTGGCCGCCGTGACGGCCTTGACCGCCGCCATGCCGTTGCGCTCGATGCACGGGATCTGGACGAGGCCGCCGACCGGGTCGCAGGTCAGGCCCAGGTTGTGCTCCATGCCGATCTCGGCCGCGTTCTCCACCTGCTCCGGGGTGCCGCCGAGGACCTCGGCGAGGGCGCCGGCCGCCATCGAGCAGGCCGAGCCGACCTCGCCCTGGCAGCCGACCTCGGCGCCGGAGATCGAGGCGTTCTCCTTGAAGAGCATGCCGATGGCGCCGGCGGCGAGGAGGAAGCGGACCACGCCGTCCTCGTCGGCGCCCGGGACGAAGTTCACGTAGTAGTGCAGGACGGCCGGCAGGACACCCGCCGCGCCGTTGGTGGGGGCGGTGACGACGCGGCCGCCCGCCGCGTTCTCCTCGTTGACCGCCATCGCGTAGATCGTCGTCCACTCGCTGCGGTGCAGCAGCGGGTCGCCCTCGGTGCGCAGCTGCCGCGCCGTGGCGGCCGCCCGCCGCTTGACCCGCAGCCCGCCCGGCAGGATGCCCTCGCGGGACATGCCGCGCGAGACGCACGCCTGCATGACGCGCCAGATCTCCAGCAGGCCCTCGCGGATCTCCTCCTCCGTGCGCCAGGCCTTCTCGTTCTCCAGCATCAGCGAGGAGATGGACAGCCCCGTCTCCCTGGCCAGCCGCAGCATCTCGTCACCGGAGCGGAAGGGGTACTTCAGCACGGTGTCGTCGAGCTTGATCCGGTCCTCGCCGACCGCGTCCTCGTCGACGACGAAGCCGCCGCCCACCGAGTAGTAGGTCTTCTCCAGCAGCGGGGCGCCGGCCTCGTCGTACGCGAAGAGCGTCATGCCGTTCGCGTGGTACGGCAGCGAGCGGCGGCGGTGCAGGATCAGCTGGCTCGGCTCGTCGAAGGCGATCTCGTGCGCGTCCTCTATCTGCGTCCCGAGCAGCCGCAGCCGGCCGGTCCGGCGGATGCGCTCGACCTCGTCGTCGGCGCTCTCCACGTCCACGGTGCGCGGCGAGTGGCCCTCCAGGCCCAGCAGCACCGCCTTGGGGGTGCCGTGGCCGTGGCCGGTGGCGCCGAGCGAGCCGAAGAGCTCGGCGCGTACGGACGTGGTCTGGGCGAGGACACCGTCCTTCTTCAGCCGGTTCACGAACATCCGGGCAGCGCGCATCGGGCCGACGGTGTGCGAGCTGGACGGACCGATGCCGATCGAGAAAAGATCGAAGACGGAAATGGCCACGGTGGCAGACTCCCGGAACACCCCCGCGGTTGCGGGGAACGAACCGTCCAGTCGCTCTCGCAGCGTAGCGAGGCGGCCGACGGATAGGGCGGACTTTGCAGAGATTGTGGGCAAAGAGCGCCTCGTGGGCGCCCTTGCCCGGTTAATCAGCGTACGTCAGTTCAGGAAGGGGGCGGTTACGCCGGCCTGTACGGCGGCTTTCGCGGGCCCGACGTCGAGGACCGCTCGCGCTGCGGCCATGAAAAGGGCCCGGCCCTGTGCGAGACAAGGCCGGGCCCCCAACCGCGCCTTACAGCGACGGGTACAGCGGGTGCTTCGCGGCCAGGGCCGAGACCCGGGCCCGCAGCGCCTCGGCGTCGTACTCCGGCTTCAGCGCCTCCGCGATGACGTCCGCGACCTCGGTGAAGTCCTCGGCCTGGAAACCGCGGGTGGCCAGGGCCGGCGTGCCGATCCGCAGACCCGAGGTGACCATCGGCGGCCGCGGGTCGTTCGGGATGGCGTTGCGGTTGACCGTGATGCCGATCTCGTGGAGGCGGTCCTCGGCCTGCTGGCCGTCCAGCTCCGAGTTGCGCAGGTCCACCAGGACCAGGTGCACGTCGGTGCCGCCGGTGAGCACGTCCACGCCCACCGCCTTGACGTCGTCCTGGACCAGGCGGGCGGCGAGGATCCTCGCGCCCTCCAGGGTGCGCTCCTGGCGCTCCTTGAACTCCGGCGAGGCCGCGACCTTGAAGGAGACCGCCTTGGCGGCGATCACGTGCTCCAGCGGGCCACCCTGCTGACCGGGGAAGACCGCGGAGTTGATCTTCTTCGCGAGCTCCTGCGTCGACAGGATGACACCGCCGCGCGGACCGCCCAGGGTCTTGTGCGTGGTGGTGGTCACGACGTGGGCGTGCGGCACCGGGTTCGGGTGCAGGCCCGCGGCGACCAGGCCCGCGAAGTGGGCCATGTCGACCATCAGGTACGCGCCGACCTCGTCCGCGATCCGGCGGAAGGCGGCGAAGTCCAGCTGGCGCGGGTACGCCGACCAGCCGGCGACGATCAGCTGCGGCTTGGACTCCTTGGCCAGGCGCTCGACCTCGGCCATGTCGACCTGGCCGTCCTCGCCGACGTGGTACGGGACCACGTTGTAGAGCTTGCCGGAGAAGTTGATCTTCATGCCGTGGGTCAGGTGACCGCCGTGGGCCAGGTTCAGGCCCATGATCGTGTCGCCCGGCTTGAGCAGCGCGAACATCGCGGCGGCGTTGGCCTGCGCACCCGAGTGGGGCTGCACGTTCGCGTGCTCGGCACCGAAGAGCGCCTTGATCCGGTCGATCGCGATCTGCTCGACCACGTCGACGTGCTCGCAGCCGCCGTAGTAGCGGCGGCCCGGGTAGCCCTCGGCGTACTTGTTGGTCAGGACCGAGCCCTGGGCCTCCATGACGGCGACCGGAGCGAAGTTCTCCGACGCGATCATTTCCAGGGTCGACTGCTGACGCACGAGCTCGGCGTCGACGGCGGCGGCGACGTCGGGGTCGAGCTCGTGGAGAGGGGTGTTCAGTACAGACATCTGGTGTCCCTCGGGTATCGGGTGGGTCAGCCGGCGAAGTCGGTGTACTCGTCGGCGGAGAGCAGCTCGGCCGAGTCGTCCGTGATCTTGACCTTGAACAGCCAGCCGCCCTCGAACGGGGCGTTGTTCACCAGGGCCGGGTCGTCCACGACGTCCTGGTTGGCCTCGACGACCTCGCCCGTGACGGGGGCGAACAGGTCGCTGACGGACTTGGTCGACTCCAGCTCGCCGCAGGTCTCGCCGGCCGTGACGGTGTCGCCCACCGCGGGGAGCTGGGCGAAGACGACGTCACCGAGCGCGTTGGCGGCGAACTTCGTGATGCCGACCGTGGCGATGCCGTCGGCGTCGACGGCCGAGACCCACTCGTGTTCCTTGGTGTAACGCAGCTGCTGGGGGTTGCTCATGACCTGATTCTCCTGGATGCGGGGGAGTGCTGATGAACGGTGGTCTTGCGGGGTGAGACGGGTCCCGGTGGGGCGATCGTCACTTCTGCCGCTTGTAGAAAGGCAGAGCCACGACCTCGTACGGCTCATGCGTACCGCGAATGTCGACGCCGACGCCGGAGGTGCCGGGCGCGGCGTACGTCGCGTCGACGTACGCCATCGCGATCGGCTTGCCCAGCGTGGGGGAGGGGGCGCCCGAGGTGACCTCGCCGACGACCTCGCCGCCGAAGACGACGGAGAACCCGGCGCGCGGGACGCGGCGGCCCTCGGCGACCAGGCCGACCAGCTTGCGCGGCGGGTTCGTGGCGGCGCGCTCGGCGGCGGACTCCAGGGCGGCGCGGCCCACGAAGTCGCCCTCCTTCTCGAACTTCACGACCCGGCCCAGGCCCGCGTCGAACGGGGTCAGCGAGGTGGTGAGCTCGTGCCCGTACAGCGGCATGCCCGCCTCCAGGCGCAGCGTGTCGCGGCAGGACAGGCCGCAAGGCACCAGGCCAACGCCCTCGCCCGCCTTGGCCAGGGCCTCCCACAGCTGGACGGCGTGCTCGGGCTTCACGAACAGCTCGAAGCCGTCCTCGCCGGTGTAGCCGGTACGCGCGATCAGCGCGGGCACGCCGGCGACGGTGCCGGGCAGGCCCGCGTAGTACTTCAGGCCGTCCAGGTCGGCGTCGGTGAGCTGGGCCAGGATGCCGGGGGACTCCGGGCCCTGGACGGCGATCAGCGCGTACGCGTCGCGGTCGTCGCGCACCTCGGCGTCGAAGCCGGCGGCGCGCTCGGTCAGCGCGTCCAGCACCACCTGGGCGTTGGAGGCGTTGGCGACGACCATGTACTCGGTCTCGCCCAGGCGGTAGACGATCAGGTCGTCCAGGATGCCGCCGTCCTCCTGGCAGATGTGGGTGTAGCGGGCGCGGCCCACGCCGACGGTGGAGATGTTGCCGACCAGTGCGTAGTCCAGGAGCTTCACGGCCTGCGGACCGGTCACGGTGATCTCGCCCATGTGGGAGAGGTCGAAGAGGCCGGCCTTGGTGCGGACGGCGTTGTGCTCGTCGCGCTCGCTGCCGTACCGCAGCGGCATGTCCCAGCCCGCGAAGTCGGTCATGGTCGCACCGAGCGAGCGGTGCAGCGCATCGAGGGCGGTCAGGCGGAGGGCATTGCTCATGGGTACGGCTCCCAGGTCCCAGGGCATCGACATGACATGACGAGGACGATCCTCCCCATCTGTCATCGGAACCTGAGAGGTTCGCCGGATCCCGCGCGTGGCGCGGACGACGGCTTGCACCTTGGGTGGAGCCGCGACAGTGCGGCCCGCTTTTCAGATCTGCCTCATCCACGCGGTACGGGGCCTGAGAGATTCAAGGGAGGTTCTTGCTCCTTCGGCGCCCGGCGACCCTGGGGTCTTCCGGGACTCTCCCGCGCGGATTCAAGCGGCCGGTATGCAGTTGGTGTCCAGTTGGCGCACATCATGCCACGCGACCGCCGGGAATGGGGGGCCGGGCCCGAAAGTGAGTACGGACCGGAACCGGCCCCGTCGGATTACCGTCTCTTTACACTTAGTGGGCATGGGGTCCTGGTGACCCCTCCCCGGCTACGGCTGGGTGGGGGTACCCCCGGACGGAGCCGGGGGGAGTGCCCCCAGGGGAGGCGAGCACGATGTGGAGATTCGGAGCGGAGCGGCCGCCCGATCCGGCCGCCGCGGCCGTGGCGGCCCGGCCCGGGACCGCCCTGCCGGGCCC
>NZ_WTFF01000413.1 GCF_019400985.1 Streptomyces bambusae
GGCCCGGCCGGTGGCGGCGGCGGTCGTCCCGGCTTCGGCGGTCGTCCCGGCGGCCCCGGTGGCCGTGGTGGCACGCAGGGCGCCTTCGGCCGTCCCGGCGGCCCGGCCCGTCGCGGCCGCAAGTCGAAGCGGCAGCGGCGCCAGGAGTACGAGGCCATGCAGGCCCCGTCCGTGGGCGGCGTGATGCTGCCTCGCGGCAACGGCGAGACCATTCGCCTGTCGCGCGGTGCGTCCCTCACCGACTTCGCGGAGAAGATCAACGCCAACCCGGCGTCGCTCGTCGCGGTCATGATGAACCTCGGCGAGATGGTCACGGCCACGCAGTCCGTCTCCGACGAGACGCTGCAGCTCCTCGGCGACGAGATGAACTACGCGGTTCAGATCGTCAGCCCCGAGGAGGAGGACCGTGAGCTGCTCGAGTCCTTCGACATCGAGTTCGGCGAGGACGAGGGCGGCGAGGAGTTCCTCATGCCGCGTCCGCCGGTCGTGACCGTCATGGGTCACGTCGACCACGGTAAGACCCGACTGCTGGACGCGATCCGCAAGACGAACGTCGTCGCGGGCGAGGCCGGCGGTATCACGCAGCACATCGGTGCGTACCAGGTCTCCACCGAGGTCAACGACGAAGAGCGTCGCATCACCTTCATCGACACCCCGGGTCACGAGGCGTTCACCGCCATGCGTGCCCGCGGTGCCAAGTCCACCGACATCGCGATCCTGGTGGTCGCGGCCAACGACGGTGTCATGCCGCAGACGGTCGAGGCGCTCAACCACGCCAAGGCCGCGGACGTCCCGATCGTCGTCGCCGTCAACAAGATCGACGTCGAGGGCGCGGACCCGGTGAAGGTGCGCGGTCAGCTGACCGAGTACGGCCTGGTGGCCGAGGAGTACGGCGGCGACACCATGTTCGTCGACATCTCCGCCAAGCAGGGTCTGCACATCGACTCCCTGCTGGAGGCCGTCGTCCTCACCGCCGACGCCTCGCTCGACCTGCGGGCCAACCCGGAGCAGGACGCGCAGGGTATTGCGATCGAGTCCCACCTCGACCGCGGTCGCGGTGCCGTCTCCACCGTCCTGGTCCAGCGCGGAACCCTGCGCATCGGCGACACGATGGTCGTCGGCGACGCGTACGGCCGTGTCCGGGCGATGCTCGACGACAAGGGCAACAACGTCGACGAGGCGGGTCCCTCGACCCCCGTCCTGGTCCTGGGTCTGACCAACGTCCCGGGCGCCGGCGACAACTTCCTCGTCGTGGACGAGGACCGTACGGCCCGCCAGATCGCCGAGAAGCGGGCGGCGCGCGAGCGCAACGCCAACTTCGCCAAGCGCACCCGCCGGGTGTCCATCGAGGACCTCGACAAGGTGCTCAAGGCCGGCGAGGTCCAGCAGCTCAACCTCATCATCAAGGGTGACGCGTCCGGTGCGGTCGAGGCTCTCGAGTCCTCGCTGCTCCAGCTGGACGTCGGCGAAGAGGTCGACATCCGCGTCCTGCACCGCGGCGTCGGTGAGGTCACGGAGTCCGACATCAACCTGGCCATGGGCTCGGACGCCATCGTCATCGGCTACAACGTCCGCGCGGCCGGCCGTGCCACGCAGATGGCCGAGCGCGAGGGCGTCGAGGTCCGCTACTACTCGGTGATCTACCAGGCCATCGAGGAGATCGAGGCGGCCCTGAAGGGTCTGCTCAAGCCGGAGTTCGAAGAGGTCGAGCTGGGTACGGCGGAGATCCGCGAGGTCTTCCGCTCGTCCAAGCTGGGCAACATCGCCGGTGTCCTCATCCGCTCGGGCGAGGTCAAGCGCAACACCAAGGCGCGCCTCATCCGCGACGGCAAGGTCGTCGCCGAGAACCTCAACATCGTCGGTCTGCGTCGCTTCAAGGACGACGTCACCGAGATCCGCGAGGGCTTCGAGGGCGGTATCAACCTCGGCAACTACAACGACATCAAGGTCGACGACGTCATCGCGACGTACGAGATGCGCGAGAAGCCGCGCGTCTGACGCGTGGCGGTTCGTACCGTGTCGTGACCGGGGCCGGTCGGCGGAATTTCCGTCGATCGGCCCCGGCCGTTGCGTGTACGGTTCTGGTGTCCCTGCCACGCGCTGGCTGGCAGGCCACCGAACCCGAACCGGCGGGAGATCCGGTTACTGCATGTACGTGGGGACTCTGTCCTTCGATCTGCTCCTCGGCGACGTCCACTCGTTGAAGGAGAAACGCTCCGTCGTACGGCCCATCGTCGCCGAGCTCCAGCGCAAGTTCTCTGTGAGCGCGGCCGAGGTGGGCGACCAGGACCTCCACCGCAGGGCCCGTATAGGGGTCGCGCTGGTGTCCGGGGACGCGGGGTTCGTGTCGGACGTACTCGACCGCTGCGAGCGGCTGGTCGCGGCACGCCCGGAAGTGGAGCTGCTGTCGGTGCGACGCAGGCTCCACGGTGATGAAGACTGATTGCAAGAAAAGAAGGAGAAGGACCAGTGGCCGACAACGCGCGGGCGAAGAAGCTGGCGGACCTCATCCGGGAGGTGGTCGCCCAGAAGCTGCAGCGAGGCATCAAGGACCCGCGCCTCGGTACGCACGTGACGATCACGGACACCCGGGTCACGGGTGACCTGCGGGAGGCCACGGTCTTCTACACGGTCTACGGCGACGACGAGGACCGGGCCAGTGCCGCCGCGGGCCTGGAGAGCGCCAAGGGCATCCTGCGCTCCGCGGTCGGCCGGGCGGCGGGGACCAAGTTCACGCCCACCCTGACCTTCGTGGCGGACGCGCTCCCGGAGAACGCCAAGACCATCGAGGACCTCCTCGACAAGGCGCGGCTCTCCGACGCCGCCGTACGCGAGGCGTCCTCGGGCGCCACGTACGCCGGCGAGGCCGACCCGTACAAGAAGCCGGGCGAGGACGAGGACGCAGCCGCGGAATGAGCAGGGCACACACGCCGGACGGACTTGTCATCGTCGACAAGCCGTCCGGCTTCACTTCGCACGACGTGGTCGCCAAGATGCGCGGGATCGCCAAGACCCGCCGGGTCGGCCACGCCGGCACCCTCGACCCCATGGCGACGGGCGTGCTCGTCCTCGGCGTCGAGAAGGCCACCAAGCTCCTCGGCCACCTCGCGCTGACCGAGAAGGAATACCTCGGCACGATCCGCCTCGGCCAGGACACCCTGACCGACGACGCGGAGGGCGAGATCACCTCCTCCACCGACGCCTCCGGGATCACCCGGGACGCCGTGGACGCGGGGATCGCCAAGCTGACCGGCGAGATCATGCAGGTGCCGTCCAAGGTCAGCGCGATCAAGATCAACGGTGTGCGCTCCTACAAGCGCGCCCGCGAGGGCGAGGAGTTCGAGATCCCGGCCCGGCCGGTCACCGTCTCGTCGTTCCAGGTGTACGACATGCGCGAGGCGCAGGCCGAGGACGGCACCAAGGTCGTCGACCTGGTCGTCTCCGTCGTCTGCTCCAGCGGCACGTACATCCGCGCCCTGGCCCGCGACCTCGGCGCCGACCTCGGCGTCGGCGGACACCTCACCGCGCTGCGCCGCACCCGGGTCGGCCCGTACAAGCTGGACAAGGCCCGGACCCTCGACCAGCTCCAGGAGGAGCTGACCGTGATGCCGATCGCCGAGGCGGCGATCGCGGCCTTCCCGCGCTGGGACCTGGACGCCCGCCGGGCGTCGCTGCTCGCCAACGGCGTACGGCTGGAGCTGCCGGACGAGTACGGGACCGGGCAGCCGGTCGCGGCGTTCGGCCCGGACGGCAAGCTGCTCGCCCTGGTGGAGGGCAAGGGCGGCAAGGCCAAGTCACTGGCGGTCTTCGCCTGAGGCTCCCCCCGGGGCCCTGACTTCCTGCCGACTCGGCTCCGGCCGCCTGCTCGGGCTCCGGCCGGACCCCGCTCGGCTCGCGCCGGGCACCCGGCCCGGCCCCCTGCTCGGCCTGCGCCGGGCCCCGCTCGGTTCCCGTTGAGGTCCGCACGGCTTCGGCCGCTGCCGACTGGGCTCCTGCCGGGGCCCGCTCGGCTGTCGGCTCGGCTCGCGGCGCGCCTCGGCTCCGGCCGGCCGCCGACCCGGCTTCCGCAGGCTGCTCGGCTCGGCCCGGGGTTTTCTCGGCTCCGGGGGGCTGCTCGGCGGCCGCCGGGCCCGGCTCGGCTCCGGGCGGACTCCGCTCGGTTCAGGCCGGCCGCCTGTTCGGCTTGCGTCGGGTTCCGCTCGGCTTGCGCCGGGCGCCCGGCCCGGCCGCCTGTTCGGCTTGCGCCGGGCTCCGCTCGGTTCCCTCCGGGCCCCGCTCGACGTGGAGCGGTGAACCGCATCGGTACTGCTGCTCACCGCTCCACGACCCCCCTCGGGTAGGTCTCTATCCACCCGGGCGCCCCTATTCACCCGTCCGAGCAGGCGCTCGGAGTGAATGGAGGGAGCGTAAGGGGGCGCTTTCCCCTCGTGTGCTTTTCCTGCTGATCTTCGTCGACCTACGGTCGTGTGATGGAGGTCACGGGGGAGCTGGTCCGGATCTGCGACATCGCCGGGCGGCCGCGCGGCTGCGGCTTCGTCGCCGACGACCGCGGGACGGTGCTGACCGGCCACGACGTCGTGGCCGGCCTGGACCGGGTGGTGCTGCACGGCCCGGGGCCGTCGCCGCGCACCTGGGTGGCCGAGGCATCGGCGGTGCTGCACCTGCCCTGGGCCGGGATGGCCCTCGTCCGCACCGACGGCCTGGGCGTACGCCCACTGCCGGTGACCGTACGCGAACCGCTCCCGGCCGGCAGATACGTACGCCTGGCGGCGCGGGGCTGGCGACAGGCCCGAATCCTCGGGGAGGTACCGGCCGCACCGCCGGCGGCTGCGACGGCCGGCCCCGGGTCGCCGGCGGAGCCGGCCACCGGACGGCGGCGGTCTGCTGCGCCGGGCGCTGAGCGGTGGCCGTCGGGGGCGCGGGGCGCTGAACGATGGCAGCCTGCGGCACCCGACGCTGAACCGTGGCCGCCCGGGGCGCCGGACGCCGAGCGGCGGTCGGCCGGGTCGCCGGACGGCGAGCGGTTGCCGTCTGGAGTGCCGGGCGAGGTGCGGCGGTCGGCCGGGGTGGCGGACACCGAACGGTGGTCGTCCGGGGCGCCGGACGGGGTGCGGCGGTTGCCCGGGGCGGCGGACGGCGAGTGGTGGGCGTCGGGCGGCGAGCGGTGGCCTTCTGGAACACCGGACGGGGTGCGGCAGTCGCCGGGGGCGGCCGACGACGGACGGTGGCCATCTGGAACGCCGGACGAGGCGCGGCGGGCGTCCGGGCTGGCGGATGCCGAGCGGTGGCCGTCTGGAACGGCGGGCGAGGCGCGGCAGTCGGCCGGGGCGGCGGATGCCGAGCGGTGGCCGTCTGGAACGGCGGGCGAGGCGCGGCGGGCGTCCGGGGCGGTGGATGCCGAGCGGTGGCTGTCCGGGGCGGCGGGCGGCGAGCGGTGGCCGTCTGGAAC
>NZ_WTFF01000414.1 GCF_019400985.1 Streptomyces bambusae
GCCAGGGCCAGGGCCAGGGCCAGAGCCCGGGCGGCCAGGGCCAGGGCAACGGCCTGCCCGTCGACGGCACGCCCCCGCCCGGCAGCGGCAGCGGCGGCACGGGCGGCGGCGGCTCGGCCGGCGTCCCGGCCGGGTACGCGACGGTGACCGACACCGACTTCCACTTCTCGATGGCCATGCCCCAGGGCTTCCACCGGACCGCCATAGCGGGCACCAATTCCGGCGGGATATACAACCGCGAGAGCGGCGGCTTCCCGCGGGTCCAGGTCGACTTCACCAACACCCCTGGCGGCGACGCCAAGCTGGCGTGGAGCCAGGCGGTGACAGGAGTCGCGGGCAGCAGCACGAACTACCGCACCATCGGCATCCGCAAGGTGGACTACCGCGGCTACCCCACCGTCGCCGACTGGGAGTTCGAGCGGGACCAGGGCGGCACCAGGGTGCGCGTCCTCAACCGCGGCTTCAAGGTCGACGCCAACCGCGGCTACGCCATCATGATCAGCTGCGCGGCCGACGCCTGGGACGGCCCGGAGTGCACGCAGCTGCGGAACACGGCGTTCGAGACGTTCCAGCCGCTGGGCTGACCAAGCCCCGGGACGCGGGCGGCCCCGGCGACGTATCGTGGTCGGCGGGGCCATGGGGACACCGCACTCGGGGGAGGCGACGGCGTGGACGACTACGCGGGCCGGATCCTGGCCGGCCGCTACCGTCTGCCGGTGCCGCCGTCCGACGACTACGAACTGGTCGAGACACGGGCGTTCGACACCCGCAGCGGGCAGGAAGTGCTCGTACGCCAGGTGCCGTTACCGGAGGTCGTCGACGCGGAGCTGCTCGACGGCGGCCGCGTGCCGCCGGCCGACGTGCGCGATGCGGCCGACCTGCCGGCCGTACGCCGGGCCATCGAGGCCGCCCAGGCGGCGGCCCGCATCCCCGACCATCCGCGACTGGACCAGGTCTTCGACGTGTTCGCGGAGGGCGGTTCGCTGTGGATCGTCTGCGAACTCGTCCCGGCGCGGCCGCTGGCCGCGCTCATAGCGGACCGGCCGCTGAGCCCCTACCGGGCGGCCGAGGTCGCCGCGGACGTCCTGACCGCACTGCGCGTCCTGCACGCGCACGGCTGGACCCACCGCAACATCACCGTGCGCACCGTCCTGGTCTGCGACGACGGACGCGTCGTGCTGACGGGCCTGGCGGCCGGCGCGGCGGAAGAGGCCCTGTGCGGCTACGACGTGGTGCCGGCCTCGGCCGCCTGGCCGGCGATCCCGTCCGCGCCGGCGCCCAGGCCGGGCGCAGCCCCGCCGAGGCCAGCAGGGCGGGGTCCGACAGCAGCGCGTCCGCGGGGCCGGTGCGGATCCCCGACGGGGTCAGCACGGCCGCGTCGTCGGCCCAGCGGACCGCGAGGTCGACGTCGTGCGTGGCCATCACCACCGTCGTCGCCGTCAGCGCGCCCAGCACGTGGAGCAGGCGCTCCTGGCCGTCCGGGTCCAGGCCGGCCGTCGGCTCGTCCAGGATCAGCACGCGCGGCCGCATCGCCACCGCACCGGCGATCGCCGCCCGCTTGCGCTGGCCGTACGAGAGCAGGTGCGTGGGCCGGTCCCTCAGGGCCGTGATGTCCAGGGCGGCCAGCGCGGCGTCCACCCGCTCCTGGACCTCCGCGCGGCCGAGCCCGAGGTTCATCGGCCCGAACGACACGTCCTGCTCCACCGAGGCCGCGAACAACTGGTCGTCGGGGTCCTGGACCACCAGCTGCACCGAGGTCCGCAGCCGGGTCAGCCCCGCCCGGTCGTGGGCCACGGGCGCGCCGTCCAGCCGCAGCTCGCCCGACGCCGGCCGAAGGCCGCCGCTGAGCAGCCGCATCAGCGTGGTCTTGCCGCTGCCGTTGCGCCCCAGCAAGGCCAGCGCCCGCCCCTCGGCGATGGCGAAGTCCACCCCCGACAGCACGGCCGGCCCGTCCTCGTACGCGTACCCCGCACCCGCCAGTTCCACCAACGGCTTCACAGCCACAGTCCTTTCAGTACGAGGGTCGCCGCGACCACGACCGCCAGCAGGGCCGCCGATGCCGCGAGGAAGCGCCACGACAGCCGGGCCTCGGGCACCAGGACGCGCAGGGTGCCGTCGTAGCCGCGGCCCGCCAGGCCCGCCTGGAGCCGGCCGGCCCGGTCGAAGGCGCGCACGAAGGAGGTCGCCGCCAGCCCGGCGAGCGAACGCCACACCGCGGCCCGGCCGGCGGTGCCGAGCCGGGCCGCCTGGGCGGCGCGCACCTGGGCGAGCGAGTCCAGCAGCAGGAAGCCGATCCGGTACATCACCAGCGCCACGTCCACGACCGGCGCCGGCACCCCGGCCCGGACCAGCCGGGGCAGCACGTCCGAGACGGGGGTGGTGAAGGCGAACAGCAGGACGCCCAGCGAGGCCGCCGAGGTGCGCAGCAGCAACTCCGCCGCGTGCCGCGGGCCGTCCGGGGCGAGCGAGACCAGGCCCGCCGGGCCGCCCACGGCGAACAGCAGCGGGACGGCCCCGGTGACGCAGAAGCCCAGCGGGATGCGGAACGCCCGCCAGAGCTGGCGCCGCCCCACCCCGGCCGGCCCCAGCAGCACGGCCAGGGTGGCCGCGGCCACCAGCGGGGCCCCGGGCCAGGGCGGCAGGCACACCGCGGTCAGCGTCAGCCCGAGGCCCAGCAGGGCCTTCTCCAGCGGGTGGCGGCCCCGCCAGCGGCTGCTGTGCGCGGCCGCGTCGATCGGCAGCAATCAGGACTCCGCGTCGGGGGCGGCCGCGGCGGCAGCCCGGGCGCCCTGCCGGCGGCCCCGGCGCACACCGAAGTAGTACGCGAGCACGCCCGCCCCGAGGGCCGCCTGGAGGGCGAACAGCGCGGACTCGACCTCGGCGGAAGGCGGTTCGTACAGCGGCGAGAACCACGGCTCGTAGTCCGGCCGCATCTCGGTGATCGCGGCCTCCGCCTGCCCGTCCGCGCCGGCGAACGGCTCCTCCTTGCCCTCGCCCAGCCCGAGGGCGAGCGGGAGCACGGCCAGGGCCGCGACCAGGAGCAGCAGCAGGGTGTTGATCTTCGCGTTGCGGCTCATCGCGCCGTCGCCTCCCGGGAGGCGGTCAGCTTCGCCACGCCCAGCCGGATCAGGTCCGCCTTGCTGGACTGCATCAGCAGCCGCATCACGAGCACCGTGAGCAGGCCCTCGCTCACCGCCAGCGGGAGCTGCGTGAGCGCGAAGATGCCGCCGAACTTCGCCAGCGCGCCCGCGACACCGCCGGCCGGGTCCGGGAAGGCCAGCGCGAGCTGCACGCTGGTGACGCAGTAGGTGACCAGGTCCGCGAAGAACGCGCCGAAGAAGACCGACACCATCAGCGGCACGTCGGACTTCTTCAGCAGCCGGTAGACCCCGTACCCGGCCCACGGGCCGGCGACCGCCATCGAGAAGACGTTGGCGCCGAGCGTGGTCAGCCCGCCGTGGGCCAGCAGCAGCGCCTGGAACAGCAGGGTCACCGTGCCGAGCACCGCCATCACCGGCGGCCGGAAGAGGATCGCACCGAGCCCCGTCCCCGTGGGGTGCGAACAGCTGCCCGTGACCGACGGGATCTTCAGCGCGGACAGGACGAAGGTGAACGCTCCGGACGCGCCGAGCAGCAGCGTGCTCTCCGGGTTGGCCTTCACCTCACGGGTCAGCGCGCGGGCACCGTGGACGACGAACGGAGCGGATGCGACGCCCCAGGCGGCCGCGTGCAAGGGGGGCAGGAACCCCTCGGCTATGTGCATGAGTTAAGGAGACCTCTCCAGCACCTCGTGGATGGACGACGCGCCTTGGCCGGTCTCCTGGCTCACGGGTACTGCCGCCCTGGCTCCGCCTTCCCGGGCCGCACGGTCTCCCGCGGGCCCAGTGGCTACCCGCAGGTGTGGAGCCGGACTTCCCGATCACAGTGGCGAGGGCCGCACCGGTTTTGCACCGGTTTCCCGTACACCAAGGCCTATTGACCTTACGTCACGGACGTCGGCGGCTGCCAGCGCGGCCCTCCGGCTGCTCCATCGGCGGGAGCGGAACCCGGTGGACCCCGGCGGACCTCAGCAGACGTTCGGGTGGGATATGTCGAGCACGAACCGCTCCGGGTCGTGCAGCGTGAACGTCGAGTACTGGGGCTGGGTGGTGAAGGCGGTGCCGAAGGTGACGTACCCCTCGTAGTCACCGGTCATGGCCAGCCCCTTGAGCCGCGGCAGGTTCAGCTGGACCAGCTGCGGCCCCTTGTAGACGGACTGCCCCGCCTCGTCGTGCGCGGCGGCGGGGTGGAGCCGTATCTCCAGGAAGTGCGTGCCGGGCAGCGGGACCGGCTTGCCGGACCCGTCGTAGACCAGCTCGGGGACCTGGGTGACGGCGACCTCCGGGACGTATCCCTGGAGGTCGACCACCACCCGGTCGAAGGTGCAGTGACCGCCCCACCGGGCATTGACGACCAGCGGGGTCGGGGCGGAGCGGGGGGCTGCCGACGCCGGTGCGGCGAAGGCGACTCCCAGGGCGAGAAGGGCGCCCGTGACGGCTGCCACGAGCTGTTGGCGGCGTGGACGGTGCATGACGTCCCCCGGTTCTCTCTCGTTCTTTCTCGGGAAATGCGCTCTCCCCCGTAAAGACGTCCGCAGGCCTCCGCCGGGTTGCACGCCCCGCCCGCCGCACCGTCGGCGCCCCGCTCACCGCGTCGTCAGGAGATGCCGTACCACTGGCTCGCCCAGCCGGTGTTGATCGTGCTCGTGGACTGCTCGGCGAGGTTCAGGCCGGCCGGCAGTGAGGTCTGGCCGGTCAGGAGGGTGCTGTAGCGCAGGTTCGGCGGTGTCAGGCCCGCATTGACCGAGATCCCGGCCCCGGTGGACTTCAGCGTCAGGGCGTTGGTGGCCCAGTTGCCGTTGAGCAGCAGGGCGACGAAGTACGTGCCCGGGGCCGCGGTGAAGGGCTTGGCCAGCGCGAACGGCTTGGCGATCGGCTCGGTCATCAGCTGGGGCGAGATGTCGGCCGTGCTCGCGCGCAGCGCGCCCGTGGCGTCGTACACGCCGAGGTAGCAGTTGGACAGCGAGGCGTTCGGGTCGATGCCGGCCAGGCCGAGCCAGATGTTGGACCAGGTGATCTCCTCGCGCAGCACGATCCGTACGAGGGTCACCCGGCCGGCGACACCGGCGACGGACTGGGCGGTGACATGGCCGGCGTCGTTCGGGTCCCCGGTCCAGGCCAGCAGGTTCTGGTCCTGGGGCCGCGGCCCGTCGAAGCCCCGGGCCGCCTGGCCGGGCGGCCCGCCGGCGGTCGCGGTTTCCTCCAGGCTCAACCGCTCGTCCTCCAGCCCCTGCTTGGCCAGCGCGTAGCTGCTCACCAGCCAGGCGGTGTCGCCCGTGAGCGTGCGCCCCTTGGCCCCCGGAGC
>NZ_WTFF01000415.1 GCF_019400985.1 Streptomyces bambusae
AGCCGGTACGGCGACAGCCGGTACGGCGACAGCCGGTACGGCGACAGCCGGTACGGCGACAGCCGGTACGGCGACAGCCGGTACGGCGACAGCCGGTACGGCGACAGCCGGTACGGCGACAGCCGGTACGGCGACAGCCGGTACGGCGACAGCCGGTGCAAGCGCGACAGCCGGTGCAAGCGCGACAGCCGGTGCAAGCGCGACAGCCGGTGCAAGCGCGACAGCCGGTGCAAGCGCGACAGCCGTCGGCAGAGGCTCGAAAGTCATGGTCGGCGGCCGAGGTACGAGCGTGGGCGCAGCAGCGGTCGCCAGAGGTACAGGGGTGGCCTGGGCAGGCGCGGCAGCAGCCGACAGAGACACGGCGGCGGCCGGTACGAGCGCGACAGCCGTCGGCGGAGGTACGGGGGCGGCAGCCGACGGCCCAGGTACAGGGGCGGCAGCCGACGGCAGAGGTACGAAAGCGGCAGCCATCGGCCCAGGTACGCGGGCGGCGGCCGACGGCAGAGGTACGAAAGTGGCGGCCGACGGCAGAGGTACGAGGGCGGGCGCGGCAGCAGGCGGCGGAAGTACGGAGGAGGAGGTGGCGGCGGCCGGGGTCATGATGCCTCCGTGCGGGCTGCGGCCATGCCTGCGGCGTCGAGGAGGGCGGTGCCGACGATCAGGTCGGCGCCGCCGAACTCGGGGTCGTCCAGCTCGGTGCCGTCGTCCACGGCGAACAGCAGCCGCTCCTCGCCCTGGCGGTACGCCGTGCCCACGGCCGGGCTCGCCGCGTGCACGGCGAGCAGCGCCACCAGGTAGGGCAGGTCCGGGTCGGTGCGGCGGGCCTCGGCGAGCAGGCCGGACAGGCGGCGCGGGGCGTCGTGCGGCAGGTCCAGGAGTTCCATGGCGGCGGCGAGCTGCTCCTCGCTGAACCGGCTGTCGTCCGGGGTCGCGATGAGATCGGGCTCGGGCATCTCGACGCCCAGGTGGTCCCGCTCCAGCGGCGGCGTCAGCAGGATGTCGACGAGGTCGGTGACGCGGACCGAGACGGGGGTGCGCAGCCCGGTCCCGGCGGCGAAGAAGGCGTCGGTGACCCGGCGGGCCTGGGAGACCGGCAGCGGCAGGATCGGCGCGACGAGCTGGCCGTAGAGGTCGATGCCGGCGCGCGGGGCGGGTGCGGCGAAGGCCTGCCGGTCCTGCTCGGCGCGGAAGAGCGGGCCGGCTTCGAGGAGCCGGGACTGGAGCTGGGTGTGGCGGCGGATGCAGTCCTTGACGATGTCCACGAGCTCGGCGGCGCGCCGCTTGTGCTCGGGCTCCTCGGCCTCGTCGCGGGCCTTGCGGATGTTGGTGAGGATCGCGTTCTCGTGGCGGTAGCGGTCGGCCACGTGGTCCAGCGCCTCGGCGATCATGTCCGGGACGGCTTCGAGCCAGTCGACCGCGCGCACGTTGCGCCGGGTCGCGTCGAGGGTGCGGCGCAGCGTCTCGGCGTACTGGACGGTGCGGTAGCGGGCCTGCTCGGCCGCGAGCTGGGCGTCTGCGAGGCGGCCCCGGCTGATCAGCACCTCCAGCTTGACCTCGGCGGCGATCTGGGCGCTGGTGACGTCGGTGTCGAGGGCGCCGACGAGCACGTTGACGGCTTCGTCGGTGGTGCGCAGGTAGACCGCGCCGCCGTACCCGGGGACCTCCTCGATCAGCTTGAAGTCGTAGTCGCGGCGCACGTAGACCCCGTCGGGGCCGAAGGTGCCGTAGATCGCGCGGAAGCCGCGGTCCACGCTGCCGACGTTGATCAGGTTCTCCAGGACCCAGCGGGCCACCCGCTCGTGCTCGGCGGCGGGGCGCTGCGGGGCCTGGGCGGCGACGCGCGGCAGCAGCCGGGCGACTATCTGCTCGTGGTCGGCGCCGGTGTCGAAGTCCATGTTGAGCGTGACGAGGTCGATCGCGGCGAGCGCGACCTCCGCCATGGCGTAGACCCCGTACTCGCCCGCCAGATTCGCCTTGCGCACGTCGAGGTCGTGCAGCGGGGCCGTGCAGGCGAGGGCGCGCAGCCGCCGGGCCAGGCCCTCGTCGGCGGCCGGGCCCGGCGCCGGGGAGGGAAGGATCTTGGCCGGGGCAGGAAACGTCACGACGGAAAGATTAGGCGCTGACACCGACAACAACCCAAACGGCGCGGATCGGCCGGATCACCGCCCCAGGCAGCAGGGGGCCGGGTGGTCCGGTGCGGTGCTGTTCTACGCTCACCGCATGGCTTCCATGATCACACCATCTGACGGCACGGCCGACCCGGCCGACCTCGTGATCGACCTGAACGCCGACCTCGGCGAGGGCTACGGGCGGTGGACGCTCACCGACGACGAGGCGCTGCTGTCGGCGGTCACCAGCGCGAACGTGGCGTGCGGGTTCCATGCCGGGGACCCGTCCATCATGCGCCGGGTCTGCGAGCTCGCCGCGGAGCGGGGTGTACGGATCGGCGCGCAGGTCTCCTACCGGGACCTGGCGGGCTTCGGGCGGCGCGCGATGGACGTGCCGCCGCAGGAACTGGCCGACGAGGTCGCGTACCAGATCGGGGCGCTGGAGGTCTTCGCCCGGGCGGCGGGCTCCCGGGTGTCGTACGTGAAACCGCACGGCGCCCTGTACAACCGCACCGTCCACGACGCCGCCCAGGCCGCCGCGGTGGTCGCCGGCGTGCACCTGGCGGCAGGCCCGGGGCTCCCGGTGCTGGGCCTGCCCGGCTCGCCGCTGCTGGCGGCGGCCGCGGAAGCGGGCCTGCCGGCCGTACCGGAGGCCTTCGCGGACCGCGCGTACACACCGGCCGGCACGCTCGTGCCGCGCAGCGAGCCGGGCGCGGTGCTGCACGACCCGGACGCGGTGGTGGAGCAGGCGCTGACGCTGGTCCGGGGTGGCACGGGGCGTTCGCTGTGCCTGCACGGAGACACCCCGGGCGCGGCGGAGCTGGCCCTTCGGGTGCGCCGGGCGCTGGCCGGGGCGGGGGTCCGGCTGGCGGCGTTCGCATGAGCAGCACCCCGACTGCCGGGAGCCTGCGCGTCCTGCCCGTCGGGGACCGGGCGCTGCTGCTGGAGGTGGACTCGACGGCGCAGGTGGCCGCACTCCACGCGGAGCTGCTGCGCCGCCGGGCAGCCGGCGAGCTGGGCGAGGTGGCGGAGATCGTGCCGGCGGCCCGCACGGTACTGCTGGACGGCGTGACGGCCCCAGCCACGCTGGCGGCCCGCGTCACGGGTTGGACGGTGCCGCCCCTGACGGAGAGCGAGGGCCCACTGTTCACCGTCCCTGTCCGCTACGACGGACCGGACCTCCCAGAAGTCGCCGAACACTGGGGTGTATCACCGGCGGAAGCGGCAGAGGTGATCGGCGGGACGACGTTCCGAGTGGCGTTCTGCGGCTTCGCACCGGGTTTCGGCTATCTGACGGGGCTGCCGCCGCACCTGCACGTGCCGCGCCGCGGCACCCCGCGCACGGCCGTCCCGGCGGGCTCGCTGGGGCTGGCGGGCGAGTACGCGGGGGTCTACCCCCGCTCCTCCCCCGGCGGCTGGCAGCTGATCGGCACGACGGACACGGCGCTGTGGGACCCGGCCCGGGAGCCGGCGGCACTGTTCGCGCCGGGGGCGCGGGTGCGGTTCACGGAGGTGGCGCCATGAGGGCGGAGGTCGAAGTGGTCCGGGCCGGGGCCCTGACCACGGTGCAGGACCGGGGCCGTACCGGCCTGGCACACCTGGGCGTACCGCGCTCGGGGGCGCTGGACGCGCAGGCGTACGCCCTGGGGAACCGCCTGCTGGGCAACCCGCCGGGCACGGCCTCCCTGGAGACCACCCTGGACGGCGTAGCCCTGCGGGCCCCCGCCGGGTCGGCCCTGACGGTGGCGGTCACGGGCGCCCCCTGCCCGGTACGGGTCGCAGGACGCCCGGCGGCCTGGGCCGCACCGGTCCGGGTGCCACCGGGCGCACTGCTGGAGGTGGGCAGCGCAGCACAGGGCTTGCGCAGCTACGTGGCGGTACGGGGCGGCTTCGCGCCCCCCGAGGTGCTGGGCAGCCGCTCGGCCGACCTGCTGTCGGGCCTGGGCCCCCCGCCCCTGACGGCCGGCACCTTCCTCCCGCTCGGCCCCACCCCCGAGACCCCCGTCGCGGGCGCGGACACCCCCCGCGTCCCGGCGCCACCGGCCGAACTGGTCCTCCCGGTGCGGCTGGGACCGCGGGAGAACTGGTTCACCCCGCAGTCCGTGGCAGCGCTGGGGCGTTCGACGTACCGAGCAGCAGCGGCGAGCAACCGCATCGGCCTGCGCACGGAGGCCGGCCCGCCGCTGGCGCGCACGCGGGCCGGTGAACTCCCCAGCGAGGGCATGGTCCTAGGCGCAGTCCAGGTCCCGCCGGACGGCCTCCCGGTGATCTTCCTGGCGGACCACCCGGTAACAGGCGGCTACCCGGTCCTGGGCGTCGTCCCACCCCAATCCCTGGACGCCGCCGCCCAGACCCGCCCAGGCACCCCGATCCGCTTCACGCTCCACCGATGACACCCGCAGGCCACAGACGCAACCGGGCTCACCACAGGCGGCCCCAGACGGCCGGAGGACGCATGCGGCGTCTGTCGCCCCAGACGGCCGGCAGACGCCGAGACGACCGCAGGACGCATGCGGCCCACAGGCGCCCCGGACGACACCAGCACGCCGAGACGACCGAAGAACGAAAGAGAGCCACACACCCGGACGACACCAGGACGCCGAGACGACCGGCGGACGAAAGAGAGCCACGCACGCAGGAGCCACGCACGCCCCGGACGACACCAGGACGCCAAAACACCAGAAGCGCGTAGCGATCCGACGCGCCCGACCTTCGGCCCGGCATGCCGGTCGAGGCGAGGGGGGAACGGAAGCTCCCGCCCGAAGGGCGCGTCCCCGCACGGCAGGGCTCCGCCCGGGGCGTCATCGCGGAGCCCGGTGGCCAACGGCTCCCCCTGCCACAGCTCCCCCTCCCCTCCCCCTCCCCGGTGCCTGCCCGACAGTCTCTGTCTGGGTGGGGCGGGGCGCCCTGTCAGGGGTGGAGCGCAGCGACATCGCGCAGCAATGCCGCGTAGTTAGGGCGGTGGTGGGGTTGTCGAGGGGGTGTGTCGTGGTGGAAAGGCGAACGGGACCTCTAGTAGATCGGGGATGTCCGCCAAGACGTCCCTGAACACGAGGTCCCGTTGCGCTGTCAGTCTGCCACTGTCACGGTGTCGCGTTCCATCACGGTGGCGGGGGGTGTTTTCGCGCCGGGGCATGTGGGTGAGCTGACTCAGTACCTGCCGTTCGAGCTGGTCGATGACGTCCTGGCGCAGACCAGGACCGTGCAGCGCAGGCTGCGCATGCTGCCGTCGCGGGTAGGGG
>NZ_WTFF01000416.1 GCF_019400985.1 Streptomyces bambusae
GCCCCGTGCAGGCGTGCCCGCGGCCCGTTCCGGCGTGCCAGCGGCCGGGGCGGACGCCCCGGTCGGTCGCGGGCGGCCCGCGCCGTAGGCTGAGGCCCGTGACGAGGAACGCGGGTGGGGACGAAGGCACCGATCGGGTGCTCTACGGGTGCATGGGACTGGGCGGCGCATGGGATGCGGAGCCGTACGGGCCCGCCGACATCGACGCGGCGCAGGCCGTCGTCGAGGCCGCGCTCGACAGCGGGATCACGGCCTTCGACCACGCCGACATCTACCGGCACGGCAAGTCCGAGGCCGTCTTCGGCGAGGTGCTGGCGCGGGACCCCGGGCTGCGCGGGCGGATCACGATCCAGACCAAGTGCGGCATCCGCCTCGCCGACGGCGGCCTGCCGGGGATGTACGACCTGCGCGGCGCGAGCATCACGCGGCGCGTGGAGGACAGTCTGGCCCGGCTGCGCACCGATGTGATCGACGTACTGCTGCTGCACCGCCCCGATCCGCTGGCGGACCCCGACGACATCGCCGCGGCCCTGACCTCCCTGCACCGGCAGGGCCTCGTACGGCACTTCGGCGTGTCCAACATGGGCGCCGCGCAGATCGCCGGGCTCCAGGCCCGGCTGGACGTGCCCCTGATCGCCAACCAGCTGGAGATGAGCCTGCACAGCCGCGCCTGGGTCGAGGCCGGCGTCCTGCTGAACACCCCGCACGCCGCCGGCAACGGCTTCCCGTACGGCACGCTGGAGCACTGCCGTGACCACGGGGTCCGCCTCCAGGCGTGGGGAGCGCTGGCACAGGGCCGGTTCACGGGGCGGCAGGAGACGGCGGCGGAGCACGCCACGGCGGCGCTGCTGGTCCGCCTGGCCGAGGACAAGGGCACGACGCCGGAGACGGTGCTGCTGTGGTGGCTGATGCGCCACCCGGCGGCCATCGCCCCCGTCATCGGCACCGCCCGTCCCGACCGGGTCCGTGCCTGCCGCGACGCGGTCCTGCGGGAGCCCGCCCTGTCCCACGAGGAGTGGTACGAGCTCTGGGTCACCGCCCGCGGGATCCCGCTGCCCTGACGGGGACGGCAGGCGCCGGTGGCGCTCGGGTGACGTGTCGTCGGGCCCGGGGCACGGCCGGATGAGATAGAAAGTTTTTCTAGAAATAGCCTCTACATCTGCGGGAGTCCTGGGCCAGACTCGGCCCATGGCATCCAGCCCTCCGATACGCCCCTTACGCTTGCCGAGAGCCTCACAGCCCGCCGAGCGCACCCGGCTCCCCCGGCTGCGCCAGGTGCGGGCCGCGGTCGTCGCACTCGCCGCCGCCGTCCTGCTGCTGGGCACGCCTCCGGCCGCCCGCGCCGAGGACCCGCAACCGCCCGTACCGCCGGTCCTGGCCGACGGCTTCGGCCTGACCCAGGTGGCTCCGGCGACCGGCACCGCCACCAACTTCGTGATCACCGTGGCCACGCCCGAGGTCGCGGGCGAGCACCGGATCCGGATCCTGCTGCCCGCCGACTACGCGAGCAGCCCTGCCAAGCGCTACCCCGTCTTCTACTTCCTGCACGGCGCGTCCGACGACCCGGGCAACCCGGGCCTGGCCTACCCCGCCCTCGTACGGTCACAGTCGATGATCACCGTGATCCCGGACGGGGGCCGGCGCGGCTGGTACACCAACTGGCTCGACCAGAAGACCGCGGCAGGCGCGCAGAACTGGGAGAACTTCCACATCAGGCAGGTGATCCCGTTCATCGACACCAACCTCCGCACCGTCGCGGCCCGACAGGGGAGGGCCGTCGGCGGCCTGTCGATGGGCGGGTTCGGTGCCCTGCACTACGCCCAGCGCAACCCCGGGCTGTTCAGCCAGGTCGCGTCGCTCTCCGGCGCGAACGAGCTGTCGCGTGACCACGCCATCACCCGGGCGGCCGTGGTCGCCACCCTGACCAACGTCGGCACCGCGTTCTGCGACTCCACCGACCCCGCGTGCAAGGCCGGCTTCGGGCCGACGGTGTCCAGCGATGCGATCTTCGGCACCCCGTACCCGTTCTTCGACGCCGACTGGCGCTGGAACGCGGCCGACCCGGTGGCGAACATGCACAAGCTGGCCGGCACCGGCGTCGCCCTCTACACCGGCAACGCGGCCGGCAACGCGGCCGACATGGAGTTCTGGGTCGAATCGGCGACCCGGCACGCCAAGGAGCGCCTGGACGCCCTCGGCCGGCCCTACCACTACGTGAACTACGGCGACGGCGCGGGGTGGGGCGAGAACTGCAAGGGCCGCCACGAGCACGGCTGCTGGGCCCAGGACCTCGTGGACTACGTACCGCGCCTGGAAGCGGCGTTCGCCGCGGCCTCCTGAACACCGACTTGCCTGCTGAACCCCGACGAAAGGAACGACCCGTGACCCCGACCCAGGCCCGTCCTCCGTTACGCGGCGCCGCCTGGCCGCGCGTCCTCGCCGCGGCCGTGGCGAGCTGCTGCATCGCGCTCGGCGTGATGGCGGCGCCCGCCACGGCGGCCGCTCCCGCCCGTTCCGCGGCCACGAGCATCGCCACCACCGTCGCCCCGGCCGCCGCCCCGGTCGCCGCCCCGGTCACGGCCGCCGCGACGCAGAACGTGACCATCACCTCCGCGAGCAACAACCGCCGGCTCGACGTGCAGAACGGCTCGCGCGGCGACGGCGCGTACATCGTCACCAATTCCGCGCCCGGCTACCACCAGTCCTGGAGCCTGAGCGTCGACCCGGCCGACTTCAGCTTCGCCATCGTCAACGACACCACCGGCAAGTGCATCGACGTCAGCTGGCCGGCGCTGCGCCAGCAGACCTGTCGTGGACAGGCGAGCCAGAAGTGGTACTTCCAGCCGGTGTCCGGCTCCAGGACGGTCTTCCTGATCCGCAACGCCGGTGACAACTCCTGCCTCGACCTCGTCGGCAACGCCCAGTACGACGACGCCTGGACGGGGAAGTCCAACTGCCACGGCGGCGTCAACCAGCGGTGGACCACGACCGCCACGGCCGCCTTCGACCTGGCGGTGGACCGCGGGGCGAAGATGTGCCAGAAGGACACCTCCACCTGCACCTGGGCCGTGAAGAGCGAGGCGCCGGCCGCCCCGCTGCCCAAGGTCTGCGCCTCGGCGGTCTGGTACAACAACTCCTCCTCGGCCGTCTCGCAGTCCTTCTCGGTGACGAAGACGACCGGCTGGCAGAGCAACATCACGTCCACGATCTCCGCGGACCTCGCGGCCGGGGCGGCCCCCGCGTTGCAGACCCGGGTCTCCTCGACACTGTCGTTCTCCAACACCTGGCACGGCTCGACCAGCGTCGGTGACGCCATCCAGGTGTCCGTGCCCGAGAAGCAGTACGGCTGGGTGACCCTGTCCGTGCTGGCGCGCAAGGTCACCGGCACGTGGACGTTCGACGCGCGCGGCCTGCCCTGGCAGGCCGAGGACACCGTCACGGTCCCGGTCAAGGACGACCCGGCCGGCGGCGCCACCGTCTACATCGCCAACACCAGCCCGACCTTCACCTCCTGCGCCTGACCGCTCGGCGCACCCCGAGGAGGCGCCCGACCCGGCCCCACGTCCGGGTCGGGCGCCTTTCGCCGTCGCGGGCTCCCGTCCCGGGTGAACCGGCCCGTGTCCCGCGCGCACCCGGACCCCGACGGTGTCACGCTGGAGGCGTGGGCGATTACGTGGAGATCTCCGGGGTCAGGACGTGGTACGAGGCCGAAGGCGCCGGCGACCCGCTGGTGCTCCTCCACGGCGGAATGTGCACGAACGAGACGTGGAGTCCCCAGCGGGCCGATCTCGCCGCCCGCCATCGCCTCTACCTCCCGGAGCGCCGGGGGCACGGCCACACCCCCGATACGGAAGGTCCGCTCTCCTACCAGGACATGGCCGACGACACCGTCCGGTTCGTCGAGGCCGTCGTGGGCGGGCCGGCCCACCTCGTCGGGTGGAGCGACGGCGGGATCATCGCCCTGCTCGTCGCCCGTGACCGCCCCGACCTGGTGCGCAAGGTGGTGGCCATGGGGGCCAACTTCCGCCCCGCCCCCGAGTGCTCGGTGGAGCCGTCACTGTTCGAGCACATGGCGGCGGACGGGCCGGAACTGACGGTGTTCCGCGAGATGTACGAGGCCGTGTCGCCCGACGGCGCCGCGCACTGGCCCGTGGTCGTGGGCAAGCTCGTCGAGATGTTCCGCACCCAGCCGGACCTGTCCCCGGACGACCTGGCCCGGATCGGCGCACCCACCCTCGTCCTCGTCGGCGACGACGACATGGTGACGCTCGAGCACACGATCGCCCTCTACCGGGCGATCCCCGGCGCCGAGCTGGCGGTCGTACCCGGCACCTCCCACGCCCTGGCGATGGAGAAGCCGCAGCGGGTCAACCAGATCATCATGGACTTCCTCGCCCACGACCCGGTCCCCACGCTGCTGCCCTTCCGCCGCGCCCGGCGCAGCTAGCACTCAGGGTTCGATCAGGCCCACTCGGATGGCGTAGCGGGTGAGTTCGAGGCGGTCGCGCAGGCCCAGCTTCTGCAGCAGGTTGACGCGGTGGCGTTCCACGGTCTTGGGGCCCGGCGCCTCCGGCCACGTCCCCCTCGGTCTGACGCTGCTCGTCGCCGGGATCGCCCAGCAGCTCTCTCCGACCGCGGCGCCGGCGGGCGGTATGCCAGGTCGGCCGGTATGCCGGGACGGCCGGATGCCGGGACGGCCGGATGCCGGGGCGGTCGCCTTGTCCGATCCTGGAGTCATGGCTGGCACGGGCGCTGACCGGGTGCGCGGCCTGCCGCGGCTGCCGCCCGCCTTCGCGGCCCCGGGCAGGCGCGCGGTACGGGTCACGCTGGCCGGCGGGGGCGGGTTCTACCTGTTCCTGTACGGCATGGACCGGCCCGTGGGCGCCACCTACGCGCTGTTCGCCGCCGTCGCGCTGGCCGGGCTGTCGCACATCCCCGGGACCGGTCGGCAGCGTGCCGAGGTCCTGGTACGGGTCCTGCCGGCGGCCTGGCTGCTGGTGGCCGCGGGAACGTTCCTCTCGGTACGGACCTGGAGCGCGGTGGCCGGGATGCTGGTCATCGGCTTCGCGCTGGCCTTCGTCGCGGTGGGCGGTCCCCGCCCCGCGGGGGCGGCGCCCGGGCTGCAGCTGCTGTACATCCTGCCGTCGTTCCCGCCGTACGCCCCGGACACGCTCGGCGAGCGCCTGGCCGGTACGACCACCGGGATCCTGCTGCTCGTCCTCGCCGAGTTCTTCGTCTTCCCCGATCCCCCGGCGGTCGGCTACCGGGAGCTCGCGGCCCGCGCCGCGGACACGGCCGAGCGGTGCGCCGGAGAGCTGGCCCGGGCGCCGTACGCGCTGTCCGCGCA
>NZ_WTFF01000417.1 GCF_019400985.1 Streptomyces bambusae
GCCGTGGCCCCTTCGGGGCAGGCTCTCCGCTTCGCTCAGAGCCAACGACTTCTCCGCGCTTCGCGCGGAGAAGAGACCGCCCGCGCTTCGCGCGGCCGCGGCCCCTTCGGGGCCCAGCCCTCCGCTGCGCTCCGAGCCAACGCCTCTCCTCCGCTGCGCGGAGGAGAGGCGGCCCGCGCTCCGTGCGGGCGGGGCCCCCTTCGGGGGGCTGCTCTCCGCTGCGCTCCGAGCAGACGGAACCTCCGCGCTGCGCGCGGAGAAGAGACCGTCCGCGTTTCACGTGGCCGTGCCCCCTTTGGGGCTGGCTCTCCGCTTCGCTTCGAGCCAACGAATCCCCCGCGCTCCGCGCGGGGGAGCGGGCAGGCTGAGCTCCGCGCAGCCAGGCTGCTTCCGGCAGCCGGACTCTGCTTCGCTCTGGGCAAAGGCCCCTTCGGGTCAGCTCTTCGCTGCGCTCCGAGCTGATGGAACCGCTGCGCAGAGCGCAGCGGAGGGGGCAGCGGAGGGGGCAGCCGCCCCCCTCCTGGGGGGCAGCTCTCCGCTGCGCTCCGAGCTAAGGAACCCTCCGCGCTGCGCGCGGAGGAGGGACCTCCCGGGCTTCGTGTGGCCGTGGCCCCGTCGGGGCCAGCTCTCCGCCTCGCTCCAAGCCAATGAATCTTCCGCGCTCCGCGCGGAAGAACAGGCAGGCCGGACTCCGGGCAGCCCGGCTGCGTTTGCTTCGCTTTGGATGAAGGCTCCTTCGTGGTTGGCTTTCTGCTTTGCTTCGAGCCAACGTCTCCTCCGCGCTCTGTGCGGAGGAGACGGACCGGTCGTGCTTCGCGCGGCCGGCCTCTTCGGAGCAAGCTCTCCGCCTGGCTCAGGCGAGCCCTCTCTGGGGCTGGACCCTCTGCTTCGCTCCGGGTTTCACAGTGCTGCGCGCTGTGCCAACGAACCACCTCGCTGCGCTTGGTGGGGCTCCGCTTTGCGGAGCCAGAGCTGGCCCTTTGGGCCGGGGTCCTGCGCTTGGCTCCGGATCGGTTCCGAGTTCCGCTTCGTTTTACGTCGAATGGGCTGCTCTGCAGACCCGCACCCCGCTTCACGAGGTGCGGGTCTGCAGCTTGTAGGGGGGACTTCGGAGTCGGCTCTTTGCTGATGTGGGCCAGGCGGGCAGTCTCGTGAGGGTCAGCCGGAGGGTGGGGTGTTAACGGCGTTAATGGGGTGATTCAAAGTGGGGCTCGGATAAGGATGGGAACCGGTCAGGTTTGGCGGCGTTCTGGACATCGTGTCCGGGGGAGGGTTGAGCGCGGGATTGGGGTGATGAGGGGTCAGGAGTGGGGCGTTGGAGGGGGGTTCGGAGGGAGGTTGGGGGGTTGGAAGGGAGGGCGCACGGGCGTATAGAAGGTACGGATATGCGTTTGCGCAGGTCAGGGTGGGTGCGGGGGGAAAGATATGTCCCTCCAGGGGGGACATATCTGGGGCGATGTGTCGCTGGTGGGGGGACAGAACTGCTGCAAAATGTCAGTGTGGCTGACGGTTTTTCGGCTAAAACGTCGGGGAGACTGACGTTTTAGGGTGGATGTGTCGGCGAACTGGGGTGGGGCGGGGTGGGGTTGGGTGAGGGGGTCAGGAAGGGGGGCTGGGAGGGGGGTGGCCGAGATGTGTCCCTGCTGGGGGGACATAAGACACGCCGAACGTCAACCAGCGTGACATTAGTGTCACCCTTGTTGACATACTGCTCTCCGCAGATCAACGAAGTGGAGAGCATCCTCGTGTCAGCAGAGCCACAGCGCCGTCGGCCGAGTCCGGCGCGCGCGCCGCGTCCTGATCTCCCCGTTGATGACGCGATCAGCGCGTGGAGTCAGCCGCTGGCTCCGGTCAAGGATCTGGACAGCCTTGCCCGGCGGTACCCGAGCCGGAAGCTCACGCTGGACAGCGAGCGCAAGCCGCTGGAGTTCTACGGGACACAGAGTCAGCCAAATGCGTTCTCGATGGACAGCCTCGAGTTCTTCCTGGTGATTGCGCAGTACTTCAGGGAAGCCTTGCCGTTGAGGCTGATCCTGCTGCTGATCGCGTGCCAGCGAGCGGGGGGGCGGATTCCCCTTACCCAGGAGGAGATGGCTACCATCCTGGACGTCAGTCGGACGAAGACTTCGGAAGCGCTCCACACGGTGATGTCTCATGGGATCGTCTTCAAGGTGCGGCGGGGTGTCTATCAGTTCAACCCGCCCTACAGTTACCGGGTGGCTGAGTTCATCCCGGGGACGGAGACGGCGGGTGAGTTCGTGAAGGTGGAGCAGCACAGCGCCATCTCGGAGATTCGCAGCGATACGAATCTGCCTGACCTGGTGCGGTTCCCGTCGTTGGACCACATGCGACAGGCGATCGCGGAACTGCGGGCCGAACGGGCCAAAGAGCGCGCTGCGCGGCGGTTGAGCCGGGGACAGCGCAAGGAAGAAGGGACAGCTCAGTGAGCACCTTGCGATTCGCTGCGGTCAATGCCGACGGGCTTCTCTCCGACCTTGACCTTCCGCCTGCGTCCTACCGGGTGTTGCTGAAGCTGCGTTCGCTGAGTGAGCCCGGCGGGCGGATCCTGATCGACCAGGCGACCATCGGTGGGCTGCTGGAGCTCAGCCGGCCGAGTGTGAACGCCGCGCTGCGCAGCCTCGAGCTGGCGAAGTTGGTGCGTAAGGTCCGTAACGGGGTGTACCAGGTCAATCCGATGCTGGCCGGTTACAACTCGTTCGAGGATGCCGTCGCGGCCGTCAACGCGATGCCGGTCGAGGAGCGGCTGGACGCCCGGGGTTATGTGGCCAGCTACCACCGGGCGGTGGCGGCGTACCAGGACCAGTTGGCCGAGCAGCGGAAGAAGCGGGCGGCGCAGGCCGCTGCGAAGAAGGCTGCGGAGTCGAAGAGGCGGCGGACTCTCCACGCTGTGGGGTGAGCGAGGCGGTAGAGGGCTTCTGAAGGGTTTTCGGCCCCCCTTCCGGCACTTGGTGCGGGGAGGGGGGCCGAAGGCGTTCTGGGGGGCTTCCAGGGCGTTTCTGGGGCCTTCAGAAGGTGAAGTCCACGTAGTCGATGTCGGTGAACTCGACCAGGAGGCCGGTGGCGCGGGCGCCGTTGTCCTTGAAGTAGATCTCCTGGAGGCCTTCGGCGGCGATGGCGCGGAGTTGGGGTTCGGTGGCGCCGGACTCCTGGGCGGCGAAGAGGCGGGCGGCGTACTCCGGGGGGAGGTGCTGGGTGAGGCGGCGCATCCGGCCGTCGTCGGTGGTGCCGGGGGCGGCGGTGAAGCCGAAGCGGGCTCGGGTCTCGATGACCAGGCCGGTCTGTCGCGCGGCCTGGTCGCGGGCGCGTTTGCGGACCAGGGGCTGCCAGCGCTTGCGGACCTCGGCCTCCAGGCGGGCGGCCAGGGCCGGCTTGGGATGCTGGATCTGGTTCTTGACGTAGCGCTCGACCGTGCGCCGGGAGATGCCGAGGAGCTCGGCCGCGGCCTTGGTGGACTTGAGCTGCTTGACGAGGAAGCGCATCTGGGCGCCCGCGGACTTGGGGACGGGGCGGGTGAAGTGCTGCTCGTCGGCGCGGGTGAGGCTGTCGCTGATGTCTGACACGGGTGGAGGTCTCGGTCTCGGTCTCGTTCGGGGGCTCGGTTGCCGGCGTCGGGGTTACTCGCCGTCGGTGTTACTCGCCGTCGGCTGCGGCGTCGTGGCCCTTGATGTGGCGGGCGGGGTTGTGGCCCTGGTCGAGGAGTTGGACCGCCCACAGGAGTGGCTGGGTGCCTTCGTGCTTGACCATGCCGGGGCTGACGCCGAGGCGGAAGCCGCCGGGGAGGGGCTTGCCCTCGGGGGTGCGGGGGAGGAAGTCGAGGGGGCTGGGCCCGTCGGAGAGGTAGACCGCGCAGTCCGAGAGGACCGCGACGGGGTGCAGGTCGGCTGCTTCGGCGAGCTTGCGCATCTTGCGGTGCATGTTGACGCGGGCGGTGGAGATGACGGCGGCGCGGATGTCGGGGCGCCAGGTGGGACGTTCGAGGGCGGGCCACGGTTCGCCGGGGCGGTAGCCGGCGCCCTGGGGGCGTTCGCGGAGCTTGCCGATGCCGCCCTTGACCGTTGCCTTGATGGCTGACAGGACGGCTGCGTGGGTGCGGCTGTGGTCCTTGTGGGTTGCCATTGCGGCGAGGAAGGCCTCGGGGGTGAGGTCCGGGGTGACGCCGAGGTCGGCCATGGTGGCCATGTAGGCGTCGCGGAGGCGGGAGTACCAGGCGTCGAGGTAGGGGCCGTTGTCCGGGCGGATCCAGGCTTCGGTGGGTCGGGGGGTGTGGCCGAGCTCGGCGGCGTAGGCGAGGGTCGGGGTGGCGTACCAGGCCGGGCCGGTGGGTGGGCGGCCGTGGGGGGTGAAGGGGCTGGGGAGGCGCGGGTCGAGGGTCAGGGAGGAGAGGTCCGCGAGCCAGCAGCCGGGGAGTTTGGGGTCGAAGGCGGGGTTCGTGGTGTGGACGGCGGGGCCGATGCCGACGGTGAGGCGGTTGGCGGCGGCGGCGAAGGCCATGTTCACGTCGATGCCGACGGCGTGGGTGCGGGCGCACTCGGCGTCGGTGAGGAGCTCGGGGCTGCGGATCCAGTCGTAGGCCTCTTCGTCCAGGACCTGGTCGGGGGTGCGCTGGTGGGCGCGCGGGTAGAGGGCGGCGACGACCGGGTGTTCGTCGGGGGCCTCCGGGGGTGCCGGGTCCACGGGGCGGGTGAGGGAGCCGGGGACCGGGGCGGACACCCAGGTGTTGGTCGCCGGGTCGTGTGCGGCGCGGGTGGGCGGGCGTAGGGCCGTCATGAGTTCGAGGCCGGTGACGGCCGTGGAGCCGCGGGGGGTGAGGACGCGGGTGGCGTAGGTGGTGAGCAGGTCGGCGAGCTCGGGGGCGGGGAGGGTGGCGGTGTCCTCGCCCCAGGCGCGGGGGTCGAGGGCGCCCCAGGGGAGGATCGCGAGCTGGACGCACTGGCGGCCGGTGGTGGGGGAGGCCGGGCGGTAGACGCGGGGCCAGGGGCCGAAGCCGCGGCGGGTGAGCTGCCACTTGGCCTTGGCGAGCTGCTTGAGGACGGGGTGGTTGTCGGGCAGGCGCAGGCCGCGGCGGTCTTCGAGGGTGAGGGGGAGGCCGAGGGCTTCGGTGGCGGCGGGGGTGAGGACGAGGAGGGGGTCGCCGTCCTTGCCGTTGCGGTGGAGGCGGGGGGAGCGGAGGCCGGCTTCGGTGAGGGCCCAGGGGATGAGGGGGGGGGGGGGGAGGGTTTTGGCGGGCTGGGGGCTCTTGGCGCTCGTGGCGCTCATGGCGGGGGGGGTCCGGGGGGGGGGGCCCGGGGGGGGGGGGGGGGGGGGGGGGGGCGGGGGG